>NZ_JBWKQE010000013.1:0-177322 GCF_059418605.1 Duganella sp. GW821-FHT07G03
CCTGGTGCAAGGCAAGCGCCACCGGCTCGGAATAGACCCCGGTCGCTTCCATGCAAACATGCAAGGCAGACAATGGCACTTTGGATTTGCCCAGCCAATCGAGTAACGCTCGGTGGCCTTCGATGGAATTTTCCAGCACCTTGGTCTTGGTCTTCCCATTGACCAGCAGTGCAATATCCAACTTCTTCTTGCTGACATCAATACCTACCGCTGCGTATATCGTATCCATTTTTTGACCTTCCTCGTATGCAGGCTTACGCGTTGACGCGATGGCCCAAGATACCGTTCGGACTTATCAAATGAAACAGGCAGAGGCACCTATCTGACCCACGTGCTCCACGGCACTAAGTCTGATCAGCGTCACTCCGCCCGGCCGCACCTACCTCCTTATTATCCAATGGAGATGCGGTATGCTCAATATACGAAGTCTGACATTCGGACACGTGCTCTGCCGTAGCGATTGCTACAGCAGAGCTCGTGTCCGAATGTCAGACTTGACCCCGGGTTGCTTATGCGGCGGTGAACACGCGCCGCATCTTGTCGGCCACCTTGGCCTCGATCTGCGCCGAGAACGCGCTGAACAGGAAGCCCAGCGCGATATGCAGGCGCGCTTCTTCCGGCAACAAGCTCAGCGATCCGCTGACGCCGCTGCGCTCGAATCGCAGCACATCGCCATCCCACACACATTCCAGATCAAATTGCTCGGCCAGCTTGTCGGCCACTTGCTGGGCGGCCGCGCGGGCCGGTTCCAGCGCCAGGTGGTGCGCCTGGACGATGTTGATATCAGCCATCCGGCATCCTCAAAGATAGAAAAGGCGCCATGATGCCAGTTGCGCGCCCGGCGCGCCAGCCCGGCCGCGCCGGACCCGGCGGCCTCCCCGCACGCACCGCAACGCATTTGCTTATAGGTATTGTATATAAGCGCAATTTGTGAGAAATAGCGAATTACCTTAAAATACAGTGCTTTGCTGAGGTTAGCCGGGCCATCCCACCGCCGCCGACGCCGCTGCACACCAACATTGATAGGACTGTTATGACCCACGTTGTCACCGAATCTTGCATCAGCTGCCGCTATACGGACTGCGTCGATGTTTGCCCGGTAGATTGTTTCCGCCAAGGCCCGAACTTCCTCGCGATCGACCCTGACGAGTGCATCGACTGCGCCGTGTGCGTGGCGGAATGCCCGGTCAACGCGATTTTCGCCGAAGAAGACGTGCCTGGCGACCAGCAGCAATTCATCAAGATCAACGTCGACCTCGCCCGCAACTGGCCTTCGATTACCAAGACTATCGCTCCACTGCCGGAAGCGGACCAGTTCAAGGACGTCAAAGAAAAACTGCACCTGCTGGTACGCTAAGACGCCCGTCTGGCGAGGCAGCCCGCGCCTTCCGCGAACGCTGGCAACAGCCGCCGCGCAGCCCGGTGTTGCCTAACCATTATTGAAATAACAGGAAACCACGTATGAATAGCACTGTCACTTCCCCTGGCGTCATCGAAGCCGATGCCGTCATCATCGGCGCCGGCCCGGTCGGCCTGTTCCAGGTCTTCGAACTCGGCCTGCTGGAAATCAAAGCCCACGTGATCGATTCGCTGGGCGCGGTGGGCGGACAGTGCGTGGAACTGTACCCGGACAAGCCGATCTACGACATCCCGGCCGTGCCCTCGTGCACCGGCCAGGAACTGACCGACAACCTGCTCAAGCAGATCGAGCCATTCGAGCCGACCTTCCACCTGGGCCAGGAAGTGACCAAGGTCGCGCGCCGCGACGACGGCCGCTTCGACGTCGAGACCAGCGCCGGCACCGCCTTCATCACCAAGACCATCTTCATCGCCGCCGGCGTCGGCTCGTTCCAGGCCCGCACGCTGAAGGTGGACGGCATCGAAGTGTTCGAAGGCTCGCAATTGCACTACAAGGTCAAGGATCCTGCCCAGTTCGAAGGCAAGAACCTGGTCATCTGTGGCGGCGGCGACTCGGCCCTGGACTGGGCGTTGAACTTCGTCGGCAAGGCCGAATCGGTGGTTCTGCTGCACCGCCGCGAAGACTTCCGCGCCGCGCCGGCCTCGGTCGCCAAGATGAAAGCCTTGTGCGATGAATACGAAATGCAACTGATCATCGGCCAGGCCACCGGCCATGAAGTCGATGCCGACGGCAAGCTGTCGCAGCTGAAGGTGACCGGCGCCGACGGCGTGACCCGCCGCGTGCCGCTGGACATGCTGCTGGTGTTCTTCGGCCTGTCGCCGAAGCTCGGTCCGATCGCCGAATGGGGCCTGGACATCGAGCGCCGCCAGCTGAAGGTGCAAAGCACCGAGAAATTCGAGACCAATGTGCCGGGCATCTTCGCGGTGGGCGACATCAACACCTATCCGGGCAAGAAAAAACTGATCCTGTCGGGCTTCCACGAAGCCGCGCTGGCCGCCTTCGGCGCCGCGCCCTACATCTTCCCCGACAAGAAGATCCATATGCAATACACCACCACGTCGCCTAAATTGCACAAGGTGCTGGGTGTCGAAACCCCGGTGTTCGACTAAGCATCAGCAAGTGTCCTACACAAAAGCAGCGGAAACGCTGCTTTTTTTCTTGGTTCGGCAGTATTATTATTTGACCACGGCCGCATTGTGGATAATACGTAGGCTTGCCCGACGGTACTTTGGAATGCTTTACGTCACAAACAATTATTCTATAATTTGGCTTATGATGTAAGGTATTGGTGCATCGCACCAAGCTCTTGACCCCAGGAATAAATATGCTCTACCACCTGCACGAAATGCACCGCTCGCTCCTGACCCCGCTGATGCAGTGGGCCGACGCCTCGTCCAAGATGTTCACCAATCCGGTGTCGCCACTGGCGCATACGCCGTTTTCGCAGCGCATCGCCGCGGGCTACGAGCTGATGTACCGGCTGGGCAAGGACTACGAAAAGCCGGCGTTTGAAATCGACAGTACCGAAGTCAAGGGCGAAACCATAGGCATCATCGAGGAAGTGGTGACCAACAAGGCGTTCTGCCGCCTGATCCACTTCAAGAAAGACCTGGACGACAAGAAGACCAAGGCCCTGAAACAGCCGACCGTGCTGCTGGTGGCGCCGCTGTCCGGCCACCATTCGACGCTGCTGCGCGACACCGTGCGCGGCCTGCTGCATGACCACGACGTCTTCATCACCGACTGGACCGACGCCCGCATGGTGCCGCTGTCGGAAGGTGCGTTCCACCTGGACGACTACATTTTCTACGTGCAGGACTTCATCCGCCAGCTGGGCCCGGACGTGCACGTGATTTCCGTCTGCCAGCCGACCGTGCCGGTGCTGGCGGCGATTGCGCTGATGGCCACCGCCAAGGATCCGAAGCTGCCGAAGACCATGACCATGATGGGCGGCCCGATCGACCCGCGCCGCTCGCCGACGCAGGTCAACAACCTGGCCACCGAAAAGAAATTCTCGTGGTTTGAAAACACCGTGATCTACGCGGTGCCGCCGAACTACCCGGGCTTCGGCCGCAAGGTGTACCCAGGCTTCCTGCAACACGCCGGCTTCATCGCCATGAATCCTGGCCGCCATGCGCAGAGCCACCGCGAGTTCTACATGCACCTGGTCGAGGGCGACGACGAGCCGGCCGACAGCCACCGCAAGTTCTACGACGAGTACAACGCCGTGCTGGACATGCCGGCCGAGTACTACCTGGACACCATCAAGACCGTGTTCCAGGACTTCGCGCTGCCCAAGGGCACGTGGATGGTCGGCGGCAACCTGGTGCGTCCGCAGGACATCACCACGGTGGCGCTGTTCACCGTCGAAGGCGAGCTGGACGACATCTCCGGCGCCGGCCAGACCCAGGCCGCGCACGACCTGTGCTCGGGCATCCCGGCCGACATGCAGCAAGACTTCGTGGCGCCGGGCGCCGGCCACTACGGCATCTTCTCCGGCCGCCGCTGGCGCGAAATGGTGTGCCCGAAGATCACCGACTTCATCAAGAAGCACGGCTAAACGCCACGGCTCCACAAGATCCCTGCCTCGGCGGGGATTTTTTTTGCCTCGGCAAAATATATCATGTCGTGATATATTACGCGCTTTCACACCTTGCACCAACGCCATGCCCTCACGCTCCCCTCCGCCGCTGGCCAAGTCCGACTTTGCCGCGCTGTCCGAATTCCGCTACCAGATGCGGCGCTTCGAGCGCTTTTCCGAAGACGTGGTGCAGGCCAGGGGCATCACGCCGCTGCAATACCTGCTGCTGCTGCACATCAAGGGCTATCCCGGCCGCGACTGGGCCACCGTCGGCGAGCTGGCCGAGCGCCTGCAAGCCAAGCCGCACGGCGTGGTGGCGCTGGTGTCGCGCTGCGAGGCCGCCGGCCTGGTCGAGCGCCGCCACAGCAGCAGCGACCGCCGCCGGGTCGAGGTCCACTTGCTGCCGGACGGGGAAGCGATGCTCAGCCAGCTGGCCGAGCAGCACCGCACCGAACTGCTGTCGCTGGACGGCGTCTTCACCATCCCTAAACTGAGCCTGGACGACGACCATGAATAACTACGATGCCCGCCGCGATTTCGACGGCAGTTCCCGCTTGGTGCTGATCGCCGCCATCGCCGCCGTGGTGGGCGCGCTCAGCACCTTGACCGCCGACCTGCTGCTGCATGCGATCAATTTCTTCACCAACCTGTTCTTCTTCCAAAGGTTTTCCACCGCGTTCACCTCGCCGGCCACGCACACGCTGGGCGCCTGGGTCATCGCGGTGCCGGTGATCGGCGGCCTGGTCGTCGGCCTGATCGCGCGCTACGGAACCGAGGCGATACGCGGCCACGGCATCCCGGAAGCGATCGAAGCCATCCTGTTCAAGAGCAGCACCATGTCGCCCAAGGTGGCGGTGCTCAAGCCACTGGCCTCGGGCATCGCCATCGGCAGCGGCGGCCCGTTCGGCGCCGAGGGGCCGATCATCATGACCGGCGGCGCGGTCGGCTCGCTGATCGCCCAGCATTTCCACCTCAGCGGCGCCGAGCGCAAGACGCTGCTGGTGGCCGGCGCCGTGGCCGGCATGACGGCCATCTTCGGCACGCCGATCGCCGCGCTGTTGCTGGCGGTGGAACTGCTGTTGTTCGAACTGCGTCCGCGCAGCCTGGCGCCGGTGGCCGTGGCGTGCGCGGTGGCGGGCTTCTTGCGGCCGCTGCTGCTCGACAGCGGACCGCTGTTCCCGTTGCATACCGAGGCGCTGCCGCCGGCGGCGCTGCTGTCCTGCCTGATCGGCGGCGTGCTGTGCGGCGCGCTGGCCTGGCTGCTGTCGACCGCGCTGTACCGCGTCGAGGACGGCTTCCACAAGCTGCCGCTGCACTGGATGTGGTGGCCGGCGCTGGGCGGGCTGGCGGTCGGCATCGGCGGCTTCTTCCAGCCGCGCGCGCTGGGCGTGGGCTACGACGTCATCGCCGACCTGCTCAACAACCACCTGGCCGCCAGCGCCATCGCCGGCCTGTTGATCGTCAAGGCCGTGATCTGGCTGCTGGCGCTGGGCTCGGGCACTTCCGGCGGCGTGCTGGCGCCGCTGCTGATGCTGGGCGCCGGCCTGGGCGCGCTGCTCGGGCCCTATTTACCGGGCGGCGCGCCGGCCGTGTGGCCGCTGGTGTTCATGGCCGCCACCCTGGGCGGCATGATGCGCGCGCCGGTGATGGCGGTGGCGTTCGCGTTCGAGCTGACGCACGACGTCAACGCCCTGCTGCCGGTGCTGGCCACGTCGACCGTGGCCTACGCGTTCACGGTGATCACCATGCACCGCTCCATCCTGACCGAGAAGATCGCCCGCCGCGGCCATCACATCTACCGCGAATACGGCATCGATCCGATGGAGCGCCACAGCGTGGCCGAGGTCATGACGGTGGCGCCCACCAGCATCGACGCGCGGCTGCCGCTGGCCGAGGTGTTGCTGACGCACTTCGGCGCGCAGCAGCGCCACCGCGCCTTCCCGGTCACGCGCGACGGCGCCCTGCTCGGCATGCTGGACCGCGCCGGCCTGGCCAGCGAGCGCGCCGCCGGCGCCGTCTGCGTGGGCGATCTGTTCGGCGTCAACGTGCCGATCTTCGCGCTGGCCGACGAGACCTGCCGCGCGCTGGCGACGCGGCTGGCGGTGCACCAGCTGGAACGCTTGCCGGTGGTCAGCGACGCGCACACGCGCCGGCTGATCGGCCTCGTCAGCCGCAGCGATTTGATCAAGCCGGCGCTGAGCCTGCACGCGGAAGAACTGGAGCGGCAGACCGTGCGCCGCGTATGGCCGGCTAAACCGCGTCCCGACTAAGGTTTTTGGCGCCGCGCGGTGCAGATATCGGATAATGACGTTTTATCGCAATGAGTTCGCCGTGCAGCCCACCGCCCCCACCACCTTAGCCGACCGCATCGAAGACGTCCTGCCGCAAACGCAATGCACCAAGTGCGGCTACGACGGCTGCCGTCCGTATGCCGAGGCGATCGCCGCCGGCGCGGCGGCGATCAACCAGTGTCCACCCGGCGGCGCCGAAGGCATCGCCCGCTTGTCGGCGGTCACCGGCCACAAGGTCATTCCGCTCAATCCCGTCAACGGCCTGGAACGGCCGCGCGCGGTGGCTTATATCGACGAGTCGCTGTGCATAGGCTGCACGCTGTGCATCCAGGCTTGTCCGGTGGACGCCATCGTCGGCGCGGCCAAGCTGATGCACACCGTGGTGCCCGATCTGTGCACCGGTTGCGACCTGTGCGTCAACCCCTGCCCGGTCGACTGCATCGTCATGTACCCGGTCACCGAGACCACCGGCTGGGACGCCTGGCGCCAGGCCGACGCCGACGCCGCGCGCGCACGGCACGACTTCCGCGCCGTGCGCCTGCAGCGCGACAAGGACGAGAACGACGCCCGCCTGGCCGCCAAGGCCGAAGCCAAGATGGCGGCGGTGCATGCGCTCGATCCGGCCGACGCCGCTGGTGTAGCCGAGAAGGAACGCAAGCGCGCCATCATCGCCGCCGCGATGGAGCGCGCGCGCCTGAAAAAAGTAGAACAGTCAAAACAATAATGAATCCAGCCAAACGCTACGAAATGTTCGTGCGCTTCCGCGCCGCCAATCCCAAGCCTGAAACCGAACTTGCCTATACGACGCCGTTCGAGCTGCTGATCGCCGTGCTGCTGTCGGCGCAGGCGACCGACGTCGGCGTCAACAAGGCCACGCGCAAGCTGTACCCGGTGGCGAACACGCCGCAGGCCATCCTGGACCTGGGCGAAGAGGAATTGAAGACCTACATCCAGACCATCGGCCTGTACAAGACCAAGGCCAGGAACGTCATCTCGACCTGCCGGATGCTGGTGGAGCTGCACGGCGGCGAAGTGCCGCGCGACCGCGCATCGCTGGAAGCCCTGCCGGGCGTTGGCCGCAAGACCGCCAACGTGGTGATGAACACGGCCTTCGGCGAACCGACGATGGCGGTGGACACGCACATCTTCCGCGTCTCCAACCGCACCGGCCTGGCGCCAGGCAAGAACGTCGACATCGTCGAACAGAAGCTGTTGAAGTTTGTGCCGAAGGAGTTTTTACAGGACGCCCACCACTGGCTGATCCTGCACGGCCGCTACACCTGCAAGGCGCGCAAGCCCGAATGCTGGAACTGCATGCAGCAGGACCTGTGCGACTACCGCAGCAAGACCCCGGCGCCGGACGGCGTTTAGAACTGGAAGTAAATGAAGGGGTTGAAACCGCCCTCCACCACCGACAGGCAGGCCAGCACGTACAGCACCGCGCTATAGGCGCCGACCAGCTTGGGACGACGGAAGCTCATATGGCGGAAGCGGTAGAACAGCTTGTCGCCTGCCAGGCAGATCACGGTCGACAGCAGCAGCAGGAAAATCACCTTGGGATCGGCCAGTGCCACGTTGGCGTGCGCCCACAGCGGCACCGACGGCTCGCGGCCGACCATCACGCGCAGCAGCTTGCCGCTCTGCTCCATGCTGTCGGCGCGGAACGGCACCCACAGCACCGTCGCGCACAGGAACACCGGCAGGCTGCCGAGGCGCCATTTGGCCGTGTTCAGCACGCCAGCTCGCTCCAGTGCGATCAGCACGCCATGGCCTATGCCCCACACTAGGAAGGTATAGGCGGCGCCGTGCCACAGCGCGCACAGGCCGAACACCACGAACAGGTTGCGGTAGGTCTTGAAGGTCGTCGTGCGGTTGCCGCCGAGCGGGATGTAGACATAGTCGCGGAAGAAGCGTGACAAGGTCATGTGCCAACGCTGCCAGAATTCGGTGACGCTGGTGGCCGCATACGGACGGTTGAAGTTGCGCGGGAAGCGGAAACCCATCATGCGCGCCATGCCGATCGCCATGTCGGTGTAGCCGGAAAAATCGAAGTAGATCTGGAACGAATAGCACACGGCGCCCAGCCATGCGGCATAAGTGCTCAAGGCGTAATCGGGCCGGTGCATCAGGTCGACCACGGCGCCCAACGGATCGGCGATCAGCAGCTTTTTCGACAGGCCGATGATGAACAGGTTCAGCCCCCAGAACACGTCGCTGCCGACCAGGGCGCGGCGCTTGGTTGCGAGCTGTTCCTTGACTTCGGCGAAGCGCACCACCGGTCCGGCGATCAGGTGTGGGAACAGGAAGATGTAGATCGCGAACTTGTGTAGGCTGCGTTCAGGCTGGATGCGGCGCGCGTAGACATCGGCCTGGTAAGACAGGAAGTGGAATACGTAGAACGAAATCCCCAACGGCAGCACCAGCCCCAGCCTGGCCACGCTGTCGAGCAGGCGCAAGCCGCTGACATCGGCCAGCAGCTGCGCCAGGAAGCCCAGGTATTTATAGGCGATCAGCGGCGCCAGGTTGAGCACCAGCGCCAGCGCCATGGCCAGCCTCGCCTTCGGCCGGCGCGACTCGTCGCGCCGCAGCGCGCCGATCAGCCCGGCCAGCAGCCAGTTCACCAGCACCAGCACCAGCGCGACGACGGTCAGCGCGCCCGCGCCCAGCAAGTAGAACGCCAGGCTGGCCAGCAGAATGAAACCGTTGCGCCACATCTTGGGCAGCAGGCAGTACAGGACGAAGAAACACGGGAAGAACAGGAATAAAAATCCCGGCGAAGAAAAGACCATGGTGAATCCAGTACTATGTATTTATTGGGTGAGCGAGAACCATGAGCCTGGCGCGCTGTCGAGCACTTGGACGATCAGGTATTTGCAGCGGCCGCGTATCAGGGCCGGCGTGTCCTTCAGCCCCATGGCGCGGTCGAGCCGGATGAACTGCTGGTAGTGGTCGGCCAGGCCCGCGCGCGCCATGCCGTCGCTGAAGCTGTTACCGTATAGGCAGGTCGGCGGCAGCAGGCCGCGATCGCTCACGGTGTCGCTGATGGATTCGAAACCGGTCTGGCGGGCGTCCATCATCGTCACTTGGTGCACGTCCTGCCAGGTCTTGTCCAGCTGCGGCTCGAGCGGCAGCTTGGTGGTGAGGCGCGCGGCAAAGCGGGCCTCCGAGCCATTGAAGGGCTCTTCATGGTAGGACAGCTGGTGGCGCCATGCCGGCGGCAGCCCCTCCAGGCTGGCGATGCGGTTGGTGGCTTCAGCCGCCACCGTCAGCGCCGTCAAATCGGTCCAGTGGAAATCCTGGCGAAAGAAGATGGGGAACTTGCCCTGCGACTGGGCCAGGATGCCATAGACGTCGATGAAGTGTAAGGCCGGCGTCTGCTGGAAGCGCTGGTACAGCTCCATGAAATGCGACGGCTGCTGGATGCGCGGCATGAAGAAGGGAATCCGGTCCTGCGTGAAATACTGCTTGCTCACCGGCGTCATCAGTACCATCGTGGTGCCCTGCGCTTGCAGCTGCGCCGCCAATTTCACCATGCCCTGGTAGACCGCCTCGGCGTTGGCGGGCTGCGCCAGAAAGGACTCCGTGGTCGGCAGCTCAAGGTCCGACATATTGTGTCCATACAGCTCGTCTTTTTTACCGAAGTACACGCGACGTGACGAATTGAACAGGCGGAAGTCGAGCTCGTTCTTGGTGCGTATCATCAGGTTGCGCAGACCCAGGTGGTCGGAATAGCCTTTTTCGAAATTGCGGTAGTTCCTGTCGAAGTCGAACCAACGGCCTTCCCAGTGGGTCGGCAACGGCGCCAGCGGCCGCATCTCCAGCAAGTCCGGGAAGTTGAAGTCGAACCAACGGCCCGCCAGCGGCCGCATCTCCAGCGAGTCCGGGGCGCTGCGCGCACCGCTCCAGACGGTGGCGATGGCGGGCACCAGGCTGATGGTGAAGATCAGCAGCAGGAAGACGTTACGGAAGAGGCTCTGCGGACGCGCCCTCGCAGGTCTCAGGGCAACTGCCGATGCCACTACGGCCTGCGGACGGGATAATGAACTCATAAGGCGAAAACTTTTTTAACAAGGTTTCACATTATATATCGTCCTGGCATCATAACAAATGCACGATCGAGCACCGCCTCGGTCGCCACGATCTCAGACCAATACCAGGTTATCCCGGTGAATCAGTTCCTGGCCTTCGACGAAGCCCAGGATGGCTTCGATCTCGCTCGATGGCTTGCGCATGATGCGGCGCGTTTCGGCGCTGGTGTAGTTCGACAGCCCGCGCGCCACCGGCGCGCCGTCCGCGCCGACGCAGGTGATCACCGCGCCGCGGCCGAACTCGCCCTTCACTTCCACCACGCCGATCGGCAGCAGCGACTTGCCTTCCTTGCTCAGCTTTTGCACCGCGCCCGCATCCAGCACCACCTGCCCCGCCGTGTGCAGGTGATCGGCCATCCACTGCTTGCGCGCCGTCAGGTGGCCGGTCTGCGCCACCAGTTCGGTGCCGATGGCTTCACCGCCGGCCAGGCGCCCCAGCACATTGTCCTCGCGGCCGTAGGCGATCACCGTGTGCGCGCCCGACTTGGCGGCGCGCTTGGCCGCCAGGATCTTGGTCAGCATGCCGCCGCGACCCAGGCTGCTGCCCGCGCCGCCCGCCATCGCTTCCAATGCCAGGTCGCCGGCGCGGCCTTGCTGGATCAGCACCGCCGCCGGGTCCTTGCGCGGATCGGCGCTGAACAGGCCTTGCTGGTCGGTCAGGATGATCAGCGCGTCGGCTTCGATCAGGTTGGCCACCAGCGCGCCCAAGGTGTCGTTGTCGCCGAACTTGATCTCGTCGGTGACGACGGTGTCATTCTCGTTGATGATCGGCACCACGCCCAGGCGCAGCAAAGTAGTCAGGGTCGAGCGGGCGTTCAGGTAGCGTTCACGGTCGGCCAGGTCGGCGTGCGTCAGCAGCACTTGCGCCGTGCCCAGCTGGTGCGCGCGGAAGCTGGTTTCATAGATCTGCGCCAGGCCCATCTGGCCGACGGCGGCGCAGGCCTGCAATTCGTGGATGTCGGTGGGGCGCTGCTCGAAGCCCAGGCGCAGCATGCCTTCGGCGATGGCGCCGGACGAGACCAGCACCACTTCCTTGCCCAAGGCCCGCAGGCCGGCGATCTGCGCGGCCCAGCGCGCGATGGCGGCGTGGTCCAGCCCACGGCCGTCGTTGGTGACCAGCGACGAGCCGACCTTGATGATGATGCGGGTAGCTTTTTGGATGACAGAATTCATGACGCGACAACTCTCAAAACAAACGGACGATCAATCTCCGGCCAGGGGCCTGGAACGTTCAGTGCTGTGATTGTGGTGGGCGGGTTGCCCTGCTTTGCCGCTAACAGTCGCCGGCCCTGCGGTGGCAGGACGGGCGCCGAGATGGAAAGGCATAATCAGCTGATAACAGATTATGCCGGTAATACCGAGGAAACGTCGAGGATTAGTCGAGGATCTTGAAGCGAGGATCGTCCGGATCGATGGAGGAGATGCCGCGCGCCTCTTCCGTCATCTGGGTTTCTTCCGCGCGCTGCTCGCTGTGGCGCTTCGCTTCCAGGTGTTTCTGGATGGCGTTGACCAGCTCCTGCGTGCCGTCGTGGCTCAGCGCGGAGATCTCGAACACCGGGCCCTTGAAGCCGAACTTCTTGACGAAGTCCTTGACGCGCTTGACGCGCTCTTCTTCCGGCACCATGTCGAGCTTGTTCAACACCAGCCAGCGCGGCTTGTCGACCAGCGCTTCGTCGTACTTTTTCAGTTCGTTGACCAGGGCCTTGGCTTCCTTGACCGGATCGATGTCGGTTTCAAACGGCGCCAGGTCGACGATGTGCAGCAGCAGACCGGTGCGCTGCAGGTGACGCAGGAACTGGTGGCCCAGGCCGGCGCCTTCGGAAGCGCCTTCGATCAAGCCGGGAATGTCGGCGATCACAAAGCTCTTCTCGTGCGACACGCGGACCACGCCCAGGTTCGGGTGCAGGGTGGTGAACGGGTAATCGGCAATTTTTGGACGCGCGTTCGATACGGCCGAAATGAAGGTCGACTTGCCGGCGTTCGGCATGCCCAGCAGGCCGACGTCGGCCAGTACCTTCAGTTCCAGACGGATGTCGCGGCGTTCGCCTTCCTTGCCTTCGGTCTTTTGACGCGGGGCGCGGTTGGTCGAGGTCTTGAAGTGGATGTTGCCCCAGCCGCCCTCGCCGCCCTTGGCCAGCAGTTCGATCTGGCCATGTTCGGTCAGATCGGCCAGGATTTCGCCCGACAGATCGTCGATGATCAGGGTGCCGACCGGCATACGCAGGTGGATGTCGTCCGCGCCCTTGCCGTAGCAATCGGCGCCACGGCCGGATTCGCCGTCTTTACCGCGGTGGACTTTCGAGAAGCGGAAATCGACCAAGGTATTGATGTTACGGTCCGCTACGGCCCAGATCGAGCCACCCTTGCCGCCGTCGCCGCCGTCAGGGCCGCCGAACGGGCGGAATTTTTCACGGCAAAACGAGGCGCAACCATTGCCGCCGTCACCACCGATTACTTCAATTTTTGCTTCGTCGATAAACTTCATGATGCACCACCATAAAACTAAAAAGGCTCTACCGTGGGCAGAGCCTTTCGATTGAAGGCTTGCGCCTTACAAAACAGCCCGTGCGACTAGCGCACCGGGCTGGTAGCGTTATTTACGCTGGGACTACGGTAACGAATTGCTTCGAACCTTCGCCCTTGACTACGAACTTGACCTTGCCGTTCACCAGAGCGAACAGGGTGTGGTCTTTGCCCATGCCAACACCTTCGCCGGCGCGCACTGGCGTGCCGCGTTGACGAATGATGATGCCACCAGCATTGATCGATTGACCGCCATAAACCTTAACGCCGAGGCGCTTTGATTCTGAGTCACGACCATTTCGCGTTGTGCCGCCGCCTTTTTTGTGTGCCATTTAAGACTCCTTGGATACTAATTCTCGGGCAAACGGCGATTAGCCGTTGATCGATACGATTTGGATTTCGGTGTAATTTTGGCGATGGCCTTGATGCTTCTGGTAGTGCTTACGACGACGCATCTTGAAAATCTTCACTTTATCGTGACGACCGTGTGCCACAACAGTAACCAGTACCTTTGCACCCTCAACCAGAGGAGCACCAAATTTGATGCTTTCGCCTTCGCCAACGGCGAGGACCTGATCGATGGTGAGTTCGGAACCAATGTCTGCCGGTATCTGTTCTACTTTAAGTTTTTCGCCAGCGACAACTTTGTATTGTTTGCCACCGGTTTTTATGACCGCGTACATGATTTGAAACCTCATCAAATGTTTAAGAAAATTTCGTCCGGAGTCCGCGCAAGACCCTTGCGAGGCAGGCATGAAAACCGGGGAACCGCTGATTATACATGGGATGGGATTTCGCGTCAAAAACTATTCACAAATGCTAGCTGGCGTGGTATGTCGACAATTTTGCCGCCGCCGCGCAGTGGCCGATACCTTACATATTTAACAAACATGTTGTCAGGATCAGGGGCCGAGGCCCCTCTCCGCGAGGGCATGACGTATAATCGCGGCACCCATAGTCTACCGCACAGGTTCGCCTTGTCTGCCGCTACCCAAAACGCCACTCAAAACAATATCGCCCACACGATCGCCGCCGACATGGACGCGGTCAACACGGTGATCCGCCAGAAACTGCATTCCGAGGTCAGTCTCGTCAATCAGATTGCTGAATACATCATCAGTGCCGGCGGCAAACGCATCCGGCCGGTGCTGGTCCTGCTGGTGGCCAACGCTTACGCATATCAAGGCCAGGCGCACCACGAGCTGGCCGCGGTGGTGGAATTCATCCACACCGCCACCCTGCTGCACGACGACGTGGTCGACGAATCGTCGCTGCGCCGCGGCCGCGCCACCGCCAACGCCCTGTTCGGCAACGCCGCCTCGGTGCTGGTGGGCGACTTCCTGTACTCGCGCGCCTTCCAGATGATGGTCGGCCTGAACAATATGCGCGTGATGCAGATCCTGTCCGACGCCACCAACGTCATCGCCGAAGGCGAAGTGCTGCAACTGCTGAACATGCACGACCCGGACGTCAGCCAGGAACGCTATCTGCAAGTGATACGCTCCAAGACCGCCAAGCTGTTCGAAGCGGCGGCCGAGCTGGGCGCGCTGATCTCCGGCTGCAACGACGCGCAGATCGACGCGGCCGGCGAATACGGCCGCTCGCTGGGCACGGCCTTCCAGCTGATCGACGACGTGCTGGACTACGCCGGCGACGCCAACGAAATCGGCAAGAACGTCGGCGACGACCTGCGCGAAGGCAAGCCGACGCTGCCGCTGATCTACCTGATGGAAAACGGCACGCCGGAACAGCGCGAGCTGGTGCGCAGCTGCATCGAGCAGGGCGACGAGCAGCACTTCGACACCATCCTGGCGGCGATCACCACCAGCGGCGCACTGGACTACACGCGCCAGCAAGCCGTGACGGCGGCCGAACGCGCCGCCGCCGCGATCGCCGACCTGCCCGACAGCGTCTACAAGGAATCGCTGCTGCAGCTGGCCCACTTCTCGGTCCACCGCACGCACTAAACGACCACGGCGCCTCGGGCGCCGTTTTTGTTTGTGGCCGCGCCTACTTGCCGGCCGTGGTGTGCTGCACGCCGCCGGCACGCCTGAGGATTTGCTGGACGTCCTCGCGCTTCTCGAAAATCGCCTCGTCGAGCGGCGAGTGGTCAGTGATCTGGTTCACCGGAAAACCGCGCTGCAGCGCCAGCTCGATCACGGCGACCGGACTGCGGCGCACCAGTACGTGCAGCATCGGCGATCCGGTCCTGTAGGTGCACGTCGCATCGAGCCGTCCCAGCAGCGCCAACATGGCGGCGGTGATCTCGTCGTCGTCGCCATCCCTGTAATCGCGTCCGCGCCCCTTGGCGTTCGGCGAAGGCAAGTCCAGCAGTTGATTGAGCTGGTAGCACATGGCTTCCGGCGTGCCGCCGTCGCGCAATACGGCGGCCGCGTCCCGCAGCACCGGCGCCCGCGAGGTCAGGCCGGTGCGGGCGTCGCCCGGCGCCGCCCCGGTCACAGGGCCGGTGGCCGGCAGGTTCTGGACATCGCGCTCCAGCGCGCCCGCCCAGCGGTCGACCATCTTGTTGGCGTAGCAGTGGCCACCGCACATCATCTCTTTGACCGGCGCCAGCAGATCGACCGGTATTTCACAGTAGTCCGCGCCCGACAGCCAATACTGCCGGGGCTTGCCATCGACCAGCAGACTGACCACGGACCTGGCAACCTTGGACGTGCAATGGATGGCGTCCATCGAGGCCAGGTTGTTCGTCGTCGTCGGGCCGTCGTGCTCGGCGTAGCGGCGGATCAGGCGGCGCGCGTCGTCGGCGTTGACTGGTCGCACATCGAACGACGCATAACCGCGCTCCAGCATCAGATAGGCGCGCTCGCCCTGCACGAACAGGCCGTGCCGGCGAAAGTCGCCCTGCACGAAGACGGCCGCGTCCAGGCTATCGAGCGGCACCTGCTGTAACAGATAGCGCATCTGCCAGCCGCGCTTGTCGATCTCCTGATACAGATTGAAGACATCGTTCCATCCGCTGCGGATCGGCGGCGCCTCCGCCCGCTGGGCCTTGAACGTCAGGTCCCAGCCTTCCGGGATCGGCACCGCATGCGCGAACTGCGCCGCGCCGATCGTGGCGGCCAGCATCAACCGGAATAGCCAGCGCAGCGGCCGCATGGTTACAGCAGTTCCAGCACCAGCTCGGATGGACGGCACAGGCGCACGCCTTTGTCGGTCACCACGAAGGGGCGGTTGATCAGGATCGGATGGGCCATCATCGCGTCCAGCAATGCGTCATCGGACAGCGCGGTGTCGGCCAGACCCAGTTCGTCGTACAGCTCGCCCTTGTCGCGCATGGCGGCGCGCGCGGTCAGGCCGGCCCTGGCGATCATCGCCTTCAGCGCCTCGCGCGACGGCGGGCTCTTCACGTAGTCGACGATCTCCGGCTCGACGCCGGTGGCACGTATCGCTTCCAGCGTCTTGCGCGAAGTGCCGCAGGCGTTGTTGTGATAAATCGTGATGCTCATGATGCTGCCTTTGCGTGTCAATTCAAAGGCAGCATTATCGCTTAAAACTTCGCCGCCACGCTCACGCCTATGCTGCGCGGCGCCAGCCGGTAACCCTGCACGATGGACGCCACCTGCGGATGCTGGATCACCGTGTCGGTATCGAAGGCGTTCTTGACGAACAGGCTGACGTTGTAGCGGTCGAAGGACATGCCGGCGCTGAAGTCGGTGCTGTGGTAGGCCGGCCGCTCGTAGTCGGTCTGCGCCGGATTGAGCGAGCCCTTGCTGGCGCCCACCCACTGCATGCCGCCCATCACGTAGGCGCTCTTGTCGCCGAACGCCGCGAAGTTGTAGGTGGCGTTGAAGGCGGCGTTATATTTCGGCACGCCCTGCACCTGCGCACCGGCCACCGCGCCGACCACGCCGTTGCGCGAGCCCTCGTCGTTGGACAGCTCGGCCTTGACGTAGCCGGCCGAGGCGGTCAAGGTCAGGCCCGGCAGCGGCTTGGCCTTGATGTCGAACTCGAAGCCCTTGCTGGTGGCGTCGCCGGCGTTGGCGTTGTAGGTGTAGGCGCAGGTCGGCAGGTAGACGCCCTGCTGGATGTTCTTCCACTTCACATAGAACACGTCGGCGTTGACCGTGACGCGGTTGTTGAGGAAACGCGACTTGCTGCCCACCTCGTAGCTCCACAGGCTGTCGGACGAATACGCATCCGGGCCCTTGGTCAGGCCGTTCGCCTCCAGGTCTTGCGAGCAGGTGGTCGGCGGCACGTAGATGTTGTTGCCGCCCAGACGGAAGCCCTTGGCCACGCTGGTGTAGACGGTGTTGGTCGGATTGACTTCCCACGTCAGCGCATACTTCGGCGTGAAGGCCTTGGACGAGGAACTGGCGCTGCTGTTGTTGCCGGCGCCGGCCAGGTAGTTGCCGTTGCGCTGGTCCAGCGTGGAGTCGGCCTTCAGGTAGCGCGCGCCGACGGTGGCGTGCACGGTCGGCGTAAAGTAGTAATTGACCTCGCCGAAGATCGAGCTTTGCTTCTCGCGGAAGTGGAAGGCGCCGGCGAACGAGTTATCGTTCGGGAACTGGCCGGGCCGCGCGTCCGGCAGCAGGTCCGGATCGGCGATGTCGAAGCCGAAGCTCTTGAAGGTGTCGGTCACGCCGAAGATCGGATCGTTCTCGATGATGTTGGTGTGCTGGTTGGAGAAGTAAGTCCCGGCCAGCCAGGTCCACGGCGACACGCTGGCATCATACGGCCGCGAGGCGAGGCGGAATTCCTGCGACGCCTGGCGCACCTGGTTGTTCAGGTAGACCGCCGACGGCAGGCCGGCAATGGCCGCGATCAGTTCCGGCGGCGCCTTGCCGCCGTCCTCGGTCGAGGTCAGGAAGGTCGACAGTGAATAGCTGTTGTAGGCCGAGCCGTTCTGCGTGCGGTCGAACTTGCGCTCGAAGTAGCTGGTGGCCGAGGTCAGGTCCATCGCGCCCAGGTCCCAGTTGACGGTCACGCTGGGGGTCAGCAGCGTATCCTTGGACGGTTCGCGCACCTGCTTCTGCGCCTGGTAGAAAGGCCGGTCCAGGTTGAAGGCGGCGATGTCTTTCGCATCCACCTTCTGATAGTAGACCGACGGCGTGATCGTCAGCGAACGGATCGGCTTCCACTTCAGCGCCACCCGCATTTCCTGGTCGCTGAGCTTGTTGATGTTGTTGGCCAGGACGTTGCCGTCGCCGTCGACCTGGTTGATGTAGCCGCCCGTGTGCTGGGCCTGCACGCCGATGCGCAGCGCCAGCTCGTCCTGGATCAGCGGGAAGTTGGCCACCATATTGGCCGCGTAGTTGCCGCTGCCGCCCTTGGTGTTGGACAGCTCGCCGTAGGTGGTGAACTCGCGCTCCTTCAGGTCCGGCTCGTTCGGCACGAACTTGATGGTGCCGCCCATCGAGCTGGCGCCGTACAAGGTGGCCTGCGGCCCGCGCAGCACTTCGACGCGGTCGATGTCGAAGAACTTCGGCTCGACCGTGCCCATGGTGTAGACATTGCCGACGGTGATGGAGACATCGCCCAGGTAGATGCCGACCGTGGCCGCGCCGGCCGTCGAGCTGATGCCGCGGATCTCGATGTTCTCGGTGCCGGGACCGGCGCCGCCGTTGCCGCTGGCGGCGGTGAAGGAGATGTTGGGCACCACGCGGGTCAGGTCGGTGAAGTCGTTCACGTGCTCGGCCTGGAGCTGGGCGCCGGTGACGGCGGTGATGCTCATGGCCACCTTGGCCGGATCTTCCTTGCGCTTTTGCGCGGTCACCTTGACCACTTCGATCTCGTCGGACGGTTTGACCTGCGCCCACGCCGGGCCCGCCATCGCCGCCATCGCCGCAGCCACCGCGCTGCACATCATCGTTTGCCGTATCTTCATGTCAGATCTTCCCATGTCAGTGAGGGCGCCGCCCCAAAATAATGCGTATTGATATATTTGACCATATTAACCATCTTGATCTTTTTGCAAAGCAAGAAACCGGCCATTCGTGCGGCTGGCGTTGGCATTTAGTCACAAATGAGTGGTAAACGGGTTGATATCGAGCAAGTCCCTGCCGCCCGCATACAGTTGAAAAACGCGCAAAATTCTGATGTAATTACTCCAGAGTCGGGGTGTGGCTCAGCCTGGTAGAGCGCTGCGTTCGGGACGCAGAGGCCGGAGGTTCGAATCCTCTCACCCCGACCACCACTCTCCGCCCGCATCATTCCACCAGCACCGGTGAAAACTCCTGCCTTTTCTTTCGCGCCCCTGACGGCGGCGGCGACCTGGAACATTCAGCTCATCTTTCATGATAATGGCATTATCATGAAATTTACATTAAAGAGTGATAAGATGCACGCTTAACGAGGAGGAATATGGCAAAATCGACCAGCAAAGTAGCATCGGCACGCACCCGGAAGAAGGCCAGCAGGAATGTCAGCGCCGGGGTCGCGCATGTGCACGCATCGTTCAATAACACGATCGTCACCATCACTGATCGCCAAGGCAATGCCCTTTCCTGGGCAACGTCCGGTGGCGCAGGGTTCAAAGGTTCGCGCAAATCGACCGCATTTGCAGCCCAGGTTGCCGCCGACGCAGCTGGGAAAGTTGCAATTGAGTATGGCGTTCAAAGCCTCGAGGTGCGCATCAAAGGTCCCGGACCTGGTCGCGAATCGGCGGTACGCGCTTTGAACAGTCTCGGCATAAAGATACTCGAGGTCCAGGATGTGACCCCCATGCCGCATAACGGCTGCCGTCCGCCCAAGCGGCGTCGCATCTGATATGGCGGTGTCGACCAGGCATAGGTCCAGCGAAGGATAGAACTTGCCTGCTACGTTGTTGAAACATGGCGCATGCTCGGCCAACGCCGATCACCACACGGCGCCACAATTGCCTGCCGGCGAGATTCCTCAGCCGCGTTTCGAGCAGTTGCTAAAAGAAAGCAATGGCAGGCCGTTTGTATTTAATGAGGGAAATGTCCGCTCCCTGCATTTCGAGGAAAAATACATACAGAGCGCAATGTGGGTGTCGGCCCCGACTGCGCTTGCGCTCAGCTACACGCGGGTGATGATGAACTTCCGGCAATTCATCTCTTCGCCACAGCATATCCTGATGATCGGACTAGGCGGCGGCTCGTTGGCGAAGTATTGTTATCGGCACCTGGCCTCGGCACGAATCACGGTGGTGGAGATAGACGCGAACGTGATTGCCCTGAGAGACCAGTTCATGATTCCTCCGGACAACGAGCGGTTTCAAGTGGTGCATGCCGACGGCGCCGATTTTGTCGCGACGGCTACGCCCGACGTCGACGTGCTGCTGCTGGATGGTTTTGACGCCCATGGCCAGCCAGCCGAACTCAGCTCGGCTGGCTTCTACCAGAAGTGCCGCCAGCTGCTCACTCCCGATGGGATGCTGGTCGCAAATCTCTCACGAGACGGATCACACTTTTGGCACTTGATGACGCGACTGCTCGCGGAATTTGGCGATCATATGTGGCAAAGCGATGTGCCAGACAGCAATAACTGCGTCATATTCGCTGGAAACAGCAGTCGCCACGCCACCCTGCCAGGTGCCTATGCCGCGCAGCACCAGGAAGCCGCATCCGGTTGACGCTCGCGCTCAAAGCAGCACGTGACGCACCTCAGTAAAGTAGCTGAATATTTCTTTCTCGACTACCGGCGAAATCATTTCCACCGGCCGCCGGCCGCGTGGACATTTCAGTTGCGGCGTGGTGCCGAACAAACGGCAAATCAGGGGGCGCTCGGCGTACACTTCACAGCCGCAGTCACCCAGATAGGGGCAACTCCACGCGGCGAGCGCGGCGTCGTGCTCAGCGTCGCTCTTTACCGGCAACCTGGCGATCTCCTCCGTCGAAGTGCGCACCGGCCCACAACAATCGTGACAGCCGGGAACGCAGTCAAACTGCGGTATTTGCTGACGGAAGAATTTAATTTTTTGACTATGCCCAGCCATACCGTACACCTAAGGTCTATTTTTTCTGCGAGGGCAAACCGAGTGTATTTTTCGTGCTGTATGCAACGCCATGCTGTTCAAGATATTCGCGCATCAGTCGACGCAGAACTTGGGAAGGCGTCAGATCTTGGGCAGCACACAACTCTTCAAATGCTTTTTTCTTGGCGGGATCAAGCAAAATAGTCATGCGGGCGGACTTGGTTTCCATGGTCTATGCGGAGATCGGCTAGTTGATTATAATTTTATTATAATTCAATTCCATGAGGACCTGACTTGCGGGAGGCGCGACTAGGCGGCTTCCTCTTCAACTTGCTTCTTGCCAATTCGACTTTTGGTACTGTAGTCGACACCGAAACTTTCCATATAGTCACGCATAAGCTGACGCAACACTTGTGACGGCGTCAAATCCTGGCTCGCGCACAGTCGTTCGAATGCCTGCTTCTTTATCGGGTCGACCAGCACGGTCATCCGCGCCGTTTTGCTTTCCATGATCATGTCCTAAGCCGCTGAGAATGGCGATATTATAATTGAATGAGCATCCCATTCCAAAACCGCCGGCGCGGCGTAATGCCCGAAAACGGTGCGGGCACCCGCCTCGGCCACGCCCAGGCGATCAATATGGCATGAAGGTGGCGCCAGCATCATAGCCGGCGATCGCATCAAATTCCGCGTCACTCTTGTTGTGTGCGGTTTTCAGCCTGTCGACAAATTCGCCCAGCGCCAGGCCATGCTGCAGGTCAAGTTGTTCAGCCCGTTTTACCAGCGCCGAACGCTGCGCCATGAGGCCCACGTCCTTCGTCGCAAGGATGATGCGATTGATGCAACCGGACGGGTCGCCCCACCATAACTTCGGCCCAAAAGCCTTCCACATGCGCGTCATCACGGGCATCAAATCATCCGTCGTCCCAAAGACGTTCGACACCAGCACACCGTCACTATCGAGCACCTCGCTACAGCGCCGATAAAACTTTTCGGTGCTGAGTTCAGGCGCCAGTCCGTCCGCCACAAAACCATCATGCAAAATGACGTCGACCGTATGCTGCATGCTGGACAGATAGTGCTCCGCATCGACATGAACGATCTGGAAGCGTTCATCGTCCTCAGGTAAAACGAATTGCCGTCTGAGCGCGATGACATCGCGGTCCAATTCCAGCACGGTTATGCGCGTTGCCGGCAAGTGGCGGTAGCAAAACTTGGCCAACGAGCCACCGCCCAAGCCTATCATCAAGATATGACGTGGCGACTGCTTGGCCAGCAAAAAAGCCATCATCGCCCGCGTATAACTCAACAGCAACTCATCAGGCGCAACGATGCGCATGGCGCTTTGAATATAGCGCCCGTCGAAATGCAAGGTACGCATGCCGCCATGATCAAACGCGAAGGGTTTGCCCTGGCTGCAGGCCAGCACCTCAGCAAAACGATTCGAGTGCATCGCGTAGTCATCGTTCAAGTTCAACATTTGATCCCAGCCAAGACTATAAATTCCTCAATTCCGAACAGGGAAGCGGCGGTGAGGGTGCACATAAAACAAGCATTCTACATGAATTCTATGATATGCACATTATCATACTATGGTAATGTATACCGACGAGCCGCCCCATCTTCCCAGCTTGCATGGGGGCATCAATACAGCATAAAAACGTCTGGACGAACATGAAGAAAATTGAAAATCACTCGACGATGGCTTCCACCGTGACGCAATGTCCCAGGCAGGCGGATACGGACCATGTTTGGCAGGTCCGGCCCCTTACCATCAAGGAATATAGCAAGCGCATGCTGAAGACCAGTTGTGAATATTTCTGCGCAGAGCACAGGTGCGAAGTCATCAGTTCAATCAATTGATTTCGTCGATGGCGCCCACAACAAACCAGCCGAGTAAAATGTTATACCGAAAAATGCGAAAACCCTGCCCGTCGCCTTTTTTTGAGTTGCAGGTAAAAACCATACTCGCAAGACTTTCGCTTCGATATTTTCAGATGATTCCTCCGCCGCATCTGATGCGGGGTCTGGAATTTTATATTTCCGCCACATTAATCGCCGAAAAACTCCCCCCTCGCAATAATTGCGTTGTTTTACTTCTGGAAAAACTCACAGATTTACTTACCCTCGCCCGCGACGACCAGCCAATGCTTTACAGAAAGCGAAAATCTTTGGCGCTGATGTTCGATGGCATCTCAATCCAGAGTGAAATGAATCTGGACGACCCCGACGATCTGGTCTTGGCCTACACACAGTCCATGATGGGTTTTCTGTTATTTAAACCAAATCCGCAGAGCATCGGCATGATAGGCCTGGGTGGCGGTTCCCTGGCTAAATTTTGCTATCGCCACCTCCCCCAATCCATCATCTCGGTCGCGGAAATTGATCGGAAAGTGATCGATTTGCGCGACCAATTCTTCGTCCCCAAGGACGACGAGCGATTTAACGTGGCATGCGTGGATGGCGCGGAATTCGTGCGCGGCGCGGACGGCGAGTTTGATGTATTGCTAGTCGATGGATTTGACAACGACGGACAGCCGGCTCAATTATGCAGCCATCGATTCTACCAGGACTGCCACCAGGCTTTGGCGCCCGATGGCCTGATGGTAGTGAATCTTCTCGGCGGCGATTTGTGGCAGACAGAAATTTATGTAGACCGTATGCGCAGCAGTTTTGGTGATTCAGTCATTACGATCAATGCGCTTGACTCCTTGAATATGATCGCCTTCGCCGCCAAAGGCGACGCGATGAAATTAGACAGGGGAATACTGCAAAAACGGATGCTACAGCTGACGAAATTGCACCCAGTGATCCTGCGCGCAACGGCTCAGCGTATTCTGGCTGAACAAAAGGCAATTAATCTTCGACCAAAAACCGCGTTCGCCAAATAGTTCGGCAATTTCCCCATTAAAACGATGAAAACTCAAGCCGGCGAGAACAGCATGAGACGAGTCGGCGCGGTAGATAGTCAAATCGGTCTGGCGCCGGGCAAGTGACACCGGAAACGCTGAGTAACCATTTTGCCCCGGCAGTGTACCGGGAGCGCGGCCAGTTGCAGCCCTTCTGCGCGGACCTGCTGCCGGAGGGGGCGCTTCGTCGCCGGCTGGCCGCCACGCGCAAGAACGAACGGCGCCAGGCTTGCAACAGCCCCAAGTGCAACTGTGTGCATTCCACAACTGTTGTATTTAAGCCATTTTTTCAAAACCTGGGCACGGAACTGCATTTCAACAATGATTTCAATATAGTATCTTGCATCACTGAACAAAATTGCAAGTTCCCAGTCCTCTGGGGCGCCAGAAATCAATCGTTGCAGCCATATCCGATGACAAAACTTCACAGCCATTACGAGAGTCTCAACGTCACCCGCGACGCGCCCCAAGAGGTCATCCGCGCGGCCTATCGTTCGCTATCGCAAAAGCATCACCCGGATAAAAATATCGGGAACCATCAAGCCGAACAAATGATGGCGCGCTTGAACGCCGCTTACAGCGTGTTGTCTGATGCGGATCAACGAGAACTGTACGATTTGCAGATCCTGAGCGAGCAGCGCGCCCGCGAGAGGCATTACGGTTTTCAAAGCACCGTCGATCTGCCCGACTCCACCGTTGTCTATACGCCGTTTGACATGGATGAGTCGGGCCGGACTGGCCGCCCGGCGGCGGACACGTCGGATCGCACGCCGCGAAAAAGCCTGGATACCTGGCTCGCCTTCATGCGCAAGCACGCGCAAGGCCGCGGGGTACGCAATACCACCCTGCTGGTCGGTTTCATCGTCCTGGCCGTCGCCGTCATCTTATGGATAGTCTGGAAAGACAACCAATCGATGATGCGCCTTGAACAGGCGGCCATGTATGCCCCGGCCCCTGAACCGTTGGCGCCAGCCACGGACAATGACTCCAAAACAACGTCGTCTGCTGTCAGCGCGCCCCAGGTGCCGGGGCGGTCCAGCCCGGGTGCGGATTCCGCCGAGGCGCCCAAGCCTGCCGCGGCGCCGAAAGCGCCGCCGGCGGCTAGCCCCGCCGCCACCAAGGCATCCGAATACGAGCGCCTGACCGCCATGTTAAAGAGCATGGGTCTGGGCCTGCACAAGCTGGACGTGCCTACCCAGGCATCCAACGCCAAGCAGTCGCCCCCGCCGGCGAAAGCAGCCGAACCGGTCAAGGCGGCCGAGGCGCCCAAAGCAAGTTCCGCCCCGCCACCGGCACTGGCGGCCAAGCCCGCAGCAGCGCCTGAGACCGTGCGGGAGGCTGAGCGGCCGGTCGCGGCCGAGCCTGCGCGCAGCGACGCCAAGGCGGTGGCCGACGCCAGCCGGGCCAGCGCGCCGCCCGCCGCCAGCACCAATGCGGCCAGCGCCAGCCATGCCGCGCCGCGCACCGCCGTCATCGTCGATGCCCGAGCTTGCGTCCCGCCCAAATATCCGGCCAATTCCTACCTGAGCGGCGAAAGCGGCACCGTCCTGCTGGCGCTGCTGGTGGGCAATGACGGCAGGGTAATCGAGTCGAAGGTGCAGAAGTCCAGCGGCTTCCCCGATCTGGACAAGGCGGCGCGCAAGGCGCTCACGCAGTGCAGGTTCAAACCGGCCGGCAGCGACGGCCAGGGCGAACCGGTCTGGGCCACGATGACCTATGTGTGGACGCTGGACTGACAGCCTGGCGCCGATGCCGCATCACGGCGTCGGCCGCTCGTCCGTTTGTCGTGTGCAAATCAGCGTATCCGGATAGCTACTGTCATAATGCTGGCAATAACTATTGTTGGCATCTGGACGACTCATGAAATTCGGCATTTTCGCGGTGACTTTCGCCCTCAGCGCGGGCGGCGCGGCGGCCTGCGAACCGGTAAAAATCGGCTACCTTGACCAGGAAAGACCGCCGTACTGGCTGGGAACCGGCACCGCCGTGCCCGCCAAGCCCGGCGCGTCGGCGGAACTGGTGCAGCGCTTCGCGGCCAGCGCGGGATGCCAGGCGGACTTGAAACGCCTGCCGGTGATGCGCATCAAGCCGGCCCTGGTCGCTGGCGAGATAGCGTTCGCCCCAATGGACTCCAGCGCCGCGGACGCTGCCGGCATCGTCTTCCCGCTCGACAAAAACCATCAGCCCGACATTGCGCGCGCACTGGCGCTGAACATCGTCGTGTTCGTCCGCAGCGCCGACCGGATACCGCCGGCCACCGACCCCGCCAGTTATTTTCAAAACCGCTCGCTGGGCATCACGCTGGGATCGAGCTACAAGGCCCGCATGCTGGGCCTGGGCCTGAAAGTCGACAGCGGCGCGGTCGATATCGCGCGCAATTTCGAGAAGCTCAAGCTCAACCGAATCGACGGCTTCGCGGTCTCCGTCACCTCGCCGAACGACATGGACGCTTACATCGCCCAAACCTACAAAGGCGCCATCGTCAGGCTGACGCAGCCGATTTTTTCCGACCATGTCTGGCTGGCTACCAGCACCAGCTACTACGCCGCCCATACCGCCCAGGTGGAGAGAATGTGGACCTGGCTGGGCACCGCCGGCGTGCGGGAATTCTCCGCCTTGCTCAAGGAGTATTCGGAGCTGCCGCCGCCCGCCGCCAAATAGATCCGCCACGCATCGATCGGAGGGCGGGGCCCCACTCTCCGACAACGATGCAGCAGGCTTACGCCACCGTACGCGCTTTGCGGCGCGCCATCCAGCCGACCAGTCCCATGCCGCCGAGCAGCATGCCGTAGGTCGACGGCTCCGGCACGGCGGTGATCCTCACGTTGTCGATCGCGATGTCGAAGTTGGTGTAGCCGTACACATAGCCGGGCTGCAAGGTCGTGAACACGACCTCGTCGACACTGGCCAGCACGCTGGCGAAGGTGCGACCGGCCGGCAGCGTCGGCCCGTGCCCGTCGGGGCCGCCGTATCCGCCCCATCCGGCAGGCAGCGCCGTCGCATTGGTGTCACCGATAGTCACCGACAGATGCTGCCAGCCCTTGGTCGAGTCGATACTGCCGAGGTTGTAAAACACGCTGGTGTAGGGCAAGCCGGCAGGCGTGTTGTCGTAGTCGCGCAGCTCGACGATCACGTTGCGCGACACCTCGCGGTTGAAGAAGTAAATCTGCTGCGCCGAGATGTCCAGGCCCAAGGTCACGCCCGACAGCTTGGTGTAGTCGCCGAGGAAGGCCTGGTTGCTGCTGGTGCGCCAGTCCACGCCAAAGTTCTCCATCACGGTGCGCAGCGCAGGCGCGCCGTGGCCCATGCCGGTGTCGATGCCGGAACCGCCGTTGCCGTCGAGGGGCTGCATGCCCGACCAGCCTTCCAGCCCCTTGGAGAAGTCGACCGTTGCGGAATGTGGCACGGCCATCGCGGCACCGCCGGCCAGGGACAGCAGCAAGGCCATCATTGCTTTATTCAAAGTCATGGTTTTTCCTTTACACACAGGTTAGAGGGATACCGCTAACACCACACCGCCCTTTCGGCCACGCGCGGTAGCACGTTGCCAAGGTTGAAAACGCCTAAAAATTGGCGTTTTTGTAAGCCGGTGTGAGGCCGATTCTGTGATCGGCGAACCCGTCTGTCAAAGACAACACGACACTAAATTGTAAGGAAAATGTAACCAAGTTTCTCAGTATGCAACCGCTATTCCTAGTGGAAACTTGTAACTGGCAGTTAGCAGGAGGGCGAAACAACGCCGCTCTCCTATGAGGAAATAATTTAAACGTCAAGGAAATTTGACCGCGTGGAAAGGAACAAACGCCGTCGCCTGCGACAGCCGGGGGCAACGGGACAATGTTTGTTTTTTGCTACAACGACCGACGCCGTCAGACCGCACCGCGTAGCGCCACGGCATTGCGCTGGTGGCCGGCGATCTTGAAGACGCTCACCGCTTCGGCAAGGCTCAGCGCCTGCTGCTGCATCGCCTCTGCGGCGGCCGCCGCCTCTTCCACCAGCGCGGCGTTCTGCTGGGTCACGCTGTCCATCTGGGCGATGGCGAGGTTGACCTGGTCGATGCCTTCGTTCTGCGTGCCGCTGGCGACGGCGATCTCGCTGATGATGGTGCTGACGCTGCGCACGCTGGCCACCACATCGTCCATGGTGCTGCCGGCCTGGCCGACCAGCCGGCTGCCGGTTTCGACCTTGGCGACCGAATCGCTGATGAGCTCCTTGATTTCCTTGGCCGCCGCCGCCGAACGCTGGGCCAGGTTGCGCACTTCCGACGCCACCACCGCGAAGCCCCGCCCCTGCTCGCCGGCGCGCGCCGCCTCCACCGCCGCGTTGAGCGCCAGGATATTGGTCTGGAAGGCGATGCCATCGATCACGCCGATGATGTCGACGATCTTCTTCGACGACTCATTGATCGAGCCCATGGTGTCGATCACCTGCGCCACCGCCTCGCCGCCGCGCACCGCCACCTGCGAGGCGTTGCCGGCCAGCGTGCTGGCCTGGTTGGCGTTCTCGCCGTTCTGCTTGACGGTGGCGGTCAGCTGGCCCATCGACGCGGCGGTCTCGCTCAGCGAGCTGGCCTGTTCCTCGGTGCGCGCCGACAGGTCGAGGTTGCCGCTGGCGATTTCCTGCGAGGCGTTGGCGATCGCCTCGGTGCCGGCCCGCACCTTGCTGACGATGCCGGCCAGGCTGTCCTGCATGTGCTTGAGCGCATCGAGCAAGGTGCCGATTTCATCCGTGCTGGAGACATCGATCTCCGCGCTCAGATCGCCGCTAGCCACGGTCTGCGCGATGGCGATGGCGGCGTTCAGCGGCGTCGTGATGCTGCGCGCCAGCCAGGCCACGGCCAGCCCGCCGACCACCAGCGTGGTGGCCACCACGCCGAACAACATGATGGCCGAGCGGCGCTGGGCGCCCTCGCGCTCCTCCGCCATGCCGGCCAGCAGGCGGTGCGATTCGCCCTCGATGAACAGCACGATGTCGTCGATTTTCTTGGTCGGCGCCCGGTCGATGCTGCGCACCGATGCATCGACGGCGCGCGCGCTGTCGGGCGAGTCGGGCTGGTACGGCGCCAGCGCCTGCAAGAACTTGCCGCTCATTTCCTGGTGCGCGTGCAGCGTGTCGTCCACCAACGCGGTATCGACGCCGACCTTGGCCATCAATTCCTTGGCCTTGCCCAGCTCGGAGTCGGTCAGAGCGGCGGACTTCTTGAACGCCGCCGTGTACTTCTCCGCCTCGGCGCCCCGCATCAGGATGTTCTTGAAGGCCTGGACCTGGTTCTTGAATTCCACCTGCGCGCTGCGGGTGGTGTCGATGGCGTCGCTGAGGATGCTGGCGCGCTCGAGCGCGGCGGCGCTGCGGGCGTTGCCGGACGCGATGGCTCTCCAGCCGCCCACGCCCACCGCGACCAGCGCGACAAAGACAAAGCCACCCAGCAAGCCCAGCCGCACCGCAATCCTGAGATTCGCCAGATTCATGGAGAGCTCCTTCATTGTTGAGCTGTCCATGATGCTCCGACGCATGTGAAATGCCAAGTTGCACTAGTTGTATGCTAGCAACGCCTTACACCAGCTTCAGCTGGTTGATGAACCAGCGCCCGGCCGGCCCCGGCGGATGGTCGCGCAGGTGGATGGCGTGCATCGAAAATCCCGGCCCCAGCGGCGCGTGCGCCTCCAGCGCGATGCACACCAGCTTGCCGGTGCGCAGGTCATCCTCGACCATGTGCAGCGGCATGTAACCCCAGCCCAGGCCGGCGCGCAGGAAGGCATGCTTGGCGCCGAGGTCGGCCAGCCGCCAGGTCTGCGCCGCCACCACGCCGAAGTTGCGGCCAGCCGTCAGCGTCGAACGGTCGGTCAGCACCAGCTGCACGTGCTGCGCGGCCTCCGCCTGCGGGATCTGGCCTGGCGCCGCCGCCAACGGATGGCAGGGCGCCGCCACGCACACCGCCTTCACGCTGAGCAGGAATTCCGACGCGCAGCCGGGCGGGATTTCCGGCAGCGAGCCGATGATCGCCACCCGGCAACTGCCGGCGATCAAGGGCTGCACCACCGCCCCCAGCGCTTCCACGTACAGCCGCAGCGGCGTGGTGGGAAAGGCCGCCTTGAACGCCTGCACCGCCGCCGTCAGCGTGGCGATCGGGAACATCACGTCGACCGCCACCGCCAGTTCCGGCTCCAGCCCTTCTGCCAGCGTGCGCGCCTTGGCCTTGAACGCATCCATGCCGCCGACGGCGGCGCGTGCCTGTTCCAGCAAGGCCGTGCCCGCCTCCGTCAGCTGCGGGTAGCGGCCGGTGCGCTCGAACAGCGCGAAGCCCACCTGCTGCTCCAGGTTGGCCAGCGTGGTGCTGACCACCGACTGCGCCCGCCGCAGCTTGCGGCCGGCGGCCGAGAAACTTCCTTCGTCAGCGGCGGCGATAAAGGTGCGCAGCTGGTCCAACGACATGGCGTCAAGCATGCATCTACTCCTTGGATACTATCCATCCAATTATATAGGCTATTCAGATGGATAGCGCCGGCCTAAGATGCTCTCCATGCACTGCAACCAACAAGGAGCAAGCAAATGAACCGCAACATCGCATTCCGCACCAAAGGCAACACCCGAGGCCCCATCACCCGCCTGGCCAGTCCCGGCGACGTGGGCCAGCTGATCAAGCCGTTCGTCTTCCTCGACCGCTTCCGCATGGAAGCGGGCCGCGGCGGCAAGATGGGCATGCATCCGCATTCCGGCATCGCCACCACCACCGTGATCCTGGAAGGTGCGATGGCCTACCGCGAAACCACCGGCAGCGAAGGCGTGCTGCACACCGGCGGCGTCGAGTGGATGAACGCCGGCAATGGCGTCTGGCACGACGGCGGTCCCGCCGAAAACGTGCCGGTGCACGGCTTCCAGCTGTGGCTGGCGCTGCCGCCGGAAGATGAAAACGGCCCGGCGCACAGCCAGTACCTGGCGGCGGAGCATGTGGCCGGCAGCGGCCCGGCGCGGGTGATCCTCGGCCGCTACGGCGACGCCGCCAGCCGCATTCAGCCGCGTGCATCGCTCACCTACCTGCACGTGAAGCTGCGTGACGGCGAACGCTGGAGCTACCAGCCACCCGCCGGCCATGACGTGGCCTGGGTCGCGCTGGCGGACGGTGCGCTGCGGGTGGGCGAGGCCGTGATCGGCCGCGAGCTGGCGGTGTTCGAGGAAGGCGGCCAGGCCATCGACTTCGTCGCCGAAGGCGAGACGGAATTCGTGCTCGGCTCGGCGGTCAAGCATCCGCACGAACTGGTCACGGGCTATTACTCGGTACACACCAGCGAGGCCGCACTGGCGCAGGGCGAAACAGAAATCGAACGCATCGGCAGCCAACTGCGTTCGGCTAACTTGATGTAATCCCACTCATAGCAAAGGAACGATCATGAACAACACTAACACCTCCGTCATTCCAGCAGTCGGCCGCGTGCTGATGGCCACCATCTTCGTCATGAGCGGCATCGGCAAGCTGGCCGCCCCGGCCGCAACGATGGGCTATATCGCCTCATCCGGGCTGCCGCTGCCGATGCTGGCCCTGGTCGTGGCGATCGCCGTGGAACTGGGCGGCGGCCTGCTGCTGGCGTTCGGCATCCAGACCCGCCTGGTCGCGGCGGGACTGGCGGCGTTTTCCATCGTCACCGGGCTGGCCTTCCACCACGCGGTGGGCGACCAGAACCAGATGATCCACCTGCTGAAAAACATCGCGATGGCAGGCGGCCTGCTGCAAGTGCTGGCCTTTGGCGCCGGCGCCTACAGCTTCGATAACCGCCGCGCCGTCAGCGGCGGCCGTCAACCGGCCTAGCATGCACGTTGAGCGCTCATCGAGCGCCGCGCCTGCCGCTAGCGCGCGCCGATAAACAGTTTTTGCAGCTCGCCGTACGGCATCGCTTTCTCGATCAGTGGACCGGCGCTGCCGGTGGCCAGGAAGTCCCTGGCCATGTCGGCGGCAACCGCCCACAAGGCTTGCGGGATGCCGGAGCCGGCGCTCAGGCGGCGCACGCCCAGCTGGTGCAGCGCGTCGGCGGACGGCACGCCCGGCCAGTCCATCACATTGACCGGCAAGCCGGCGCCAGCCACCACCGCCTTGATCTCGTCGACCTTGCAGATGCCCGGCACGAACAGGCTGTCGGCGCCGGCCTCCTTGTAGAGCGCCGCGCGCTTCAGTACTTCGGCCACCCGTTCGCCTTCGGGCGCCTGGCCTTTCAGGTAGACGTCGGTGCGGATGTTGATGAAGATGTCCTTGCCCGACTGCGCCGCCAGCTTTTTGATCGCGCTGATTTTCGCGGCCAGCAATTGCGGCGCGGCGTTGCCGTCTTCCAGGTTGATGCCGGCCACGCCGACATCGATCAGGCGCAGTACCGTTTGCGCGACCGCGTTGGCATCATCCGAATAGCCGTTTTCCAAATCCACCGACAAGGGCACCGTCAACACGCGCGCGATGTTGGCGGCGACGTTGACCGCCACGTCGACCGGCATGTTGTTGCTATCGGCATAGCCGGCGGCCCAGGCCACGCCGGCGCTGGTGGTGGCGATGGCCGGTGCGCCCAGGCTTTCGAACAATCGTGCGCTGCCGGCGTCCCAGGCGTTCGGCAGGTGCAGCAGTTTACTTCCGTCGTGCAGTTTCTTGAAATCGCTCATGCTATCTCCGTGTTTAGAAAAGACTGGCTTGCGCCGTGGTCAGGTTGGTAAAACTATCGTGCATCGGCAGCAGGATCGAATCGGCGATCGGCTGCAGCTGCTTGGTCAGGTAGTGCTCGTAGTCGATATTCGAGCGCATCACCTCGGTCGGTTCGGGTCCGCTGGTGGTCATCACATAGCTGATCCAGCCGCCGTTCTGGTAGCGCAGCGGGCGATGCTGCGCCTGATTGTACTCATCGGCCAGACGCGCGGCGCGCACTTGCGGCGGCACGTTGACCTTGTATTCGTCCAGCCGCTGGCGCAGGCGCTTGCGGTACACCAGCAGCTCGTCGTAGTCGCCGGACATGGTCTTGCGGGCGTAGTCGCGCACGAATTCCTGGTAGGGCTCGTCCTTGAAGATGCGCTTGAACAGGCCTTGCTGGAACTGCTGCGCCAGCGGCGTCCAGTCGCTGCGCGCCACCTCCAGGCCGCGATAGATGACCTCTTCTTCGCCCCTGGCGTTGATGGTCAGGCCGGCGTAGCGCTTCTTGCTGCCCATTTCCGTGCCGCGGATGGTCGGCATGAAGAACTTCTGATAGTGCGTGTCGAATTCGATTTCGAGGTGGCATTCGAGGCCGTGCTTTTCCATCAGCATGGTGCGCCACCAGCTGTTGATCTTGTCCGCCAGACCTACACCGATGGCCAGCGCCTCGCTGTTCGCGTACTCCTTTTTCAGCCAGATGAAGATGGAATCCGTATCACCGTAGATGACGTCGTAGCCTTCCGCCTCGACCAGTTCGCGGGTCTGCTTCATCATCTGGTGGCCGCGCAGCGTGACCGAGGAGACCAGGCGCGGATTGAAGAAGCGGCATTCGGTCGCGCCCAGCACGCCGCAGAAGGAGTTCATCAGCAGCTTCAAGGCCTGCGACAGCGGTTCGTTCCTGGCGCGCTTGGCGGCGTCGCGCTGCTTCCAGATTTGCGTGGTGATCTCGGGCAGGCAGTGGCGCGTGCGCGAGAACACGGTGCCGTTGACGCCCTCCACCACGGTCGACTGGTCGGCCGCGTTTTCGCCTTCCACCAGGCCGACCGGGTCGACCAGGAAGGTGCGGATGATGGACGGATACAGGCTTTTGTAATCGAGCACCACGACCGAGTCATACAGGCCGGGCTTGGAGTCCATGACGAAGCCGCCCGGCGAAGCGCCGCCGGAGACGTCGCCGACGCTGGGCGCGACATAGCCTTCGCGGTGCATGCGCGGCAGGTAGTGGTGGCCGAAGGCGGCGATCGATCCGCCCAGGTGGTCGGCCTGCAAGCCGGTCACCGTGGCGCGCTCGATCATGAAGGCCAGCAGATTGGCCTGGTCGAAGATGCGCGTGACCAGCTCGCAGTCCTTCAGGTTGTAGTGGGCCAGCGCCGGCTTGTCCTGGTGGAAGCGGCGTTCGATTTCGGCCATCTTGTCGTAGACGTCGCCGATGTCCTTGCCCTCGCCCAGCATGGCTTGCGACACGCTCTCCAGGCTGAAGGACGGGAAGGTCCACGACGCCGCCTTCAGCGCGTCGATGCCGTCGAGGACGATGCGGCCGACCACCGGCGCGAACATATAGCCCTGCTTGCCGGGATGCTCGCGCCATTCGATGGTCTTGCCTTCGCGGCCCAGCGCCAACGGGATCTTGTGCTTGTCGGCGTTCTTTTGCAGCACGCGCAGGTCGAACTGCACCACATTCCAGCCGACCAGCACATCGGGATCGTGGCGCACGAACCAGGCGTTGAGCTTCTCGATCAGCTGGCGCGGCGTGGCGCAGTATTCCAGGTCGAAGTCGATCTCTTGCGACGACTGCTGCGGCGCGCCCAGCATGTAGACCTGGCGCTGGCCGCAGCCTTCCAGCGCGATCGAATACAAATCCTCGAAGGCGCTGGTTTCGATATCGAGCGACACCATCTTCAGCTTGGGGCGGTAGTCGGGCGCGGGCTTGAGCTTGCAGTTGTGAATGACGGCGGCGCCCTCCGCGCGGCCGCCCTCGAACTGCACGGCGGCGGTGATGAAGCGCTCCATCAGATAGCGCTCGGGCGGGCGGATATCGGCCTCCAGCATCTTGATGCCGTGCTCGCGCAAGGTGCGCTCGAGCGCGGTCAGCTGCTTGTAGCGGGAGGCGTAGATGCCAACGACCGGCTCCTGCTGGAAGGTTTTCAACGCCAGCTCGCGCAGTTCGATGCCGGACTGATCGCCGATCAGCGCCTCGATGGCCGAACGCTGCCTGGCCTCGGCGAAAGCCACCGAGGTTTGCGCGGTGAGGCGGATTTTTTTCGGGCCGTCGTCGGTCGCCAGCCAGAAGTCGATCTCCGTCCCATTAGCCGCGTCTCGCCAGTGGCGAGTCAGGATAAAGCCGTGTTGGGCGGTATGCGTCATGCCAGAATTATACTGTATGCACATACAGCCCGCTAGCCGGGCGCAGATTGCCCTATTTGGCAGCGCGCGGCGCCTTGTAGCGCGCCAGCTCCATCTTGCCGATCTGGCTGCGGTGCACTTCGTCCGGGCCGTCGGCCAGGCGCAGCGAACGCGCGCCGGCGTAGGCCGAGGCGAGGAACGGATCGGCCATGCCGCCGCCGCCCTGCACCTGGATCGCCCAGTCGATCACCTTGCAGGCCATCGCCGGCGCCGCCACCTTGATCATGGCGATTTCCTTGGCCGCCACCTTGTTGCCCACCGTGTCCATCATGTGGGCGGCGTTGAGCACCAGCAGGCGCGCCTGGTCGATCATGATGCGCGACTCGGCGATGCGCTCCAGCGTCACGCCCTGCTCGGCCACCGGCTTGCCGAAGGCGACGCGGCTCAAGCTGCGCCTGCACATCTGCTCCAGCGCGCGCTCAGCCAGGCCGATCAAACGCATGCAGTGGTGGATGCGGCCAGGCCCGAGCCGGCCCTGGGCGATTTCGAAACCGCGGCCCTCGCCCAGCAGCAGGTTGGAGGCCGGCACCCGCACGTTGTCGAACACGATTTCGGCGTGACCATGCGGCGCGTCGTCGAAACCGAACACCGGCAGGTGGCGCAGCACGTTCACGCCCGGCGTATCGCGCGGCACCAGTATCATCGACTGCTGCACGTGGCGGTTGGGGTTATCGGGATCGCTCTTGCCCATGAAGATGAAGACCTTGCAGCGCGGGTCGTTGCCGCCGGAGGACCACCACTTGTGGCCGTTGATCACATACTCGTCGCCCGAGCGCACGATGGAGCTGGCGATGTTGGTGGCGTCGGACGAGGCGACGTCCGGCTCGGTCATGCCGAAGCAGGAACGGATGCGGCCATCGAGCAGCGGCTCCAGCCACTCGCGCTGCTGCGCCTCGGTGCCGTAGCGGGTCAGCACTTCCATGTTGCCGGTGTCCGGCGCCGAGCAGTTGAACACTTCCGGCGCCCACACGGCGCGACCCATGATCTCGCACAGCGGCGCGTATTCCAGGTTGGTCAGGCCGGCGCCGTGCTTGGAATCGGGCAGGAACAGGTTCCACAGCCCCGCCTCGCGCGCCTTGAGCTTGAGTTCTTCCATCACCACGGTCGGCACCCAGGCGTCGCCGGCGGCGCGGTTGGCGTCGATCTCGGCGTGGAAGCGCGCTTCGTTCGGATAGATATGCTCGTCCATGAAGGCCGTCAGCCGGGCCTGGAGTTGCTTTACTTTCGGGCTGTAATCGAAGTCCATGATGCGGTCCTTATCGGTAGGTGACGGCGCCGGGTTGGCCCAGCCATTCCAGGTGCGAGTAGTTGTTCAGGTAATTAAGCGTGAACTGGCCGGGACGCTGCAGCAGCTTGGTGACGGCGCAATTGGCCAATGCCCAGCTAAGCTCCATCACCTGGTAGTCCTGCAAGCCAAGCAGGTGCTGCATCAGCGTGGCGATCACGCCGCCGGAAGTGAACACGATGGTGGCCTGCTTGCTGCCTTCGGTATCGAGCCGCTCCAGCGCAGCCACGCAGCGGCGGCGGAATTCCGGCCACGTCTCGCTGTAGTCGTCGTCGTGCCAGCCGCTCATCCAGCGCTGCATGGCGGCGCGGAACAGATGCTCCAGCGCGCGCTGCGGCGCTTCGTGCTGCGCCAGCATCTGCTGGAAGGCGGCGGCGTCGTCCACCTCCGGGCAGTGGCGCCGCAAGACTTCGAGGTGATCGAATTCGGCGAAGCCGGGGTCGGTGATCCAGTCGGTATCGACCAGCTGCGCTTTCGGCAGCTCGGCCAGGCAGGTGTCGGCGGTCTGGCGATGGCGCGCCATGCCGCCCACCACCACGCGCTGGAAGGACTGGCGGCTGTTGGCATACCACTGCCCCAGCAAGCGCGCCTGCTCGTAGCCGAGCGTCGACAACTGGTCGTAATTGGCGCTGCCGAACGAAGCCTGCCCGTGGCGCACCAGATAAATTTGTCCCATTTTCTTCCAGCTCCAGATCAAAACAAGCACCAGCTTAACGTCCGGCCTATAATTCATCAAATGAATAGTTTTAATTGGGCCGAATAAATTTCATGCATATATCCAAGGTCGATCTCAACCTGTTCATTGTCTTCGAGGCGATCTACGCGGAAGGCAGCATCACCCGCGCCAGCCTGAAGATGAACCTGACCCAGCCCGCCATCAGCCACGCGCTGAACCGGCTGCGCCAGTTGTTCGACGATCCGCTGTTCGAACGCCAGGGCCACGTGATGGTGCCGACGCCGCTGGCCCGCTCCATCATAGACCCGGTGCGGCAATCGCTGCGCGGCTTTGAAGTGACGCTGAACGGCGCCGAGCGTTTCGACGCCGCCACCAGCGAACGCACCTTCTCGCTGGCGCTGCGCGATGTGCTGGAGGCGAGCGTGCTGCCGCCGCTGATGGCGCGCGTGGCCGACGAAGCGCCGACGGTGGGACTGAACACCATGCAGGTAGGCCGGCGCGAGCTGGAAAGCGAACTGGCGGCCGGCAGCCTGGATGCCGCCATCGACATCCTGCTGCCGCTGTCGAACGACATCCGCCGCACGCTGCTGGCGACCGACCAGACGGTGGTGCTGGTGCGGCGCGATCACCCGCTGGTGAGCGGCGCGCTGGATCTGGACGGGTATTTGAAACTGGAGCACATCCAGACCAGCTCACGCCGGCGCGGGCCGGGGCTGGAGGACTTTGAACTGAGCCGCATGGGATTGCAGCGGCGCGTGCGGCTGCGCTGCCAGCACTACTTCGCCGCCTGCCGCGCGGTCAGCCAGACCGACCTCGCGCTGACGATGCCGGAGCGTCTGGCGCGCGTGGTCAACCAGCAGTTCGGCAACCAGATCCTGCCCTTCCCCTTGACGATGCCGTCGCTGGACATCTACCTGTACTGGCACACCAACATCGACACCGATCCAGCCAGCGTATGGCTGCGCGGGCAAATCAAGCAGGCCATGCAGGCTGCGGACTAGCAGCCTGCATTGGCGCCGGAGGCCAGCGCGCGGATGGCTTTGGAGATATCGGTGGCGATGCGCGTGACGGCGCGGCGGTGGCCGGCCACCAGTGCGTCATAGCCGCCGCCGACCGCCTCGTTGGCGACGCTGCGGCAGGTCAGCACCTTGCTGCTGCCGACCAGGCGCACGCTCCACACCGCATCGATCAGCGCATACTGCCCGGGCGCGGATTCAAAGCGCTGCACGTTGGTGCTGATGCGGTAGACCGGCGCGCCGTCCACCGTCGGTGTGCGGAACACGTCCACCGTTCCCAGCTCACCGGTGATCGCCAGCGACAGCGCCTGGCCAAGCTCCGACGCCGGCATCGCCGACCAGCGCTCATGCTCCAGCAGATCGATGCGCCCCGCTTCGGTGCTGACCACCAGTTGATAGCGCGCCACCTGCTGCGGCACCGTCACCGCCGGCAACTCGATGTAGTAGCCCGCCGGCTTGACGGCAGGCGCCGGCACGCCCATGCCGTTACTCAGGCTGTAGAAGTGCTCCGGCGGCGCGGCGGCGCAGCCGGCCAGCAGCATCGCGGCCGCCATGGCCAGCGCGGTTGAATAGCGCTTCATTTAGGTTCTCCCTTGGTGTCCTGCTTGTTCGCCTTCCCGCGCAACAGCGACTCGGGATGACGCTCCAGATAATCCGACAGCGCGTTCAGCGATTGCAGCGTCTGCGTCAGCTGCTGCAAGGCCTCGCGCAGGTCGGACTGCACCGGCGAGTCCTTCTGCAGCAGCTGGTTGGCTTCGCCGAAGGTCTTGCGGGCCGCGCCCAGCGTGTCCTTCATCTCCGGCACCACCTGCGCGTCGATCTGCTTGAGCAGCACGTTGGCGCTCTTCAGCGTGTCGCGCAGGTTGTTGCCGATCTCGCCGAACGGCACCTGATCCAGCTTGCGCGCGATGCTGGCGATCTGCGTCTGCAGCTCGTCCAGGCTGTTCGGCACCGTCGGCACCTCCAGCGGATACTGCGCCACATCCAGACTGACCTTCGGCGCGCTCGGGAAGAAGTCCAGCGCCACGTACAGCTGGCCGGTCAACAGGTTCCCGGTGCGCAGCTGGCCGCGCAGGCCGCGCGCCACCATGCGCTCCAACACCACTGGACCGGCGTTGCGATCCTGGTCGCTGGAGACCGACTGCTGGAAGCTGCGGCCCAGGCGCGCCGGATACATGTCCACCGTCACCGGCATGCGGAAGCTCTTCTTCACCGGATCGAACTCCACGCCGACCGAGCGCACTTCGCCCAGCACGATGCCGCGGAAGTCCACCGGCGCGCCCGGCGACAGGCCACGCAGCGACTGGTCGAAATACAGCACCGTGGTAATCGGCACGCCATCCGGTTCGCGCAATGCGCTGGCCTGGTCGGAGGCCAGTGGAAAATCGGTGCCGGGAGCCGCCTGTTGGTCCGGCTTTTGGCCACTCATGCTCTCGAAGGCGATGCCGCCCACCAGCAACGCCGCCAGCGACTGCGTATTGACCTTGAAGCCGTTCGAATCGAGCCGCACATCGACGCCGCTGGCATGCCACCAGCGCGTGTTCTTGCCGACGTACTGGTCGTACGGTGCGTTGACGAACACCGTCATTTTCACGCCGCGCCCCTTTTCGTCCAGGTCGAAGCCGACCACCTGCCCCACCTGGATGCGGTGGTAGAAGATCGGCGAGCCGACATCGATGGAGCCAAGGCTCTCGCCATGCAAGGAGAACTTGCTGCCCTTGTCGTCGCCGGCCACCTGCGGCGGCTTTTCCAGGCCGGTGAACTCCTCCTTGACGTCCTCCGACTTGCCGGCGTCGACGCCGATGTAGGCGCCGGACAGCAAGGTGCTCAGGCCGGAAACGCCGCTCGCGCCCACCCGTGGCCGCACCACCCAGAAGCGCGTATCGGCGGCGGTGAAGCGCTTGGCTTCCTTGCTCATGTCGATCAGCACCAGCACCTTGGACAAATCGCGCGACAGCGTGATCGTGCGCACCAGGCCAATATCCACGTCCTTGTATTTGACCTTGGTCTTGCCCGGCTCCAGCCCGTCCGCGCTACGGAAGCTCACCGTCACCGTCGGCCCCTGGTCCATCACCGACTTGGCCACCAGCGCCAGGCCGATCAAGGCGGCCAGCAAGGGGATCAACCACACCAGCGAAGGCAGCCAGCGATTGGCCTTCTCCACTCTCGGCTCGGGCAGCGGCGGCGCGCCGCCTTCGTTTTCAGGCATGGTTCTCTCCATTTGAATCGATTGGGTCCCAGATCAGGCGCGGGTCGAACTGCATCGACGCGATCATCGTCAGCACCACCACTGCGCAAAACGCCAGCGCGCCGGGACCGGCGGTGATCACGGCCAGCGACTGGAAGCGCACCAGCGCCACCGTCAGGGTAATCACAAAAATATCAAGCATCGACCAGCGGCCGACAAACTCCACGATCCGGTACAGCATGGTGCGCTGCAAGGGCCGCCAGCGCGAGCGCTGCTGCGCCGTCAGCGCCAGCAGCGACAACGCCGCCAGCTTCAGCACCGGCACCACGATGCTGGCGATGAAGATGATCGCCGCCAGCGCCGGCGAGCCGCTGGTCCAGAAGTAGACCACGCCGCTGATGATGGTGTCGTCCTCCTTGCCGAACAGCGAGTGCGTGTACATCACCGGCAGCAGGTTGGCGGGAATGTAGAGGATGGTGGCCGCCAGCAGGAAGGCCCAGGTGCGGCCCACGCTATCGGGACGGCGTCGGTGCAGCACGGCGCCGCAGCGCGCGCAATGCTGGTGCGCGGCCGGCTGGTGCTGCGCCACCAGGCCGCAGCTGTGGCAGGCGGCCAGGCGGGTGTGCGCCGTGTAGCGGAACTCCGCCTGCGCCGGACGGCGCGGTCCCGGCAAGTGCTCGCCGATATTCCACAGCATCTGCGGATCGAACGAAGTGACGATCGCCAGCATCAGCGTCAGCGCGCCAAAGGCGAACAGGCCCGGTTGCGCCACTACGTGCGCCAGGCTGGTCATCTTGACGATGGTGATCAGGATGCCGATCATCAGCACCTCCGTCATGCCCCAGCGCCGCGCTGCGCCGACGGCGCGCAGCAGATGGTCGAAGCCGCGCGGCCGCATGCCATTGTGCAGCGCCAGCGTCACGTACAGCAGCGCGCCCAGTTCCACCGCCGGCAACAGCGTCGTGAACAGAAACACGAGCACCGCCACCAGCTGCATCTGCTCCGTCCACAGCACGCGTATCGCACCAAACAAGGTGGCGCTGGACGAGTAGCCGCCCACCTCCAGTTCAACGATGGGGCAAAACTGGGCAATCAGGAAGGTGAAGATGGCGCCCAAGGTGATGGCCGCCATGCGGTTGACGTCCGAGTGGATGCCGCGATAAAGGATGGAACGGCAGCGCACGCAGCGCGCTTTCTCGCGCGGCAGCACCGGGCGCCGCTTGTGCAGTACGCCGCAATCGTGACAACTGATTAAATCATATCGATGCACTGGCTGGCCGTTTATTCAATAATGGCCCTATGATACGACAATCGATACCATAATCCGCTAAAATCGCCGCCTCAAATGCATCGGCAATGAAGGTAACCATGTTCCGCAGCCAGTCCAACATCCTGATCGCAGCAACGCTGGCCGTTGCCGGCTGCGCGCATGCGCAAACAGGGAAGGAACTGGTGTTCGGCACCTCCCACGAAGAGACTTCGCCGCTGTTCCTGTACGCCAGCGCCTACCTTCAGCAACTGTGCGCCGCCGGCCGGCAACGCTGCGCGCTGCAAAGCTTGCCGGGCCGCCGCGCCGAGGCGATGCTCGCCGCCGGCAATATCGACGGCGAGGTAGGCCGGGTCAAAGGCTACATTCAGAAGCACCCGGACTACGTGCGGCTCGACGAACCGTTCATCGTCTCCCGCACGCGCATCTTCACGCGCACCGACAAGGACATCACCAGCTGGGAATCGTTGGCGAAGAGCGTCAAGACCGTCAGCTACAAACGCGGCATCTATCTGTACCAGCAGCGGCTGGAGGCGCTGCAGCCGGCGATCCAGCCGCACGATGTGCAGAGCGAAGCGGCTTGTTTGCAGATGGTGCTGGCGGCGCGCGACGACGCCTGCGTGTTCGACGACGGCGGCATCAGCGCCGAGGCCAGGCCGCTGCTGGCGCAGGGCCATAGCAGCGCCTCGGTGGAGGACCTGCCGCTGTACATCTATCTGGGGAAGGACAACGCGGCGCTGGCGCCGGTATTGTCCGATGCCGCCAGGCGCATCGCTGCGCGCGGCGTGCCGGCGCAACTGCACCACAAGTTCTACGAGGCCAAATAGCCTACTTGATACTGGTGTTGAGTTCCTGGAAGTCCGCCGTCTTGCCCAGCGACTGCCAGGTGGCGAGCAAGTTGGCCGGCGGCGCAATCAGCTTGCGCGCCGCCAGATCGAGCCAGCCGCCGGTGCTGGTCACGCGCGCGGCCAGCTTGCCGTCGGCGCGGATGATGTCGGTGCTGAGCGACCAGCGGCTGCCGTCTTCGGACAGGCCGGCCACGCCCAGCGTGACGGTGATCTCTTCCAACAGCATGACTTCCTTGAAGTAGGCGATTTCGTCCTTCATCACCACCGGGCCGATTTTCAGGCGCATGAATTCGCTCATCGGGAAGCCGTTTTCCGACAGGAACAGCATGCGCACATCGCCCGCCTTGTCCAGGAAGGCTGTATTGCGCATATGGCTGTTGAAATCCATATCGCCCCAGCCGGCCATCATCTTCTTCTCAAACATCTTACCCTCCAAGGAAATCCAATAGCGTGCATGCTACCACCTTGGTGGCCTTACGCAGGTCTTCCAGCAGCAGGCGCTCGTCGGCCTTCTTGGCGTTGGACTCGGGCACGGAGCGCGGGCCGGCGCCGTACAGCACCGCCGGGATACCCTGCTCGCCGTACAGGCGGGCGTCCGCATACAGCGGCGTGCCTTGTGCGGGGATCGCCTCTCCGATGAAGGTTTGCGCGTTCTGCTGCAAGCTGGCCACCAGCTTCTCGGTGCCCGGCTGCTCGCGCAGCGCGTGCGACAGCAGCAAGCGCTTGATCTCGAGGCGGATGCCGGGCTGTCCTTCCACCGCTTTCTCGATCAGCGCGCGCACCTGCGCTTCCACCACCACCGGATCTTCTTCCGGAATCATGCGGCGGTCCATCTTCAGCACGACCTTGCCCGGCACCACGTTGGTGTTGGTGCCGCCGTCGATGCGGCCCACCAGCATGGTCGGGGAGTCGATGCCGGGGATTTTCGATTTGACCTTTTTCAGTTCCGGCAGCTGGTCGTAGATCGCGTTCAGGATGCGGGTTGCCGCTTGCAGCGCATCGTGGCCGGTCTCCGGCATCGCGCCATGGCCAGACTTGCCGTGCACCGTGATTTCCAGTTGCAGGCAGGCGTTGTGCGCGGTGACGATGTTGTAGCTGAAGCCAGCCGCGATGACGAAGTCCGGCCTGGTCAGCTGCTGCTCCAGCAGCCAGCCGGGTCCCAGCAGGCCGCCGAATTCCTCGTCGTAGGTGAAGTGCAGTTCCAGACCGCCCTTGAGCGGCACGCCCAGCGCCTCCAGCGCGCGCGTGGCGAAGATGTAGGTGGCGAAGTCGCACTTGGAGACCGCTGCGGCGCGGCCGTAGATGTAGCCGTCTTCCACCACGCCGCCATATGGCGGATAGGTCCAGTTGTCCCCCGGCGGCACCACGTCGCCGTGGGCGTTGAGCGCCATGGTCGGACCGCCGGCCTGGTACGGGCGGCGCACGATCAGGTTGGTGATGGTCTCCATGCCGTAGTCCTGCACCACCTGCGCCGGCACCGCGTGCTTTTCTGCGGTCCAGCCGTAGGCCTTGACCAGGTCGGCCACCATGTCCGCATGCGGCGCGTTGTTGCCGGGCGGGGTATCGGTCGGCACGCGCAGCAGCTGCTGCAACACGCCGACTTCTTCATCGAAGTGCGCGTCGATCCATAGTGCCAGTTGTTCTTTGTTCGTCGTCATCGCTGTTCTCTCCGCTGTTCTCTCATTTTGCGCCGGACTCGAACCAGGTCGCGATCTGCGCCCGTTCGGCATCGGTCATATTGGTCAGGTTCGCAAGCGGCATAGCTTTCAGCTGGACCGATTGCTTGTAGATTTTTTCCGCGTTCTGGTGGACCTGTTCGGCGCTGTCGAGCATGACGCCGGCCGGCGCCGTCGCAAAGCCGGGCTGCGACGGATGGGCCGAGTGGCAGGCCACGCAGCGCTGGTCGATGATGGTCTTCACCTTGCCGAATTGCGCCGCAGGGTCGGCGGCAGCCGCCACCGCGACCGGACGCGCCGGGGCAATCGCCACCGCCACGCCGACCAGCAGCGCCACGCCGACGGCTGGATAGCGCCACTCCACGCGGCCCTTGTGGCGCAGGTTGAAGAAGTGGCGGATGAAGACACCGGCTGCCATGATGAAGGCCAGCACCAGCCAGGCGCGGTCGTTCCGGTAGGTCATCGCGTAGTGGTTGCTGATCATGATGAACAGCACCGGCAACGTGAAGTAGTTATTGTGGACGCTGCGCTGCTTGGCCTTCTGGCCGTGGATCGGGTCCGGCAGGCGGCCGGCCGACATGGCCTCCACCATCTTGCGCTGGCCGGGGATAATCAGCATCAGCACATTGCCGACCATGATGGTGCCGATCAGCGCACCGACGTGGATGTAGGCGGCGCGGCCGCTCAGCACATGCGTGAGGCCATACGCGGCGCCGACGATCAGCGCGAACACCACCACGCCGAACCACAGGTCGCGCTGGCCCAGCGGCGAGCGGCACAGCAGGTCGTACACGGTCCAGCCGACGACCAGCGTGCCGACGCCGATGCCGATCGCCTGCCAGCTGCCGATATCGGCCACCGACTTATCGATCATCATCGCCTGGGCGTTGAAGTAGTAGGCGATGGTCAGCAGCGCAATGCCGGACAGCCAGGTGGAATAAGCCTCCCATTTAAACCAGTGCAGGTCCTTCGGCAGTTCGGCCGGCGCCACCAGGTATTTTTGCGGGTTGTAGAAGCCGCCGCCGTGCACCGCCCACAGCTCGCCGGATACGCCCTTCTTCGCCAGCTCCGAACCTGGAGCGGGCGGACGGATCGAATTATCCAGCCAGACGAAGTAGAACGAAGCGCCGATCCAGGCGATGCCGGTGATGACGTGCAGCCAGCGCACGATCAGGTTTAGCCACTCAAGGCCGTACGGGATCAGATAGGCGTATAAGTCCATGGGAGCTTTCTGGGTAAAGAGTGTGGCTAATTTACAGAAGATAAACGGAATTGACGCCGACCACATGAACATTAGAGTATATTAAACATATCCGATTCCGTATAACAGAAATACTCTCATGGCCGCCCTGCCGCAACACCTGGATCTGCACCTGATCCGCATCCTCTACCTGCTGCTGGTTGAGAAGAACGTCTCGCGCGTCGCCCTCAAACTGAATCAGCCGCAGCCCTCGATCTCCGCCTCGCTGCGCAAGCTGCGCGAGCTGACCGGTGACCCATTGCTGGTACGCGGCGCGCGCGGCATGGTGCCGACCCAGCACGGCGAAAGCCTGCTGATACCGGCCAAGCGCATCCTCGACGAGACCGAGAACCTGTTCCTGAAAAAGTCGCCCTTCGTGCCGCAGGAAGAGGCGCGCACCTTCCACATCGCCGCGCCGGACTACCTGGACAGCCAGTTCCTGCCCAACCTGGTGGCGCTGCTGCGGCGCGGATCGCCCAACAGCCGCGTGAAGATCCACGGCCTGGGCCCCGGCGTCGACTACGTTCGCCTGCTGTCGGACGGCGACATGGACCTGGTCATCGCCAACTGGGACGAGCCGCCCGAGCACCTGCACATGTCCAAGCTGTTCGAGGACCCGATCATCGCCGTGATGCGTTCCGACTGCCCGTATGCGCTGCGCACCGGCAGCGACGACATGACGATCAATGACTACCTGTCCCTGCCCCACGTGGCGCCGACGCAGATCCTGCCCGGCTACCACGGCGTCATCGACGACTTCCTTGAGCGCCAGGGCCTGCAACGCAACGTCGCGGTCGAATCGGCCTACTTCGGCCTGATCCCCTACATGCTGACGCAGACGGACCTGGTGCTGACCACCGGCCGCCAGTTCGTGCGCTACTACGAGCGCAACATGCCGCTGAAGACGTTCACGGTGCCGGTCAAGTTCCCGCCGATGCGCTTCTACCAGCTGTGGCACGAGCGCGTGCACCAGGCGCCGGAGCACAAGTGGCTGCGCGAGCAGGTCGCCACGGCGGCCAAGGCGCTCGGCAAATAATAACCCTTAGCGGATAGCGCATATAACTGCGCGGCTCAGTTGCGATTACACTAGGCTATGACGACACTTTCCGACCTAAACAGCTGCGACGCCGCCACCTTCACCGACCGCCTGCGCGGCATCTACGAGCACTCGCCGTGGATACCGGAACGGGCGGCGGTGCAGCGGCCTTTCGCCAACACCACCGCGCTCAAGCTGGCCTTGCAGGCGGTGGTCAGCGCCGCGTCGCTGGACGAGCAACTGGGCCTGATCCGCGCCCACCCCGAACTGGCGGGCAAGGCCGCCGTTTCCGGCCAGCTGACGGCCGAATCCACCAACGAGCAAGCCAGGTCCGGCCTGCACTTGTGCAGCGCCGAGGAATTCGCCACCCTGCACCAGCTGAACGCGGACTACAACGACAAATTCGGCTTCCCCTTCATCCTGGCCGTCAAAGGCCCGGACGGACAAGGGCTGACGCGCCGCACCATCATCGCCACCTTTACGCGCCGCCTGAAGAACCAGCGCGCCGACGAAATCGCCGAGTGTCTGCGCCAGATTAAGCGCATCGCGGAGCTGCGGTTGAACGACCTGCTGGGCGTAACGCTGGACTTCGGCCCGACCATCATGCAGTGGTGCGAGACCATCGGCGCATGGAGCGACACCGACAACAGCGCCAGCGCGGACTTCGACCTGACCTGCGCCTACATGACGCCGGCGCACCGCAAGACCGCCGCGCAGCTGATGGACTGGATGCGCGAAGCCGGCATGGACGCGCACATCGACGCCGTCGGCAACGTGGTCGGCGTCTACCGCTCCGATGCACCAGATGCGAAAACGCTGATGACCGGCTCGCACTACGACACCGTGCGCAACGGCGGAAAATACGACGGCCGTCTCGGCATCCTGCTGCCGATCGCCATCGTGCGCCACCTGCACCAGCGCGGCGAGAAGCTGCCCTTCCATTTCGAGATCGTCGGTTTCGCCGAGGAGGAAGGGGTGCGCTTCAAGAGCACTTTCCTGGGCAGTAACGCGGTGACCGGCCGCTTCGACCTGTCGCTGCTGGACCAGACCGACGCCGACGGCGTCACCATGCGCGAAGCGCTGCTGGCCGCCGGCCACGACGTGGCGCGCATTCCCGCCATCGCGCGCGATCCGTCGCAGTTGCTCGGCTTCGTGGAAGTCCATATCGAACAAGGCCCGGTGCTGCTGGAGCGCGACCTGGCGCTGGGCGTGGTAACGGCCATCGCCGGCAGCTCGCGCTACCTGGTCGAGTTGACCGGCCTGGCCAGCCACGCCGGCACCACGCCGATGACGATGCGCAAGGATGCGGCAGCGGCGGCGGCGGAAATCGTGCTGCTGGTCGAGCAGCGCTGCGCGCAAGGTGAATCGCTGGTGGGCACGGTCGGCCAGTTGCAGGTGCCCGGCGGTTCGGTCAACGTGATACCCGGCGCGTGCAAGCTGTCGCTGGATATACGTGCCGCCGACGATGCGGTGCGGCTGGCTGCGGTGAAGGATGTGTTGGACGGCATCGCGGCGATTTGCGCGCGGCGCCAGGTGGAAGTGAGCATGCAGCAAATCGTCGACGCCTCGGCAGCGCCGTGCGCGCCGCGATTGATGCAGCAGTTCGGCGCCGCCATCGAGCGCGCCGGCCTGCCGCGGTTTGACCTCCTTTCCGGCGCCGGTCACGACGCGATGGCGATGGCCGCAATCACCGATGTGGCCATGCTGTTCACCCGCTGCGGAAACGGTGGCATCAGCCACAATCCGCTGGAGACGATGACGGCCGATGATGCCGACATCGCCGCCCATGTGCTGCTGGATTTCCTGCGCAGCTACGCCTGATCGCTGCCCGCCGGCGCGCGCCGGCGGCGCCCCAACGCCAGCGGCAGCACGCCGGCCAGCAGCAGCGCAATGCTGCCAGGTACCGGCACCGCCGTGGCGCCCGCCAGCGAGAACGAAGCATTGAAGGCGCCCGCGCCGACGATGTCGGTGCCGATGCGCAGCCAGTCCGGCGCCAGCGGTTCGTTGCGTATCCAGCTTTGCAGGTCGGGCACGAATGAACCGGTGCCGCCCGCGATGGGCTTCGCGGCCGACAGCCAGTAGAACTCCCCTCCCGTCACCTCGACCTGCGGCACGAAGAAGTAGTGGTCGGCCGGCAGATCGAACGGTGTGCCAAAGTTGACGGTGATGGTCACCTCGGTGCCTCTGATCGGACCTTCGCCACCGGTTGTCTGCCCCGGCAAGGGGTTGATGCCATTGAGGACGCTGTTGGCGGCGCTGAAGGCGCCCAGCGTAGCGACCGAGAAGCTCAAGCCACCACCACTATCGCGACTGTCGAACGCCACGTCGGACGGCGAATTGGTACGCGTCGGTACGTGGCCAGAGGGCGGATTGGTGGAGTCCTTTGGGAACACACGATAGATCTCCGCCACCACCTGGCCGATGCTGGCCGCCGTGGCGCCGCCGGTCAGCAGGCCGGTGAAGCTTGCGCTGGTGATGCTGGTGTGCGAGCCGAGTATAAAATCGTCCGCCGTTTCGATTTCAACCTTGCCGGCGCTGCTGGGCCGCGTGGCCGTGCCGATCCGGCCATCGGGGCCGCCGGTGCTGAAGAAGAACGGCGCGGCAGATGCCGGCAGCGCCGCAGCCATCGTGGCAAGCACTGCGCCAAGCATGCAGCCGCACCGGATTCTGGAATGGATGTTCATGTCGCGTCTCCCTGGTCAACCGCCGGCGGGACTGCCGGCCGTTGAGACGCGATGCAGGAAGTATGCCCTGACACGTAAAACCAATAAAGTCAGTGGCTTGGCGCTTCGGATGCCGCCGCGACGCCTTCAATTGTCAAGAATGCCGACAGAGGCTTCAAGGCGTCCGCAATTCCTTCACCTGGGACTCACTCACCGCGCCCGCCTGCCCGCCCCAGCTGACGCGCAGGAAATTGGTCAAGCCGGCGATTTCCTTGTCGCTCAATTTGTTGGCGAAGCCCGGCATCGCTTGCATGTTTTCCTTCGTGCCAAAACGCTGCGCTTCGATGCCGTCCAGCGTGACGGCGATCAGGTTGTGCGGATCGGCGCTGCGCAAGGTGGTATTGCCCTTCATCGCCACCGCCACATGCGGCTTGCCGCCGCCATCGACGCCATGACAACCGGCGCAGACGGCGAGGTACGTACGCCGGCCGGCATCGATCGCCGCATCGCCGGTTGGCGCAGCGGGCTTCAGCGGCTGCGGCGGCAAGGGTTTGTCGCCCAGCAGATAGGTGGTCATTGCCCACATGTCGCCCGGCGTCAAATGCTGGGTGCTCAGGTGGACCACGGCGAACATCTCACCGTAGGCCGAGCCTTGCGGTGCAACGCCGGTGCCCAGGAACGATGCCAGGTCGGCGGCCGTCCATCCGGAGGCCGACAGCCCGGCCGGCGAGATATCCGGCGCCGCGATGCGCGCCAGCGCGCTGCCGCCCAACGGCTTTGCGCCATCCATCTGCCCCAGCGAACCGCGCGACGTATGGCATTCCGCGCAGTGCCCCATCGTGTTGACCAGGTAGCGTCCACGCAGATATGCGGGCGACTGGCCGGACGAAGCGTCGGGCAGCGTGTCCTTCAAGAACAGCATATTCCAGAAGCGCATACCGAAGCGCATATTGTACGGGAACTTGAGATCGGCGGCCTTGCTGGCCACTGCCACAGGCTTGATCTGCATGAGATAGGCGAAGATGGCGTCGCTGTCGGCGCGGCTCATCGAGCGGTAGGAGCTGTAGGGCATGGCCGGATACAGATGCCGGTCCGGCGCCACGCCGTCGCGCAAGGCCGCGTAGAATTCCTCGGCGGTCCATTTTCCGATGCCGTGCTCCTTGTCCGGCGTGATGTTGGTGCCGTAAAAAGTGCCGAAGTCGGATTTCAATTCGACGCCGCCGGCAAACGGCGCGCCGGTGGCCGACGTGTGACAGGCGGCGCAATCGGCAGCCTTGACCAAATAGCGTCCGCGCGCGACGGCATCGCTGCCTGCGGCAGCCTGCGCGCCGCCGGACAATACGGCCAGCAGCGCCAATGACGCGCGTAAGGAGAAATGGCGGTTCATCATTTCCCCTCCTTCACCAGGCCGGGTGTATTCAGCACGACATCCTTGACCGCCTCGAAATAGCGCACATAGCCGGTGCAGCGGCAGATATGGGCATTCAGGCTTTCGGTGATGGTCTCGTCGATCTGATCGCGGCTGACCGGCGTGCGTTTCAAGCGCTCCAGCAGCACCGTGGCCGCGTTCACAAAACCAGGCGTGCAGTAGCCGCACTGGAAGCTGAAATGTTCGAGGAATTTTTGCTGGATCGGCGACAGCGCCACCACCTCGCCCTTGTCGTTCAACTTGGCGTGGCCCTCCACCGTGCGCACTTTTTTACCATCGAAGAAATGCGCGCCGGTGATGCACGAGCGGACTTCCTCGCTGGTGCCGTCGGCTTTATCCAGGATCACCACGCAGGCATGGCAGACGCCCTGTCCGCAACCCAGGCGGGAGCCGGTCAGGTCCAGGTATTCGTGCAGGAAGTCGATCATCATCACACCTTCCGGCGCCGGCAACGGGCCGACCGTCTTGCCGTTGATGGTGAGCGTGATTGGTTTGGTCGCGATGCTCATGCCAGCACCTCCTGGATATGTTCCGGCGTGACCGGCAAGTCGGTGAAGCGGTGGCCGATAGCGTGCGCGATGCCGTTGACGATGGCGCCGACTACGGGAATCATCACCACTTCCGCAATGCCTTTGGGCGTATCGGTCTCCGTCAACGGCGGCAGGATCTCCGCCGTCTGCCGCCACACCGCGACATCGCGCGCGCGCGGCAGCTGGTAGCGGTTGAAGTTCCAGCTGCCGTTGCCCGGGCCGTCCTCGTACAACGGCAGGTACTCGTATAGCGCATGGCCTATGCCCATCGCCAGCCCGCCCTGCAACTGGCTCGACACCAGCTGCGGCGACAGCATGCTGCCGCACTCCATGATGGAATGATGGCTGAGCAGCTCGACCTTGCCGCTGGCCTCATGCACCGACAATTCGACCAGCGTGCCAATCGCGCTGTAATACGTGACAGTGGCGTTATTGCGCTGCACCGGCGGGATGAACACGCGCTTGCGGTTCAGCACATGGTAGCCGCCGGTGGAACTCATGCTGGCCTTCTTGCCCTTGTCCGCACCGTCGCCGTAGCGCAACGACAGACCGTCTATCGGCAGGCGCACGCCGGCGCCGTTGACGTCGAACTCCGCTTCGGTCCACTGCCAGCGGTTGAACACGTGCACCGTGGCGCCGGTCACCAATCCCAGCTCGTGCGCCTTGCTCGCCAGCTGCTCGTACGACAGCGCCTGCAGGCCGCCGGCGGACAGCTTGCCGTCGACCCAGCGCGCATCCTCCACCCGTATCACCAGCGATGCCGCCTGGCCGCCCGCATAGCCCTCGCTCCAGATGGCCATGGCGGCAGGCCACAGGCCGTGCATGAAGACCACGCGCGCCGCTTCGCGCGTGCTGTGCGTGAAGTAGTAGGCCGAGTTGGTGGCGCTGGCGGGAGAACTGTAGGTCGGCGACCAGCGCGGGTTAGCTGACAGTTTGTCCTGGTCGGCCTGGCTCATGATGTAGGGATCGCCGCTGCTGACCACCGGCAGGTCATCCCATTCGGTGACGGCGGTATGTACCAGGCCGGCCGGCTTGCCCAGCCATTTGGCGCAAGCCACCGCCTGCGACGTCGACATGCCGGTGCCGATCTCGGTGCCGCTGTGCGATAGCTCGATTACGCCGTCGGCGTTGATCTGCACCTTGGCGAAGGAACTCTCGGCGCCGGTGCCGAAGTCCTTCTGCACGCAGGCGAAGCCCACGCCGTAGCGGTGGCCGGGATGCGCGGCCTCGAACGCGCGCTTGGCGCTAGTGCGGCCGGCCCACAGCGGATGGACCTTGGCTTTTTGCAGCACCTCGTCGACCCGCACCGCGCCGGCCGGAATCGCGCCCTGCGTGTTCTTCATCCCCGACCGCAGCGCGTTTTTCAGCCTGAAATCAATCGCGTCCAGTCCCAGCTTTTCCGCGAATTCATCGATCATCATTTCGGTCGCGGCCATGCTCTGCAAGGTGCCGTAGCCGCGTGCCGAGCCGGCGTCAATGGCGCGCGTAGCGATGGCGACGGCGGCGAAATCGTTCTTTGGAAAATAGTAGATCGACTGCGCGGCCGTCGCCGACACCATCGCCACCGATGGCGAGAAGTTACAGCGCCCGCCGCCGTTGGCCTCAAAATATCCCTGGAACGATTGCAGCATCGCGCTCTTGCGGTCGACCGCGATGCGGTACTTCATCTTGAACGCATGGCGCTTGATCGACGACTGGAACTGCTCGTAGCGGTCGTTGGCCAGCCGCACCGGAACGCCGTTCGCGTAGAGCGCCGTCATCAGGCCGTAGAACGGAAAATTGTAGTGATCCTTGGAGCCGTAGCCCACCGTGTAGCACGGATGTAGGAACAGCTTCTTGAGCGGGAACTTGCTCTTCTTGAGCATTTCTATCGTGCTGTCGATGACCTCTTGCGGCGACTGCGTCGGCACCACCATGTGCAGCGTTTGCGCGGCGGCGTCGTACCAGCAATTGGCGTTGTCCGGCTCCATCGCGGCCGTGTCCACCGACTGCGTGTTGTAGTCGCGTTCCAGCACCAGCCAGTCGGCCGGCGGACGATCCAGTTCCTCCTTGATCTGGTTGGCGTAGTACATGCCCTGCTCGCCCAGCTTGCCGTGTTCTACGCCGTCCGGCCAGACCGGCTGCTGCTTGCGCATCGCGCTGGGGAACACCGGCGCGTTTTTCAGGCTGGAGAAAACGTCCATGTCCGCCGAGGTGGCGCCACCCACCCGCACGAAGCGGAAGGTGCCCCATGGGTCGCGTTCCATCGGCTGCGCTGCGGCGCCGTAGCGCACCACGCCCTCCTTGAACTGCAGCGCGTCCTTGGCCGCGCGGAAGCGGGCGAAGTCGTTGAAGATCAGGACCGCCACCGCATGTCCCAGATAGGCCGGCTGCTTCCCGGCTGGCAGCAGCATGTCGGCGCCATAAAAACTGGGGAAGGCGACGCCGTCGCGCACCAGGTCTTCCGCCGTCACGATGCGGTCCGGCTTCAGGCCCTCCCCCAGCAGGGACAGATCGATGCCGTCAAACAGCGCGTCGGTGCGGGTCGTGCGCAGCATCAGGGCGTGGGCTTGTTGTTGCGGCCAGTGCGGCATGTCGCGCGAACGGATGTCGCGCGCGAAGACTTTGGCGCCGGTCACCTTGGACAGGCCGTCGATACGGAATTTGGCCAGTCCGGCCTTGCCGTCCCAGGCGACTGGCGTGAGGATTTTTTCCTCGAACAGGGCGGCAAGCGCTTTGCCGCCCAAGGGCGCGATGTAGACAGAAACACCAGCGACCACGCTGGCCTTCAAGAAACTGCGGCGTGTAATGTCCCCATTCATCTTGTAACCTCTCAGAGAGTCAGGTCAAGCGTTTCTTCTTTTTCGAGTAATCTAGTTGACCAGAGAGCGGGGGACGAGTCAACATCTTTCAAACGGGGCGCCGCTACAGTTAATCGCCGCGCAACAGGGCCAGTTCGCGCCTGACGGCCTCGATCACCGGCGCCCAGTCGCCGGCTGCGGATTGCCGGAACAGGCGCATCGCCCGATACCACGGTGTATCGCTACGCTCCGTCAGCCAGCGCCAGTCGCAGCGATAGTCGGGCAGCAGCAGCCAGCACGGCTTGCCCATGGCGCCCGCCAGATGAGCTACCGCCGTATCCACGCTGATCACCAGATCGAGATTGGCGATGACGGCCGCGGTGTCGGCAAAGTCGCGCAGCTGCGGGCCGGCCGCGTACAGCGACATGCCGTCGGGCGGGTTAAGCGCCTCTTCCTCGCCCCTGCCTTTTTGCAGGCTGACGAAATGCACCGATCCCGCGGCGGCCAGCGGCGCCAAGGTCTTTAGCGACGGCAGCGAACGGTCGGCATCGTTCTCGAAATCGGGATTGCCCTTCCATGCCAGGCCGACCCGCAAGCCTTTCTGCGGCAGGCGGCCGGCCCAGAATCGCACCAGTTCTGGCTCCGCAGTGAGGTAAGGAGTCGCGGCCGGCATGCTGGGCAGGCTGACGCCAAGCGTGGCGGCCAGGCGCATCGGATGCGTCCAGTAGTCCCATGGCTCATCCGGGAGCGGATCGCCCAGGGCATACAGCCGGTCGACGTCCTGCAGCGTGGCGAACAGGCGCTTCAACGGCGCGTGGCATATCACGGCGACGCGCGACGCTCCTCGCGCCTTCAGCTCCACGGCGTAGCGGCAGAAATGGATCATGTCGCCCTGCCCCGCCTCGAGCACAATCACCACCGACTTGCCATGCAAAGGCTCACCATCCCAGCGGGGGTAAGCGAAGGTCTGGGCCAACGAATCGAACTGCCAGCGCTCTTCCAGCAAGGGCAAGCCTTCCTCAAAGCGCCCTTGCCGCAGCAGCACGTAGGCCAGGTTGAAGCGCGTCCGCGCATGCGCCGGGTCCAGCGCCAGCGCGCGGCGGTAGCATTGCTCGGCCTCGTGCTCACGCTTTACGCATGCCAGCAGCACGCCCAGCTGGCTCCACGCGGATAAGGATTCCGGCGCCAACTCCAGCGCCATGCGCGTCGCCGCCTCCGATTCCTCGAAGCGCTTCGCCTTCAACAGCAGCACGCCGAGATTCTGGTAAAGCTGCGCATGGTCGGGCATTAGCGAGATCGCCTGGAGATAATGGAACTCCGCCTCCGCCAGCGCGCCCTGCTGCTCCTTCAGATAGCCGAGATTGGCGCGCGCGGCGCCATGCATGGGCTCCTGCACCAGTGCCAGCAAAAAGCAATGCTCCGCAGCGGCGAAGTCGCCGGCGGCCATGTGGTGATTTCCATCGAGGTAGGCTTGCCGTGGATCTGAGTGCATTGAACTATAGGCCTGCGATGAGTGTCAGCAGCTCCGGCTCAGGCAGTGACTTGCTGAATAAATAACCTTGATAATACTGACAGCCTTCGGCGATGACAAAGTTGAGCTGCTCCTGCGTCTCCACGCCCTCGGCCAGCACCGACATGTTCAGCGCCTTGCCCAACGAGACGATGATGCGCACGATCGCGGCGCCGCTGTCTTCCTTGACTGCGCTCCAGATGAAGGAACGGTCGATCTTCAGCTGGTCCAGCGGCAGCCGGTGCAGATAGGACAGCGACGAATAGCCGGTGCCGAAATCGTCCAGCGCGAAGCTGACGCCGGCGGCGCGCAACTGCTGCATCTTACCTACCGTGCCCTCGACATCTTTCAACAGCAGGCTTTCCGTCAGCTCCAGCCGCAGCCGGTCGGCGCGGGCGCCGGTCTGCGCCAGCACTTCCAGCACGTGTTCGACGAAGTCCGGCCGGTGGAATTGTGCGGCGCTGACATTGACCGCAACCTCCAGTCCGGCCGTGCGCGTGTCGCCGGACCACTGCGCCAGTCGGCTGCATGCCTCACGCATCACCCAGCGCCCCAGCGGCAGGATCAGGTTCGATTCCTCCGCCACCGGGATGAATTCGGCGGGCGGCACCAGGCCACGCTGCGGATGCTTCCAGCGCACCAGCGCTTCGACGCCGGCCATGGTTCCGTCTACGCTCATCAGCGGCTGGTAGTGCAGCACGAATTCGTCATTGCCCAGGGCGCGCCGCATGTCGGCTTCCAGCGCGGCCCGAGCGCTAACGCGCGCCTGCATCGTCGGATCGAAAAACGATGCGGTGTTGCGCCCCGCCGCCTTGGCCTGGTACATGGCCAGGTCGGCGCGCTTCAGCACTTCGTCCACACCGCCGCAAGCGCCGCTGAAAACCGTGATGCCGATACTGGGCGTGCTGTATTGTTCCATCCCTTCGATAACGAACGGCTCGGCGAACGCGCGGACGATCTTGAGCGCGATGTCCTGCGCCACCTTGGCGACGTCGTTCTCGGTGCTCCCCAAATCCTCCAGCAGCACGATAAACTCATCGCCACCGAAACGGGCTACCGTATCGCATTCGCGCACTTCGGCAAGCAGTCGGGCTGCCACCAGCTGCAACAGCATGTCGCCCTTGTCGTGGCCACGCGTGTCGTTGATGGTCTTGAAGTTATCCAGGTCGATGAACAGCATGGCGCCCAGGTGGCCCAGCGACAGCGCATGACCGGCGCGGTCCAGCAGCAGCTGGCGATTCGGCAGGCCGGTAAGCTTGTCGTAGAAGGCCATGTTGTGGATCTGCGCCTCGATGGCCTTGCGCTCGCTGATGTCACGGAAATAGATCGTCACGCCCTGTTGCGACGGATACGCGCGGATCTCGGTCCACAGGTCGAGCGGCGCGTAATGCTCCTCGAACTCCACCAGGCTGTTGGTCTCCACCGCCAGGTGATAGGCGCGGTAGTAAGGGCCGTCGATCGCTTCGGGGAATACCGTCCAGACGTTCTTGCCCGCCACCTCGCGGCGCTGCACTTTCAGCAGCCGTTCCGCATTGCCGTTCATGTAGCGGATATTCCAACTGCGGTCCAGCATCAGGACCGCATCGGAGATGCTTTCCAGCGTGGCCGTCAGGCAGGCTGTCTCCAGGGGCGTCGCCAGGGATGGGGGTGGTTCTTGCATGTTAAAAGCCGGGAGAGCCCTGATCCGTTCTTGTGGTCCGAGTAGCCCACTACGAGTCAGTATGCCCTCCGGCCGGGCAGCGGTCAAACGATACGGGCGCGCTCCAGCATCGCATGCAACAGAACGTTACAGCCTGCTTCCAGGTGTTCCGACTTGGCGTCCTCGATTTCGTTATGGCTGATGCCATCCTTGCAAGGGACGAAGATCATGCCGGCGGGCGCCAGCCGGGCGGCGTAGATCGCGTCGTGGCCGGCGCCGGAGACCACGTCCATCGTCGAGTATCCCAGTTTGGCGGTGGCGTTGCGCACCGCGTCCACGCACTCCGGATGGAATGGGCATGGCGGATAGTAGGACACACGTTCGATCGAAATCTGCAAGCCGGTTTCGCTGCGGGTTTGGTCGATAAATGCCAACATCTCTTCGTGCATGGTGTTGAGCAGTTCATCGTTCACGTTGCGCAGGTCAATGCTGAACTTGACCTCACCGGGTATCACGTTGCGGCTATTCGGGAACACCTGCACCATGCCGACCGTGCCGCGTCCATACGGCGGGTAGCGGTTGGCGATGGCCACCACTTCCTGCATGATCTTGGTCGACACTTGCAGCGCGTCCTTGCGCAGGCCCATTGGCGTTGGGCCGGCGTGGGCTTCCATGCCGGTCACCACGCAGTCGTACCAGGACAGGCCCATCACCGCCGGCACCACGCCGATTACCTTGTCTGCGTCCTCCAGCACCGGGCCTTGTTCGATATGGGTTTCGAAGTAGGCGCCGATGGGGTGATCGCCCGGCACCTGCTCGCCCTTGTAGCCGATGCGCGCCAGTTCCTCGCCGACGGTCTTGCCTTCGGTGTCCTTGGCGGCGTAGGCCGTCTCCAGGCTGAAGGCGCCGCAGAACACGCCAGAACCCATCATCACAGGCACGAAGCGCGAGCCTTCCTCATTGGTCCAGAAGGCGACTTCGATCGGCGCCTCGGTCTTGATCTTCAAATCGTTCAGTGTGCGCACCACTTCCAGCCCGGCCAGCACGCCGTAGTTGCCGTCGAATTTACCGCCAGTCGGTTGGGTGTCGATATGGCTGCCGGTCATCACCGGCGGCAGCGCGTTGTTGGTGCCGTCGCGGCGCATGAAGACATTGCCGATCTGGTCGATCGTGATCGACATGCCGGCCTGCTTGCCCCAGCCCACCACCAGGTCGCGGCCCTGCTTGTCCAGGTCCGTGAGGGCCAGGCGTTTGACGCCGCCCTTGGCGGTGGCGCCTATCTGTGCCAGTTCCATCAGCGCCGCCCACAGGCGGTCGCCATTGATGCGCATTTCGCTCATTACCTTGCTCCTCTTGAATTAACGCGCCGACGTCGGCTTGAACGACGGACGGTCGATATGGCGGCCCGCGCCCTCCACCGCCATCAGCACGCCGCGATGGAACACGACGTTACCGGCAGCCAGCGTGGTGCTCGGGATGCCGCGCACGGTGCGGCCTTCGAATACATTGAACCCGCCCTTGGCGAACTGCGTCAGCGACGAAATGGTGCGGCTGCCTTCCGGGTCCCAGACCACGATGTCGGCGTCGGCGCCGACGGCGATCACGCCTTTGCGCGGATACATATTGAAAATCTGCGCGGCGTTGGTCGACGTCACCTTGACGAATTCCGACGGCGTCAGCAAACCGCTGTTGACGCCCGCGTCCCACACCACGGACATGCGGTCTTCCACGCCGCCGCAGCCGTTCGGGATCTTGGTGAAGTCGTCCTTGCCGGCGGCCTTCTGCTCGGCGCAGAAGGTGCAGTGATCGGTCGCAGTGGTGTGCAGGTTGCCGCCTTGCAGACCATGCCACAACGCGGCCTGATGGTGCTTGCTACGGAACGGAGGGCTCATCACATGGCCCGCCGCAAAGTCCAGGTCCTCGCTCTGGTACACGCTGTCGTCGATGACCAGGTGGCCGGCCAGCGCCTCGCCGTACACGCGCTGGCCGTTGGCGCGCGCGCGGGTGATGGCGTCCAGCGATTCGGCGCAGGAGACGTGCACGATGTACACCGGCGTGTTGAGCACATTGGCGATGGCGATGGCGCGGTTGGCCGCTTCCGCCTCCACTGCCGGTGGACGCGACAGCGGATGCGCGCTCGGTCCGGTCATGCCCTTCTTCAGCAGGTCCTGCTGCAGCTGATAAACCAGCTCGCCGTTCTCCGCGTGCACCGTCGGAATCGCGCCCAGCTCCAGCGAGCGGCGGAAGCTTTTCACCAGCGTCTCGTCGTCGGCCATGATGGCGTTCTTGTACGCCATGAAGTGTTTGAAGCTGTTGACGCCATGTTCGCGCACCAGGATGCCCATGTCGCGGTGCACCGTCTCGTCCCACCAGGTGATCGCCACGTGGAAGGTGTAGTCGCCGGCGGCCTTCTGCGCCCAGCCGCGCCACTGGTGGTAGGCCTCGATCAGGTTCTGCTTCGGCGCCGGTATCACGAAGTCCATGATGGTGGTGGTGCCGCCGGCCAGGCCGGCCGCCGTGCCGGTGTAGAAATCGTCCTGCGTGACGGTGCCCATGAAGGGCAGGTTCATGTGGGTATGGGTATCTATCCCGCCCGGCATGACGTACTGGCCACTGGCGTCGATCACCTTGGCCGACGCCGGCGCATCCAGGTTGTCGCCGACGGCGACGATCTTGTCGCCATAGCAGAGCACATCGGCACGAAAAGCCCGGTCGGCATTGACGACGGTGCCGCCACGGATGATAGTTGTCATGGACATCTCCTGAATCTCTTTAGGGGTGGGCAGCCCGGATCGCGGGAACTGCTTTGCCCTTCATCATAACGCCATACACCAGCGCGGAAATAGCGATTCCCACAAACCAGGCATAGGTGTAGATCGTTTTAAACACGGGCGCCACATCGGGGAAGGACGCCGGGAAAGCGGCATTGAGGAAGCCGGGAATATTCGGCAGCACGCCGACCACAAACGCCACCAGCGCAGCAGTGTTCCAGCCGTTGCCATATGAGTACTGGCCGTCTTCGCGATACAGCTCGGAGACATTCAGTTCGGTCTTGCGCACCATGTAGTAGTCGACGATCAGGATGCCGGCGATAGGCCCCAGCAGCGCCGAGTAGCCGATCAACCAGGTGAAGATGTAGCCTTGCGTGGATTCGAGTATCTTCCAGGGCATCATCAGGATCGCGATGCCGGCCGTGATGTAGCCGCCGACCTTGTACGAAATCTGCTTCGGCGCCAGCGACGAAAAATCGTAGGCCGGACCGACCAGATTGGCGGCCAGGTTGACAGACACCGTATCGATCAACAGTATCAACAGCGCAATCAGCACAGCGGCGCCAGTCATGCGGCTGGCTAGGTCGACCGGGTCCCAGATCGCCTTGCCGTACAAGACCACCGTGGCGGAGGTGACGATCACCGCCATCATCGCCAGCAGCCCCATAGGCACCGGCAAGCCGACCGACTGGCCCAGCACCTGGTCGCGCTGCGATTTGGCGAAGCGGGTGAAGTCGGGAATATTCAGCGCCAGCGTGGCCCAGAAGCCGACCATCGCCGTCAGCGAAGGCCAGAACACGGACCAGAACTGGCCGGCCTTCTTGCCGCCCACGACAAATTGAGAAGGCGCCGACAGCAACTCACCGAAGCCGCCGGCCTTGTTGTAGACCCAGCCGAGCAGCACGAAGCAGATCAGGATCTTCAGCGGCGCGGTATAAGTTTCCAGCTTGCGGATCGCATCCATGCCGTGCACGATGTACCAGAACTGGATGCCCCAGAAAGCCAGAAAACACAACAACTGTCCGCCGTTAATGCCGAGGCCTGCGATCTTGTCGCCACCGATGTCGCCGCCCAACATCACGCCGAGCAGCGTGTAGATCATCTGGCCGCCGAACCAGGTCTGGATGCCGTACCAGCCGCAGGCGACGATGGCGCGCATCAGCGCCGGCAAGCGCGCGCCGGCGGTGCCGAACGACGAGCGGGCCAGCACCGCGTACGGAATGCCGTACTTGGTGCCGGCGTGGCCGATCAACAGCATCGGCAGCAGAACGATAGCGTTCGCAAGGAACACCGTCAGCACGGCCTGGTAGCCAGACATGCCGCCTTCAATCAAACTGGCGGACAGCGTATAGGCCGGGATGCACATCACCATGCCGACCCACAGCGCGGCGAAGTGATACCAGCGCCAGGTGCGCTGCGCCGCCGTGGTCGGGGCCAGGTCTTCGTTCCAGAGTTGCGTGCTGCCAGAGAGTTCTTTGCTCACGGGGCTTTCTCCAAAGGTTGATGTTCCTTCTATCGCTGCAAGTTCCGTACCTTATACCGTTTATACCGTTTCCGTCACCTTGATGTTCTCCGCACGCGGGTTGCGCGGGTCCTGCGTCCAGTTCATGTATGGCTTGCCTGTGTTCTGCGGCACCATCGTGATGCAGCCTTGCACCGGGCAGGTGATTTCGCACAGGTTGCAGCCCACGCACTCTTCCTTGATCACTTCATACGTGCGCTCGCCGCTGGCCGCGTCGATCAGCTGCGCGATCGACTGGTGCGACGTGTCTTCGCATGCCACGTAACAGCGGCCGCACTTGATGCAGTCGTCCTGGTTGATCTGCGCGATGACCTGGTAGTTCATGTCCAGGTATTTCCAGTCCGTCGTGTTAGGAACGGCCTTGCCGACAAATTCGCTGATGCTCTTGTAGCCCTTCTCGTCCATCCAACGCGACAGGCCGTCCTTCATCTCTTCGACGATGCGGAAGCCGTGCAGCATGGCGGCGGTGCAGACCTGCACGCAGCCCGAACCCAGCGCCATGAACTCCGCCGCGTCGCGCCAGTTGCCAATGCCGCCGATGCCGGAGATTGGCAAACCCTTGGTCTGCGGATCGCGCGCAATCTCTGCCACCATGTTCAGCGCGATCGGCTTGACGGCCGAACCGCAGTAGCCACCGTGCGTGCTGGCGCCGCCCACGATCGGGAAGGCCACCATCTGGTCCAGGTCCAGGTGCGTGATCGAGTTGATGGTGTTGATCAGCGAGACCGCATCGGCGCCACCGGCCTTGGCGGCGCGCGCCGGTGCGCGCACGTCGGTGATGTTAGGTGTCAGCTTGACGATGACCGGCAGCTTGGAGTGCGTCTTGCACCAGCGCGTGACCATCTCCACATATTCGGGAACCTGGCCAACCGCCGCGCCCATGCCGCGTTCCGGCATGCCGTGCGGGCAGCCGAAATTAAGCTCGATGCCGTCGGCGCCGGTGGCCTCCACCAGCGGGAGGATATCGGCCCACAGCTTCTCTTCGCACGGCAGCATCAGCGAAACGATGATGACGCGGTCCGGCCAGTCCTTCTTCACCTGCGTGATCTCTTGCAGGTTGATTTCCAGTGAACGGTCGGTAATCAGCTCGATGTTGTTGAAACCGAGGACTTCGCGGTTCTTGCCGTAGTGCGCCGAGTAGCGCGACGATACGTTGACGGCGGCCGGATCCTCGCCCAGCGTTTTCCACACCACGCCGCCCCAACCCGCCTCGAATGCGCGCACCACGTTGTAGGCCTTGTCGGTCGGCGGCGCGGAGGCCAGCCAGAACGGGTTGATGGACTTGATGCCGCAGAATTCTATGCTCAGGTCAGCCATTATGCAGCCTCCTTCATACCATTAATGTCTTGATGGATGGCGTGTGCCGCCAGTTTTCCGTGCTGTACCGCTTGCACGGTCAGGTCCTGTCCGGGCGCCACACAATCGCCGCCGGCGTAGATGCGCGGCAGGACTGTGCGGAACTGATCATCGACGTGGATTTTGTCACCGTCGCGTTTCAGCGTTTTCGCCAGTGGATCACTGATGCTCTTTTCGTCCATGCTCTGGCCGATGGCTTTGAAGATCGCGTCGGCCGCGATCTCGAAAGTCTCACCGGTGCCAGCCAGACGGCCGTTGGTGATTGCGGTTTTCTCGAAGCGCATGCCGCGCACGCGGCCTGCTTCGTCCAGCAGCACTTGTTGCGGCTGGGCCCAGGTGCGCATGCGGACCTGGTTTTCTTTCGCAATATGTTGTTCGTGTTCGGTGGCGCTCATCGCGTCGAAGCCGCGGCGGTACACCAGCGTGACCTCTTCCGCGCCGAGGCGCTGGATCTGCACCGCCATATCAATCGCGGTATTGCCGGCGCCGATGACGATGGCGCGCGCAGGCAGCGGCAGCTTGCTCAGGTCATCGGCCTGGCGCAGCGCGGCGATGTAGTCGACGGCGGCCAGCAGGCCGGGAGCGTCTTCGCCGGTCAGGCCCAGCTGCTTGCTGGCGCCCAGGCCCAGGCCGAGGAACACGGCGTCGTACTGCGCGTGCAGGTCCTTCAGCTGAACGTTGCCGCCCAGCGTCTGGCCGTGCTTGATTTCGATGCCGCCGATCTGCAGCAGGAAGTCGACTTCCTTCTGCGCGAAGTTATCGGTCAGCTTGTACTTCGCGATGCCGTATTCATTCAGGCCGCCGGATTTCTCTTTCGCTTCGTAGATCACCACGTCGTTGCCCAGCATCGCCAGGCGGTGCGCGCACGACAGGCCTGCGGGACCGGCTCCGACCACGGCGATCTTCTTACCGGTCGATGCGGCGCGCGTGAATGGGTGCTCGGTGAGCGTCATGTTGTCGACGGCGTAGCGCTGCAGCAGGCCGATTTTCACTGGCTGGCCTTCGGCATCGTGATTGCGCACGCAGGCGTCCTCGCACAGGATCTCGGTCGGACAGACGCGCGCGCAACTGCCTCCCAGGATGTTCTGTTTGAGGATGCCGACGGCCGCACCGTTGACGTTCTCATCGTGGATATTGCGGATGAAACTGGCGACGTCGATATCGGACGGGCAGATGCGCGTGCACGGCGCATCGTAGCAATACAGGCAGCGCGAACTTTCGATCGCGGCCTGGCGCGCGTTCAGCGCGGGTGCCAGGTCAGTGAAGTGTTCCGCCAGTGTGGCATTGGCTTCCTTCGGCTGGGGCATGTATTTGAGAGATTCGATCATCATACGATTTCCTGGCTTAACGTGGTGGCGATTACTTCATCTGTGGGAATGCAAATTCTGCGCCAGCGCTAGCGGTGTTCGGCCAGCGCTGCATCACCGCCTTGTGGCGCGTGTAGAAACGCACGCCTTCAGGACCGTACGCGTGATGGTCACCGAACAGGCTGCGCTTCCATCCGCCGAAACTATTGAAGGCCATCGGCACCGGCAGCGGCACGTTCACGCCCACCATGCCGACCTGGATCTGGCGCACAAACTCGCGCGCCACGCCGCCATCACGCGTGTAGATCGCCACGCCGTTGCCGTACTCGTTGCGGTTGATCAGCTCCACCGCGCTGCCCACGTCCGGCGAACGCAGCATGCACAGCACGGGGCCGAAAATCTCTTCCTTGTAGATCGTCATATCCGGTGTGACGTGATCGAACAAAGTACCGCCGATGAAGAAGCCGTTCTCGCGTCCAGCCACAACGTGATTGCGTCCGTCGACCACCAGTTTCGCGCCCTGCTCCACGCCTTCGCCGATCAAGCGCTCTATGCGCTGCTTGGCCGCGCTGGAAACGACAGGCCCCATTTCGGCATCCGACGCCATGCCGTCGCGCACTTTCAGTGCGGCGGTGCGCTTTGCCAGTGCATCGACGATCTTGTCGCCCGCATCGCCAACCGCCACCACCACGGAGATCGCCATGCAGCGCTCGCCGGCGGAACCGTAGGCCGCGCCCATCAGCGCATCGACGGTCATCTCCATGTCCGCATCCGGCATGACGACCATGTGGTTTTTGGCGCCACCCAATGCCTGCACGCGCTTGCCCGCAGCGCAGCCGCGCGAGTAGATGTATTCGGCGATCGGCGTCGAGCCGACGAAGCTCACCGCCTGCACCACCGGATGATCGAGCAAGGCATCGACCGTCACCTTGTCGCCCTGGATGACGTTGAACACGCCGTCCGGCAAACCGGCTTCCTTCAGCAGCCGCGCATGCAGCAGCGACGGCGACGGATCGCGCTCGGAAGGCTTGAGGATAAAGGTGTTCCCGCATGCGATAGCGACCGGGAACATCCACATCGGCACCATCACCGGGAAGTTGAACGGTGTGATGCCGGCCACCACGCCCAGCGCCTGGCGCATCGACCAGGCGTCGATGCCGCGCGAGATCTGGTCGGTGAATTCGCCTTTCAACAGCTGCGGAATGCCGACCGCGAATTCCACCATCTCGATACCGCGCGCCACTTCGCCCTGCGCATCGGCGAAGGTCTTGCCATGTTCACGCGTGAGCATCGCCGCGAATTCGTCGGTGTGCTGCTGGCACAGTTGCAGGTATTTGAACAGAACACGGGCGCGCGTCAGCGGCGGCGTGGCTGCCCATGCCGGGAAAGCTGCTTCCGCAGCGCGCACGGCGGCATCGACTTCTTCCGACGTGCCCAGGGCGACCCTGGCCACCGGTTCGCCCAGCGCGGGATTGAATACGTCCGCATAGCGGCCGCTTTGCGTATCGACTTTAACGCCGTTGATGTAATGGGTGATGGTGTCCAGGTTGCTCATGATCTTCTTTCAAATTTCGGCATCAGCCCAGCAGGCTGTCCGGGTCAACATAGGTATAGCCAAGGCCGTGCGCCACCGCTTCGTAGGTGACGTGGCCGAGACAGACATTCAAACCGTTCTTCAGATGCGGATTGGCTTTCAGCGCTTTCTGCCAGCCCTTGTCGGCCAGCGCTAGCGCGTGGCCGATGGTTGCGTTGTTCAGTGCGAAGGTCGACGTGCGGGCGACGGCGCCCGGCATGTTGGCCACGCAGTAGTGGATCACGCCGTCGACCACGTAAGTCGGCTTTTCATGCGTGGTGGCGTACGACGTTTCAAAGCAGCCGCCCTGGTCGATGGCGACGTCCACCACCACCGCGCCCGGCTTCATGCGCGCGATCATGTCCTTGGTCACCAGCTTGGGCGCCGCCGCGCCGGGCACCAGCACGCCGCCGATCACCAGGTCCGCATCGAGCACCGCTTCCTCGATCGAGTGCGCGTTCGAATACATGGTCGAGATGCGGTTGCCGTAGATGAGATCCAGCTGGCGCAGGCGGTCGATGTTCTTGTCCAAAATCGTCACGCGCGCGCCGATGCCGACCGCCATCTGCAAGGCATTGGTGCCGACCACGCCGGCGCCGATGATGGCGATATGGCCCGGCGCCACGCCCGGCACGCCGCCCAGCAGCAGACCCATGCCGCCCTTGGATTTCTCCAGGTGCGCGGCGCCCGCCTGGATCGACATGCGCCCCGCCACTTCGCTCATCGGCGCCAGCAGCGGCAAGCCGCCGTTGGCGCCGGTGATGGTTTCGTAGGCGATGCAGACCGCGCCCGATTCCACCAGCGCCTTGGTCTGTTCCGGGTCCGGCGCCAGGTGCAGGTAGGTGTACAGGATCTGGCCTTTGCGCAGCATCGCGCATTCTTCCGGCTGCGGTTCCTTTACTTTGACGATCATCTCGGCGCGGGCGAAAATTTCGGCCGCCGCTTCGACGATGGTGGCGCCGGCGCCTTCATACATCGCATCGCTCAAGCCGATGGCGACGCCGGCATTTTTCTGCACAAGTACTTGATGGCCACGCAATACGAGTTCCTTCACGCTGGCCGGGGTAAGGCCGACGCGGGACTCCTGGTTCTTGATCTCTTTTGGGACGCCTACCAGCATGGTGTTCTCCTCGTTAGTTTAAGTTTTTAAGTACCGTCGTCAGCTTTCCAAAAAGTTCGTCGATGTGTTTTTTCTCCAGTACCAGCGGTGGCGACAAAGCGATGATGTCGCCGGTGGTGCGTATCAAAACGCCGTCGGCAAAGGCCTGCTTGAAGGCGGCGAAGGCGCGCGCGCCCGGCTTGCCGGCGATAGGCGCCAGCTCGATGCCGGCGATCAGGCCGATGGTGCGGATGTCGATCACGTGCGGCAGGCCTTTGAGCGAGTGCACGGCGTCGGCCCAGTATTCGGCCATGCCGGCGGCGTGTTCGAGGATCTTCTGTTCCTTGAACACTTCCAGCGTCGCCAGCGAAGCGGCGCAGGCGACCGGGTGGCCCGAGTAGGTATAGCCGTGGAACAGCTCAATGCCCGCCGGCGCTTCCATGAAGGCGTCGTGGATGAATTTTTTGCTGAATACCGCGCCCATCGGAATCACGCCGTTGGTCAGGCCTTTGGCGGTGGTCATCATGTCCGGCTCGACGTCGAAGTAGTCGGCCGCGAACGGCGTGGTCAAACGGCCGAAGCCCGTGATCACCTCATCGAAGATCAGCAGGATGCCGTGCTTGGTGCACAGCTCGCGCAAGCGCTTCAAGTAGCCCTTGGGCGGTATCAGCACGCCGGTGGAACCGGCCACCGGTTCGACGATCACCGCGGCGATGGTCGATGCGTCATGCAGCGCGACGATGCGTTCCAGTTCGTCGGCCAGCTCGGTGCCGTATTCCGGCTCGCCGCGCGTGTAGGCGTTCTTCTCCAGGTTGTGCGTATGCGGCAGGTGATCGACGCCGGGCAGCATCACGCCGTACGGCTTGCGGTTGCCGGCGATGCCGCCCACCGAGATGCCGCCGAAGCCGACGCCGTGGTAACCGCGCTCACGGCCGATCAAGCGCGTGCGGCTCGCTTCACCGCGCGCCTTGTGATACGCCAGCGCGATCTTCAGCGCCGTGTCCACCGCCTCGGAACCGGAGTTGGTATAGAACACATGGCCAAATTTGTGGTTGGTGTACTCCATCAGTTTTTCGGCCAGGTCGAAGGCGGCCGGGTGGCCCATCTGGAAGGTCGGCGCGAAATCGAGCTGGCCCACCATCTCGCGCACGGCGGCGACGATCTTCGGCTGCGCGTGACCGCATGGCACGCACCACAGGCCGGCGGTGCCGTCCAGGATGCTGTTGCCGTCGACGTCCTTGTAGTACATGCCGTTGGCCGACACCAGCAGGCGCGGATGGGCCTTGAAATCGCGGTTGTTCGTGAAGGGCATCCAGAAGGACGCCATCGATTCAGGTCTGGATTCGTTCATGCTCATCTCCTGGGATAACAGTTTGCTCGCAAACGTATGGATTTTTTTGACGAACCGTAAAAAAATTTACCAGTTGGCAAAATGATGATGCAATAATAGACAGCGCAACAACTATGGCACAGATACACAAATATCAAAACTGTCCAACCGTACTGGCAACAAAAACACTACAGTTTTGCTTTGCGCTTTAAGTGGAGTCAAGGATGGAACTAGCGAATCCTGCGATCGATCAAGCCGACTGCCCGCCCGGAGTGGTGGGCTGGCCCGTGCTCGCCATAGAGCGCAGCAAGAAGGGCAGCCTGGTCGATCAGATCGTCTCGGCCATCAGCGCGATGGTGGGCCGCAGGGAGTTGCGCATCGGAACGAAAATGCCGTCGGTGCGGCAATTTGCGAAGTGTAATGGCATCAGCACCTTTACAGTTGTCGAATCCTATGACCGCCTGGTGACACTGGGGCTGTTGTCATCGCGCCGCGGTTCCGGCTATTTCGTGGCCCGCCAGGACGTTCCCGCGACCTTGCTGCCGTCGACATTGCAGGCCACGCCGACCGCCATCGACGCCCTCACCCCCGACCTGTATTCCGGCACCTCGGACGCGCTGGCCGTGGGCGCCGGCTGGCTGCCGCCCGAGTGGTATGGCGAGGACACCATCCTCGACGCCGTGCGCCACGCGATGCGCATTCCCGCCAACCGGCTGCGCGGCTACGGCCATCCGCTGGGCTTTCCGTCGCTGCGCCAGCAGCTGTCATCGACGCTGAGCGATGAGCTGTTCCCGGTCGAACCGGAGCAGGTGCTGCTGACCCACGGCGCCACCCACGCCTTCGACCTGATCCTGCGCACGCTGACCAAGCCGGGCGACACCGTGTTCGTCGAAGATCCCGGCTACAGCAACCTGCTGTCGCTGATACGCCACCACGGCTGCGTGCCGGTCGGCATACCGCGCGGCGAGCAAGGCCTCGATTTCGATACGCTGGCGCGGCAGGCCGCGCAAACCCAGCCCAAGCTCATGTTCGTCAACACGGTGCTGCAAAACCCGCTGGGCACTTCGCTCAGCGTGGCGCAGGCGCATCGCCTGCTGGGCCTCGCCGAGCAGTTCGATTTCTGGCTGGTGGAGGACGACATCTACCGCGAGCTGGCGCCGCGCGGCGAGGCCTCGCTGGCGGCGATGGACGGCCTGCGGCGCGTGATCCGCGTCGGCAGCTTCTCCAAGACCTTGTCGCCGGTGCTGCGCGTGGGTTCCATCTGCGCCTCGGCCTCGCTGATCCCCGAGCTGCTGCGGGTGAAGATGCTGGCCGGACTGACCACCTCCGAGATCAACGAGCGCGCCGTCTACCACGCCATCACCGCGCGCCCCTACAAGCGCATGGTGGACAAGCTGGCCACCCAGCTGGAGGCCGGCCGCGAACGCGCCATCGACAGCCTGCGCAGCGTCGGCATGGAGCCGCTGGCCAGGCCGCGCGGCGGCATGTTCGTCAGCGCCGGCTGGAGCGATGCGCCGACCGCCGACTGGAACGGCAAGGTCATCGCCGACCTGGCGCTCAAGTCCGGCATTCTGCTGTCGCCGTGCGATTTCTTCATGCTGCGCGCGCCGGAATCGATCTGGTTCCGCTTCAACGTGGCCTACACCGACCACCCTCAACTCCTGACCTTCCTGAGACTCACATGCCGACAGCAAAACTGAATGCCGAGCCAGCGCCGAAGATCAAACGGCGCGTTCTCAATCGCGACAAACTGGAAGCCGACATCGCCGCCGAAGCGGTGCGGGTGTTCGCCGAATGCGGCTACGAAGGCACCTCGATCGCCACCGTGGCGGAGAACGCCGGCCTGTCGAAGCAGAACCTGATGTACTACTTCCCCACCAAGCAGGCGCTGTACCAGCGCGTGCTGGACGAGGTGCTCGACGAGTGGCTGGAGCGGATGGAAAACCTGGCCGCCGGCGACCAGGACCCGCGCGACGTGCTGCGCACCTACGTGCAGGCCAAGTTGAAATTCTCGCGCGAGCAGCCGTGGGCGTCGCGCGTGTACGCGATGGAGGTGATCAGCGGCGCGCAGATGTACGGCGCGCAGATCCAGAACCGCGTGGTGCCGCTGGTGCGCAAGGATATCGAGGTGTTCGAGAAGTGGATCAGCGAGGGGAAGATCGCGCCGATCAATGCGACGCACCTGCTGTTCGCCATCTGGGCGATGACGCAGTCCTATGCGGACTTTTCGGCGCAGATGGCGCTGGTGTTGAACCGCAAGCAGCTCACCAGGAAGGACTTCGACGATGCCGAGAAGGTCATCGTCGATATGGTGCTGTCGGCGATCAGCCTGCCGCAGCCAGTTTGCGACGGCGTGCCATAAAGCCCACCAGGCCCAGGCCCGCCAGCAGCATGGCATAGGTTTCCGGTTCCGGTACGGCGCTGGTGTAACCCCGCACGTCGACCGGCTTGAAGAAGTGGCTGGCATTGATCTGCACCGACGAGCTCCACGAATCGACGATCACATTGCCGGTGATGACGCCGCTGCCGCCGTTGATGCTGGCCAGGGGCGCCAGGATGTTGGCGGTCAGGCCGGTGTGGATGCCCAGGTCGGTCGCCTGGTAGAAGTTGAACAGCACGTTGTAATTCTCGAAGCCCTGGTAGCCGCCGTTGAAGCTGCCCTTGTCGCCGCTGACGTTCAGGATCAGCGTGGAGCCGGCGTTCAGGTTGCTGAAGTTGAAGTAGCTGACTTTCGACAGCGTCTTGGCGTCGATGTCGATCACTTCCACACTCTTCTTGCTGCCGGCGATGTTCAGCCCGCCCCACTGCTCGGTGGCGGTGCCGGTGGTGGACAGCTTGGACAGCGAGTTCGACGTCGACGTCAGCTGGCCGGCCAGCGCAGTCATGTTGACGGGCGTTTTGCCGGTCTTGATTTTCGAGTACACATCGACGCTCTGGGTCAGGCTGGCTTTGCCGCCGACAAAGGTGTCGCCGTTCTTGATCGAGCCGCTGGTGAATTTCAGGTCGCGGCCGGCGATCAGCGAATAGCCGCCAAAAGCGTCGACATTGTTGGCATTGACCGAGTAATTGGCCAACTGGACATCGCGGCCGGCCATGATGGCGCCTTCGACATCGGCGCTCGGCGCCTTGAAATCGGTGAAGGAGAAGACATTGGCGCCATGCAGCCCCAGATCCAGCACGGCAGCCTGCGCGCTACCCAGGGCAGCAATGGCAAGTACGACAGCAGAAACGGCGGTTTTCGTGACAGCAACCATGAATAGTTCCCTGATAGCAAATTAAATTACTTCAAGTATATCATGTTCCGTTGCCACGAAGCACTTTCACCCTTGCTGTTTGCGGCGGCGCAGCATCACTCCCAGCACGCCCAGGCCGTTCACATGCACGTTGCCGCCGAGCGCGCCGCCCACGGTCAGGCCCGCATGGGCCGAAGCCGGCGTATCGCTGGCGTGCCGCACGTGATCGCCACCGTTGGCGTTATGAAAATCACCAACGGCCGTATGAAATCCGCTAAGCTGGCAGGCCGTCTCCCAAATAAAGAACGAGCATGCCAAGCTTCGAACCCATCCAGCTGCAAACCGCCCGCCTGACCTTGCGCTTCGTCGACCACGGCGATGCCGACGCCATGTTCCGCCTGTTCTCCGACCCCGTCGCGCTGCGCTACTGGAGCAGCGGCCCGTGGCTGCACGCCGCCCAGGCCGTCGACAACATCGAACAAACCCTCAAGGGCTACCAGGACGGCAGCTCGCTGCGCCTGGCGGTGGTGCTGCCGGACGGCGAACTGATCGGCACCGCCACGCTGTATGCCTTCGACCGTCGCAACCATCGCTGCGACATCGGCTACATGCTGGCGCAACCGCACTGGGGCAAGCGCTACATGCAGGAAGCCCTGGCCGCGCTGATCGCCTATGGCTTCGGCCCGCTGGAGCTGCACCGTATCGAAGCCGATATCCACCCCGACAACATTGCCTCCGGCCGCATCCTGGAAGGCCTGCACTTCCAGCGTGAAGGCTTGCTGCGCGAGCGCTGGTTCGTCGGCGGCGAAATCTCCGACAGCGTGATCTACGGCCTGCTGCGCAGCGACTGGGATGCTGCAACGGTCATTACACAGAAGCACTGATTTGGCCGCCGCTTATCCTCTGGAATAACCGGCCATCCCGCTCAAACCGCAGTTGATCGGAATCCGCCACAGCGCGCCTGAGGGCTTTGCTACAGTGATTCCATCGCAACGATTTTGATGGAGTTCCAAATGAGTAAATTGAACAGCCAGGCCGTGATGGATCTGATGGAAGAAATCTTCCGCGCCTTCGCGCAGACCGTGCGCTACGGCGTGCGGCTGGTGCAGCGCATGTCGCCGCCCGCCCTGCTGGGCGCCGCGCTGATCCTGGCCTTCATCCTGACCATCCTGCCGCTGGCGATGGTGCTGTTCGCCTTCTTCCTGGTGCTGAAGATCGCCGTCGGCGCCTGCGTGGTCGGCGGCCGCCGCCAGCGTCGCCGCCAGGAGCATGAACAATGAAAAAACGCGGGCTGGCCAAGGCCGGCTACGACAACGCCAAAAGCCTGCTCGACATCATCCGCGAGATCGGCGAAACGGCCACCAGCATGTGGTGGCGTTTCTTCGACTGGCTGGCGCAGGTGGAATGGCGCAAGTTGATGATGGTGTGGCTGCTGTTGCTGCTGTTCGGCCTGACGCCGTTCGGCCTGCCCAAGCAGACCGCCGCCTTCATCGTGCTGTCGCTGGGCCTGAAGGTGCTGGCCGGCGGCAAGCGCAAGGCCGAGATCGAAGCGCGCGACGCCACCAGCCACGCCGACGAGGAAGGCATGGAACGGCGCGTGGTCGAGGCGCGCATGGCGGCCTTGCAGGCGCAGGTCGAACCGCACTTCCTGTTCAACACGCTCGCGCTGATCGGCCAGCTGATCGAGACCGATCCGCCGCAGGCCGCGCGCATCCACCAGAATTTGATCGACTACCTGCGCGCCACCTTGCCGCAGATGCGCGCCAAGGGCAGCGGCACGCTGGGCCGGCAGATCGAGATGTCGCGCGCCTATCTGGCCATCATGCAGGCGCGCATGGGCGCGCGGCTGGCGGTGTCGGTCGACGTGCCGCCGGAAATGCTGAGCGCCACCTTCCCCGTGATGATGCTGCAGATCCTGATCGAGAACGCCATCAAGCACGGCCTGGAGCCCAAGATCGAAGGCGGCCGCATCGACATCCGCGCCAGCGTCGACGGCGCCATGCTGCAGGTGGACGTGCTGGACGACGGCATCGGCTTTAACATCCATGCCGGCGACGGCATCGGCCTGGCCAATGTGCGCGAACGCTTGCGCATCCTGTACGGCAACCGCGCGCAGCTGGTGATCGAAGCGCCGCTGACCGGCGGCACCCGCGCCAGCGTCCGCATCCCGTATGCGCCGGATATTTTCGCCGGAGGATCAAAATGAATATCGCCACACCGGGCGGCCAGCGCCGCGCCACCGCGCTGATCGCCGACGACGAGGAACCGATGCGCCGCCAGCTGCGCGCGCGCCTGCTGGAAGCGTGGCCGGGACTGGAGATCGTCGCCGAGGCGGCCAACGGCATCGAGGCCGTGGCGCTGGCCGGCCAGTACCAGCCGGACATCGTGTTCCTCGACATCCGCATGCCGGGCCTGTCCGGCATCGAGGCGGCGCGCATGCTGTTCAACCGCTGCCACCTGGTGTTCGTGACGGCCTACGATCAATACGCGATCGAAGCCTTCGAACAGGGCGCGCTGGATTATCTGTTGAAGCCGGCCAGCGGCGAACGCCTGAAGACCACTTGCGCGCGCCTGCAATCGCTGATCGGCCAGCAGCCCTCCAACATCGAGCGGCAGCTGAGCCAGTTGTTGTCCAGCCAGAGCAAGCCGAGCGCCAGGCCGGACTACCTGCGCTGGATCCAGGCGGTGGTCGGCAGCAACCTGCGCATGATCAGCACGCGCGAAGTGCTGTTCTTCCGCGCCGACGAAAAGTACACGCGGGTGCAAACCGCGCATGCGGAAGTGTTGATACGCAAGACGCTAAAGGAGCTGGCCGACGAACTGGACCCGGACGAATTCTGGCGCATCCACCGCTCGACCTTGGTGCGGGTCGATGCCATCGAAGAAGTCACGCGCGACTTGCGCGGACGGCAAATGGTGAAGATCCGCAACTTCGACGAACAGCTGGAAGTCAGCCGCGGCAATGCCCATTTATTCCAGCAAATGTAATCTCCGTCTGATCGTTATCAATATATACTTTCTTGCATCGTTCCGGCGCACCAGGCCGCCGAACGGATGGGGGTAAATATTGATCGAATCTGTTCCATACCACGACAGGGAGAACGCAATGACCAGCATACCCAAGCAGACGCGCAGCAACGTCATTCCATGCATGCGCTACCGCGACGCGCCAGCCGCCATCGACTGGCTGTGCACCACTTTCGGCTTTGAAGCGACGCTGGTGGTGCCGAACGAGGACGGCAGCATCGCCCACGCACAGCTCAGTTTCGGCAACGGCATGATCATGCTCGGTTCGGTGTTCGACACCGAGTTCGGCCGCCTGATGAAGCAGCCTGCCGAGATCGGCCAGTTCAACACGCAAAGCGCCTACCTGGTCGTCAACGACGCCGACAAGGTGTACGACAACGTCAAGCAAGCCGGCGGCGAGATCCTGCTGGACATCAAGGACGAGGACTACGGCGGACGCGGCTTCACCTGCCGCGACCCCGAGGGCCACATCTGGAGCATCGGCACTTACGATCCGGCGGATTAAGGAGCAGATCATGGGACGTCCTGTACATTTTGAAATCCAGGCCAGCCAACCGCAGGTGCTGATCGAGTTTTACACCGAGCTGTTCGGCTGGAGTTTCAACAAGTGGGAAGGCGGCGAATACTGGCTGATTGACACCGGCGACAGCAGCAAGCCCGGCATCAACGGCGGCCTGCTGCCGCGCCGGGGGCCGGCGCCCGAGGCGATGCAAGGCGTGAACGCCTTCGTCTGCACCATCGATGTCGAGCAGCTCGACGGCATGCTGGCGCGCGTGGGTTCGTTGAAGGCGGAGATAGTGGTGCCGAAGATGGCCATCCCCGGCATCGGCTGGCTGGCCTACGCCAAAGACCACGACGGCAACATCTTCGGCATGATGCAGAGCGACGCCAACGCGGCGTGACGCTAAAGACCTGCAAACCAGTTATAGCCGTGCAGGTCTTCCCAGCGGCCGCCGGTGAAGTCGTTGCCGCCGGCGAGGCCGGTCCACTGCCGGTTTAAAGCGGCGGCATGAAACCGTCGCGACCGACCAGTACCGCGTTGGCGTGGACCTTTCCGTCCGCACCTTCCGCGCCGATCACCATGACCTTGGCGCCGACCACCAGCAGTTTGCGCTCGCCCGGCACGAACTGCCCGTAGCTGGTAGCCTTGTCCAGCAACACTTGCTGCGACTTGCCACCAAAGCGCATTTCCAACTCGGTGCTGCTGGATTTCTTGATCACTTTGGCGACCGTGGCGTTGGTCATGGTGCCCTGTTCGATGTTGTCCCAAGGGTAGTGGCCCTCGTTCATGCCGCGCGCCGCCTCCGGGAAGATCATCACACCCGTCGCCCGGATCTTGCCATCCGGGGCGGGGGCTGCGGCAATGCCGAGGAAGCTGTTTTCCTGGATCGCCGCCTGGCTGCTGCGCGACACGTCCAGTACCTGCGCCTTCTCCAACAACTGCACCGTGGTCATGACGCCCTTGCGGTCGACGATAGTCATCTCGCCGGTGCCGACCGCGGTCACGTCGCCGCGCAGGTGCAGTTGGCGGTCGGCGCCGAAACTGGCGCCGGCGGTGGCCAGCGTGGCGACGGCGATCAGGGTGGAGATAAATTTCATGGTGTTTCCTCGGATGAATGAAGTGGAGGCCGCACTATGCCGCGCCCGGCGCCGCGCCGTAATCGGTCGAATGTCCGATGCCGGCCGCGCGGCAAAGATGGCTATAATCGGCCGATGTATCCCGAAACCCCCGCCTCCGTTACAGACATCATGCACGCGCTGGCGTATATCGGCGACTTGAGCATGGGCCAACCCACCGACCATTCGTTGCGCACCGCGTGGCTGGGCGCGCGCCTGTCCCAAGCCTCCGGCTGCGACGTCCGTGATTGCGAGGCTGTGCAGCAGGTCGCGCTGCTGCGCTGGTCGGGCTGCACCGCCAATGCGCCGGATTTCAGCGCGCTGATTGGCGACGATGTCGGCGGCCGCGCGCTGTTGATGTCGCAGAAAACCGGCGACCCGGCCTATGCGGCGATGGGCAGGCAGCTGCAGGGCGCCTTCCAGAAACTGTCGGAGATCCACTGTGAGGTGTCGGGCGACATCGCCCGCATGCTCAGCGTACCGGCCGATGTCGAGCTGGCGCTGCGCTCGATCTTCACGACACTAGAAGGTACCGGGCCCAATCACGAATGGCCGCAAGGCGTGCCAGAGAGCGTCTACATCGTGGCCCTGGCCAGCGACATCGAGGTCCTCAGCCGCGCGCAGGGTCAGGAGCGCATGCTGGACATCATCCGCATCAAAAGCGGCAAGGCTTACCCGGCGCCGCTGGCGGCAGTCGCGCTGCAGCATGCGGCTTCATGGCTGGAAGTACTGGACCACGACGAGAGCTGGCAGGCATCGCTGTCATTCGGTGCGCTTGCCGAACAAGGCACCGTTTCGCTGGAACTGCTGGCCGACGTGATCGATCTGAAGCTGCCGTGGATGACCGGCTATTCGCGTCGCGTGGCGGAAGCGGCACGCTGCGGCGCGATCGCGATGGGACTCGGCATGGAGACGGCGGAGCGCTGCCACCGGGCCGCGCTGGTGCATGGCATCGGCCGCGCGGCGGTACCCAATTCGGTATGGAATGTGACCGGCCGGCTGTCAGCAGCCGCACGCGAACAACTGCGGCTGGCGCCCTACTGGACCAGCCGCGCCACCACGCGCATCGGCGCCCTGGCCAGCGCGGCGAATATCGGCTCCTATGCCGCCGAACGGCTGGACGGCAGCGGCGCCTTCCGCGCCTGCACAGGAGCATCGATTCCGGTCGAGGGCCGGATCGTGGCCGCCGCGTCGGCATGGATCGCGCTGCAATCGCTGCGGCCCTGGCGCGCGGCGATGACACCGGACGCAACACGCCTGCTGCTGGAAACGGAAGCCGATGCCGGCCGCTTCGACAGCACCGCCGTGCGGGCGATCTGCAGCGGCACGGCGCCCACCACAGACGGCGCGCAAAACAAAGTCTTGTTGACGGAGCGGGAGACCGACGTTTTCCGTGGCATCAGCCTGGGCCTAACCAACAAAGAAGTGGCACGCTCATTGGCAATCAGCCCGAGCACGGTGCGCACGCACGTGGAAAATGTGTTTCGCAAACTGGAATGCAGCACGCGCGCCGCCGCAACCCTCAAGGCGGCAACGCTACGGCTGATCTGATCCTGTGCAACTCTTGCAGTGCAGCGGTAGCTTGGTGGCGCAGTCAATAACACAAGGCGAACGACGCCGCTGTGCCATTGTAGATGCAGGTCCAACGGTTCAGCAGGTCTCGGCCGATGAGACCATCAATTCCCTGACCAGCCAGACTGACCTCGATCAACGCAAGCGTTGAAATACGGTAGCCCGCCGATCGCTTTCCAGGGATGAAGAGCATTGCATCAAAGAGTTTACATGCTTGAGGAACACCCTTGGTAGAGGGCGTTTGAACATTAATCGATCCGATTGATGGCAATCCGAGCTGCCCTACCAAAGTCGAATCGATGCATGTGCGGCTGGCCCCCGTATCTATCAAGAACTTTCCGCGAGCAGCGGGTGGCGCGGATACTCCTGCCGCAACTAGCACATCTTTGTACAATGCGCTGATACCGATCATGACTGTAATGATCGGGCCCTCGCGGCTGATAGGAAAATTTAAGCTGGGCATTGGGGAAGCACGTCGCGATTGATATAAACGACTTCATCAACAGGTAAAACTTGCTTCACTAAGAACGGTGTCAACGCGAAGGCGCCATAGCCAGCCTTGATGGCGTCCTCGAAACTGTCGTATGTGCCAAGTATGGTTTCTCCAGAAATAACAGCATACTTGCCTTCGTCCGCCAGCAAAGCGCCGAGGTTCTGAGCGAATACCTGGAGTTCCTTTTGCAATATAGACATTTCCAGTTCCTCCAACGACCATCGATGGGAATGGAATTTAGCCTAGCACTATCTCAGTGCCAGGCCAAGCGTGCAAGACAAGCTTAGGCCAGCGCGGCGATCAGGTCCTGGTCGGCGACCTGGGTAGGCCGGATGCGGATGATGTTGCGGTACAGCGGCGGCATGGCGGCGCACAGCGCTGCCAGTTCGGCTTCCGGCATGGCCGGCAGCACGTACTGCAACTGCGTCGGGTTTTTCAGCGGCAGCGGGCCTTCCATCGTCGAGCCGTAGGCGCCCAGGTTCATGAAGCTGATGGCGCCGCTGTCCGGCCCTTGGGCAAAGACGAAGGTGCCGTCCTTCGGGTGGCCCAGATACTGGCGCACTTCGTCCTGCTGCACCGGCGTGGCGCCGGCCATCAGCTTGAAACGCAGTTGCGCGTAGGCGCGCGTGGTTTCCATGAAGGCGCTGCGGATGCCCGACTGCGACATCCGGCCCGGCATGCACAGCAGCAGATTGCCGAACGAATCGAGCAAGGCCGCCGCGTCCCCTGCCCCGCCATGTTCGCGGTCGCGCGCCATCGCTTGCAGCAGGAACGGCGCCAGGCCGGCGTCCGGATGCTGCGGCGTGCAGCGGTAGGCCAATGCGTCCGGATACAGCTGTCGCAACGCGCGCACGATGCCGTGGTCGGACGCCAGCGTCATCGGACATTTCAATTGCTGTTGCGGCAGATCGGTGTTGAACAGCTCCGTCACCTCGCCGGCCGTGGCCTCGAACACCAATGAGCACAAGGCCTGCGTCGGTTCCGAGATCGTCTTACCGATGAAGAAGGACTTCGGCGCAGCGCCCGAACTGGCGCGCGTGTACAGCGAAGAACCAAGGATGGCCGGGTAGCTGAACGTCGCTTCGGCCTGTGGCCGCAACGGTTCCGGCAGCGCGCTGAAGGTGGCGCTGGCGTCGTAGTTGACGCCCGCGCTTTTGTCCGGCGCGGCCACCACCACATTGAAACCGCCAGCCAGGATCGCGCCGCTGCACATGCAGCAGGGATCGAGCGAGGTGACGATGGTGATGTCTTGAGGTTCCGGCAGTTCGCGGCCCTTGGCGCGTTCGGCGTAGTACCAGTCGATCAACTGGCGCTCGCCGTGCGCGGTCGGGTCGAAGATCAGCCCCTGCTTGATGACGTTGTTGTGCAGCGACTGCAACACGTTGCCATTCTGATCGAGCATCAAGCCGCCGACGCCAAAAGTGCCCTGCGTTTTGGCGGCGATAGCCTCCGCCGCCGCGATCGCGACGGCTGCCTGCACATCGATTGTCTTCTTGATGGCCAAGTTTTACTTCTTCTTCAGGTCAGCGCCGCCGAAGGCGTTCGGCAGTTGCTCGGCTGCCGTGGTTTCGTAAATGTCGCCTTTGAGGTTGGTCAGCAGCACCGGCAGTTCGTTACCGCCCAACTCCAGGATCACCTGGCGGCAAGCGCCGCACGGCGCGATAGGACCATCAGTCTCGCCGATGACGACCAGCTGCGAGAAATCGCCCGGCTTGTAGCCCTGCGCGAAAGCGCTGAAGAAGGCGGTGCGCTCGGCGCAGTTGCACAGACCGTAGGACGCGTTTTCCACGTTACAGCCGTGGAAGACCTTGCCGTCATTGGTCAGCAGCGCAGCGCCGACCTTGAAGTTGGAATACGGCGTGTAAGCCTTCAGGCGCGCGGCGGCGGCTTCGACGATCAGTTCTTGTTTGTTCATGTGCGACTCTCTTATGGACGGATCGTGCGGTAGATGACAGGGTTCGCGGTCGGCGCAGTGCCGGCGATCTGGTAGGCCGTCTGGATTTCACGGATCGCCTGCTCGGCAGCTTCCTGCGTGCGCGCGTGCACCATCGCCAGCGGCTGGCCGGCTTCGATCTTGTCACCCAGGCCAACCAGGTCGGTCAAACCGACAGCGAAGTCGATCGGATCGGCAGCGCGGCGACGGCCACCGCCCAGGCTCACCACGGCCAGGCCGATGTCGCGGCAGTTGGCGGCCGTAGCATAGCCGGAAACCAGCGCAGGCGCCGGAACGATGATCGGCGAACGCTCCAGGTACTTGTCCGGATTGTCCATCAGGTCTGCCGGACCGCCCAGCGCGACCACCATGCGCGAGAAGCGTTCGGCGGCTTCGCCGCTATCCAGCGACGCTTGCAGCTTGGCGCGCGCTTCTTCTTCGGTGGCGGCCAGTTTGCCCAGCACCAGCATCTCGGCGCACAGCGCCATCGTCACTTCGTGCAGGCGCGCAGGACGCGATTTGCCGGTCAGGTAGTCCATCGCGCCGCGTACTTCCAGCGCGTTGCCGGCGTATGGCGCCAGCGATTCGTTCATGTCGGTCAGGATGGCCGACGTCATCATGCCGGCGCCGTTGCCGACCTTGACGATGCTGTCCGCCAGTTCGACCGATTTGTCGTAGGTCGGCATGAAGGCACCGCTGCCCACTTTAACGTCCATCACCAGCGCGTCCAGGCCTGCCGACAGCTTCTTCGACAGGATGGAGCCGGTGATCATGGCGACCGATTCCACCGTGGCGGTGACGTCACGCACGCCGTAGAAGATCTTGTCCGAAGGCGCCAGCGACGAAGTCTGGCCGATGATGGCGACGCCGACTTCCTTGACCACTTTGCGGAACAGCTCATTGGTCGGCACGGTGCTGTAGCCGGGGATGGAATCGAACTTGTCCAGCGTACCGCCGGTGTGGCCCAGGCCACGGCCGGAGATCATCGGCACGAAGCCGCCGCAGGCCGCGACCATAGGGCCGAGCAGCAGCGAGACCACGTCGCCGACGCCGCCGGTCGAGTGCTTGTCGACCACCGGGCCTGGCAGGTCCAGCGAGCGCCAGTCCAGCACTTCGCCGGAATCGCGCATCGCCAGCGTGAAGGCGACGCGTTCGTCCATGGTCATGTCGTTGAAGTAGACCGCCATCGCCAGCGCGGCGATCTGGCCTTCGGTGACGCGGTTCGAGGTGATGCCGCCAACGAAGAACTGGATCTCTTCAGCGGACAGGACGCCGCCGTCACGCTTCTTGCGAATGATCTCTTGAGGTAAGAACATGGAATTCTCCGCTTTGAATTATTGGGTGTTGAAAGCACAAGGGCGGGTCCGCAGACCCGCCCGTAGTACCGATTGTCTATTTAGACGCCGTAAGGAATCCAGACGTTTTTAACTTGCGATGCATGCGCCAACACCGCGCGGCCGCCCGATTGCGCGGTACTGTACCAGTCACGCCCTTTCGCGCCGCCGACCCAGGTGCGCTTGAGCGAAGCAGCCGACAGGCGCTCCACTTCAGCACAGCCTTCGGCCGAGCCGTCATGACGCCAAACCGCGTCGATATCCGAGTGCGTCGCCAGCGTGCGCGCCAGTTCGTCGGCCGAACCGGTGACGATGTTGACCACGCCGTCCGGCAGGTCCGACGTATCGAACACCTGATACAGATCGGTGGCCGACAGCGGATGCGCTTCCGACGGCACCACCACCACGCGGTTGCCCAGCGCGATAGCCGGCGCCACCAGCGAGATGAAGCCCAGCAGCGGCGACTCGTTCGGGCAGACGATGCCGATCACGCCGACCGGTTCGTTCAGCGCCACGGTGATGCCGTGCATCGGCGGCTGGTGCGCCAGGCCGTCGTACTTGTCGGCCCATGCGGCGTAGTAGAACAGGCGCTCGATCGAAGCCTGCACTTCTTTTTCCGCGTTCTTGGAACCGGTCATCGCGGCGATGCGGGCTGCGAATTCCTCGCCGCGCGCGGCCAGGTTTTCTGCGATGTAGTACAGAACCTGTGCGCGGTTGTGCGACGTGGCTTTCGCCCAGCCGCCGGCCTTGTGCGCCGCTTCCACCGCGTTGCGGATGTCCTTGCGATTGCCTTCGCCGACTTCGCCGATGAAGGCGCCGTCGGCACCGTGGATCGCGCGGCTGTAGGCGCCGTCAGGGCGAGCCTGCTTGCCGCCGATGTACAGCTTGGCGGTGCGGTCGATGGCGAACGCGCCACCTGCTGCCGGTGCGGATGCCTTAGCTTTGGCCTTGGCTTCCACCACTGGCGTCGCAGGACGCGCATCTTCCGATTTGGCGGTCAGGTATTCGTACATGCCTTCGCGGCCGCCTTCACGGCCAAAGCCGGATTCGCGGTAGCCGCCGAAGCCGCAAGCGGCGTCGAACTGGTTGGCGGTGTTAATCCACACCACGCCGGCCTTGATCTGCGGAGCGACGTCCAGCGCCAGCGAGATGTTCTCGGTCCAGACGCAAGCGGCCAGGCCGTAGACGGTGTTGTTCGCCAGTTGCACGGCTTCCGGCGGAGTGCGGAAGCTCATCGCCACCAGCACCGGTCCGAAGATTTCGGCCTGCGCCACGGCGGCGGAAGTCGAAGCGCCGGTGATCAGCGTCGGAGGGAACCACGAGCCGTTGGCCGGGATTTCGCACTTGGGCTGATAAACCTCGCAACCTTCGGCGCGGGCCGATTCCACCAGGCCGGCGATGCGCTGCTGCTGCACCGGATCGACCAGGGCGCCGATGTCCATCGACTTGTCCAGTGGCGAGCCGAGGGTCAGCTTGTCCATGCGGGCGCGCAGCTTGGCCAGGAACTTGTCCTGCACCGATTCCTGCACCAGCAGGCGCGAACCCGCGCAGCATACCTGGCCCTGATTGAACCAGATCGAATCGACCAGGCCTTCAACGGCGGCATCCAGGTCGGCGTCGTCGAAGACGATGAACGGCGACTTGCCTCCCAGTTCCAGCGACAGCTTCTTGCCGCTGCCTGCGGTGGCGATGCGGATCAAGCGGCCCACTTCGGTCGAGCCGGTGAAGGCCAGCTTGTCGATGCCTGGATGGTTGACGATGGCTTCGCCCACGCGGCCGTCGCCGGTGACGATGTTGACCACACCGGCAGGCACGCCGGCCTGCACGCAGATCTCGGCGAACAGCATCGCGGTCAGCGACGTGAACTCGGCCGGCTTGAAGACGATGGTGTTACCAGCGGCCATGGCCGGTGCGATTTTCCACGACAGCATCAGCAGCGGGAAATTCCACGGCACGATCTGGCCAACCACGCCGACGGCGCGGTAGTCCGCGAATTCTTCGGCTTGCAGTTGCGCCCAACCGGCGTGGTAGTAGAAGTGACGCGCCACCAGCGGCAGGTCGACATCGCGGGTTTCGCGGATGGTCTTGCCGTTGTCCAGCGTTTCCAGCACGGCGAACAGGCGCGCGTGTTTCTGCATCAGGCGGGCCAGCGAGTACATGACCTTGGCGCGGCCATGACCGCCCAGCGCCTGCCAGCCCGGCTGCGCGGCGCGCGCGGCTGCCACGGCGCGATCGACGTCGCTGCCGGTGGCCTGGGTCAGGTCGGCCAGCTTGGCTGCATCGGCAGGATTGGTCGAGGCGAACAACTCGCCCGGCTCACTCCACTGGTTGTCGATGAACAGGCCAAAGGCGCGGCCATGCTGCTCCAGCCACGCTTGCGCTTCTTTCGTGCTTTCCGGTGCTGGGCCGTATTCCATGGTATTCAGGATCTCTTTAATTGAAGGCATGACGTATTCCGTTCTTATGGGTGCGCGTTAGGGTTGAGCATGACGATGTGCGGCGGAGTAGTTGCCGGTCACATAGTGCTCAAGCTGGCGTTCGATGTCGGTCAGCAGGCTCGATGCGCCGATGCGGAACAGGTGCGGCTCCAGCCACTCATTGCCCAGTTCTTCCTTCATCAGCGACAGGTACTGCAGCGCGGCCTTGGCCGTGCCCACGCCGCCGGCCGGTTTGTAGCCGATCTTGAAGCCGGTCTGCTCGTGGTAGTCGCGGATCGCGCGCACCATCGTCAGCGACACCGGGATCGTTGCGTTGACCGGCTCTTTGCCGGTCGAGGTTTTGATGAAGTCCGCGCCGGCCATCATGCAAACCCACGAAGCCTTGGCCACGTTTTCCAGCGTGACCAGTTCACCGGTCGCCAGGATGGCCTTGACGTGCGCTTCGCCGCAAGCCTTGCGGTAGGCCAGCATCTCGTCGTACAGCGCTTGCCAGTTGCCCGTCAAAACGTGCTGGCGGGTGATGACGATGTCGATCTCGGTCGCGCCTGCGGCCACCGACAATTCGATCTCGCGCACCTTGGTTTCCATGCTGGTCAAGCCAGCCGGGAAGCCGGTCGACACGGCGGCGATAGGCAGGCGGCCTTGCAGCACCTGGGTCGCCGGCTTGATCATCTCGTGGTACACGCAGACGGCGCCGGTGGTCAGCTTGTAGTCCTGCAGGCCCAACGCCTCGACCAGGTCCGAACGCAGGGGACGCATGGCCTTCATGCACAGGCGTTCGACGCGGCCCGGCGTATCGTCGCCGGACAGCGTGGTCAGGTCGATCAGGCCGATGGCCTTGACCAGCCAGGCGGCCTGGTATTCCTTCTTCACCGTGCGGCGGTTCGCCAGGCTGGCGGCGCGGCGGTCGGCCGCGCTTTTGTTGATGTGGATGTGATTGATCCAGCCCAGGTCCAGTGGGACCGCTTCGTTACGTTTGAAAGTCATAACAGGTTGCTTCCGTGGGAAAGTGGTTTGACGCCGAGGTGGTGGGCCAGCGTCTGGCCGATATCGGAGAAGGATTCGGAGATAGGCAGCTTCTGCGCCTTCACGCCCGGGCCGAAGAAGATCATCGGGATATGTTCGCGGGTGTGGTCGGAGCCAGGCCAGGTTGGATCGCAACCATGGTCGGCGGTGATCACCACCAGGTCGCCCTCTTTCAGCTTGGCGATGAACTCCGGCAGGCGTGCATCCATCTCGTGCAGCGCGTTCGAGTAGCCGGTCACGTCGCGGCGGTGGCCGAAGGCCTGGTCGAAGTCGACGAAGTTCACAAAGGTCAGCGACTTGTCGCCGGCTTCTTCTTCCACCTTCATCAGCGCGTCGAACAGCGCCATGTTGTCCTTGCCCTTGACCATGCGCGATACGCCCTGGGTCGCGAAGATGTCGCTGATCTTGCCGAGGGCGATCACTTCGCCGCCGTCGTTCTTCACGTGGTCCAGCAGCGTAGGCGCCGGCGGTGCGACCGCGTAGTCGTGACGGTTGGTGGTGCGGGTGTAGTTGCCGTTGGCGCCGGTGAACGGACGCGCGATCACGCGGCCGATGTTGTATGACTCGACCAGCTTGAAGGCGATCTCGCAGATCTCATACAGGCGCTCCAGGCCAAACGATTCTTCGTGCGCAGCGATTTGCAGCACCGAGTCGGCGGAAGTGTAGATGATAGGTTTGCCGCTGGCGACATGCTCGTCGCCGTGCTTGTTGATGATTTCCGTGCCCGATGCGTGGCAGTCGCCCAGGAAGCCCGGCACGCCGGCCAGCTGCTGCAGCTTGGCGGTCAGCTCGGCCGGGAACGACGGCACGGTTTTCGGGAAGTAGCCCCAGTCGAATTCCACCGGCACGCCGGCGATTTCCCAGTGGCCGGACTGCGTGTCCTTGCCGGTCGAGCGTTCGCGCGCGGCGCCGTAGGCGGCGGTGAAACCTTCACGCTGTTCGAAGCCGGCGGCCCACTGGCCGCTGGCGGTATGGGCGGCCGCGGCCAGGCCCAGTTTTTCCATGGTCGGCAGCGACATCGGCGTGCCGCTCTTGGCGGCCCACTCGGCGATGTGGCCGAAGGTGTTGGCGCCGACGTCGTTATACTTCGCGGCATCGGGCGTGGCGCCCAAACCAAACGAATCGAGCAAAAGGATAAATGCGCGTTTCATAATTTCGAACTCCTTAAAAGCAAAGGGGCGGACCAGCCGCCCCTCGGGAATCTTACGCCTGCGGCGTTTTGGCCACGTTGGCCAGGAAGCCCAGGATCACTTCAATCAGCGAGGTCGCTGCGACGGCCGCGTATTTCAGCGTCTGCTCGTGCGACAGCGGGAACGGCGACAGGCCTTCCGCCAGGTTGGTGATGGCCGATACGCCGACCACTTTCAAACCGCAGTGACGAGCCGACACCACTTCCGGCACCACCGACATGCCGACCATGTCCGCACCCAGCGTCTTGAAGGCGCGGATTTCGGCAGGAGTCTCGAAGTTAGGACCGGCATAGGCGATGTACACGCCATCGTGCAGGGTGACGTTCTTCTCTTTGGCCGAAGCGTGCAACAGCGCGCGCAGGTCGGCGTCGTAGGCGTTGGCCATGCTGAAGAAGCGCGGACCGAAACGCTCGTCGTTCGGGCCCATCATCGGCGTGCCCGGCAGGTAGTTGATATGGTCGGTCAGCGCCACCAGCGAGCCGGCGTCGACTTCGGTGCGCAGCGAACCCGCGGCATTGGTCACGAACAGCATCTCGCAGCCCAGCAGCTTCATGGTGCGCACGGCGCTGGTCATCACGCCCAGGCCATAGCCTTCGTAGACGTGGCCGCGGCCCTTCATGCACACCACCGACACGCCCGACAGGGTGCCGATCACCAGTTCGCCGGCGTGGCCGTGCACGGTGCTGATCGGGAAGCCTGGCAGTTCATTGAAACTGATGGTGACCGCGTCGGTCATTTGTTCCGCCAGCACGCCCAGGCCGGAACCCAGAATCATGGCGATGCGCGGCTTGAAGCCCGCAGGGACACGGGCGCGAATGATGTCAGCTGCCTGGAATGGGGAATTATTAGACATGGTTATCCTCTGTTTTTCTGTTGTGGCTGGGGAAGCTGACACTATGCATCATCGTCCATATGTATGGCAAATACCATTTTTCTTAAGCATTTATACTAAAGCGATATAAATCAGGGGTATTATAAATGAAGGCAAACTTAGCCGCAGTGCGTGATTGACTTGATTTGAACAAATGTTTACCATGATGGACAAATGTTTTAGCGAGTAAGCCGTGACCGATTCTTCCAAGAAGGACCAGCTCTACCAGCTGATCCGCGCCAATCCCTTCATCTCCCAGCAAGACCTGGCCGTGGAACTGCGCCTGTCGCGCTCCGCCGTGGCCGGCCATATTGCCGGTTTGATACGCGAACGGCGCCTGCTGGGCCGCGCCTACGTGCTGCCGGACAAGCGTCCGGTGATGTGCATAGGCGCCGCCAACCTGGACCGCAAGCTGCGCACCATCGCCGCCATGCAGCTGGGCACCTCCAATCCCGCCACCGCCGAGGAAGTCTACGGCGGCGTGGCCCGCAACATCGCCGAGAACCTGTCGCGCCTGAACCTGCCGACCGCCCTGCTCACCGCTTTGGGCGACGACGTGGCCGGCCGCAGCCTGCAAGACCACGCGGAAAGCGTCGGCATCGACACGCGCGGCAGCCTGAAACTGCCGGAGACGCCGACCGGCACCTACACCGCCATCCTCGACGACGCCGGCGAACTGGTGGTGGCGTTGGCCGACATGGCGCTGTACGACCGCATCACGCCGGACTACCTGGCCAGCCGCCAGCCGCAGCGCTCCGCCGCCGCGATGACGGTGGTCGACCTGAACCTGCCTGCCGACAGCATCGCCCTGCTGCTCGACAGCGCCCGCGCCGACAACGTGCCGCTGGTGATCGTGGCCGTATCGCAGCCGAAGATGGCGCGCCTGCCAGCCGATCTGAAAGGCCTGCGCCTGCTGATCCTCAATCGCGGCGAGCTGGAAACCCGCGCCGGCCGCGCGCTGCCTACCGAAGCCGAGGTGCGCGCCGCCTGCCGCGACGTGCAGGCCCAGGGTGCGCAGGACGTCATCGTCACCTGCGGCAGCCAGGGCGTGTTCCACACCCGCGACGGCGAACTGGTTTGGCTGGCCGCGCACCAGGTGGACGTGGTCGACGTCACCGGCGCCGGCGACGCCTTCTCGGCCGCCGTCTGCTGGTCGCTGTACCAGGGCAGCGCCGACCTGACGCTGGCCTGCCGCCGCGGCCTGAAGGTCGCCGCGATGACGCTCGAATCGCAGGAGACGGTGTCGCCGATGCTGGCCGCCGATGTCCTCGACGAGATCCACGACTTCGACCTGTCGGCGGAATACAACCCGCCGCTCTTCCCCAACAAGGCATAAGGAATCACACCATGCACCCTGTTCATCACTACCTGCTGTTTTCGCCCGAAGTGGCGGCCGCCCGCGCCGCCGGCAAGCCTGTCGTCGCGCTGGAATCGACCATCATCTCGCACGGCATGCCGTATCCGCAGAACGTGCAGATGGCGCGTGAAGTGGAACAGATCATCCGCGACGGCGGCGCCGTGCCGGCCACCATCGCCATCATCGGCGGCAAGATCTGCATCGGCCTGTCGGAAGAACAGCTGGAACTACTGGGCACCTCGCCCGACGCCATGAAGGTCAGCCGCCGCGACCTGCCCTACGTGCTGGCACAATCGAAACTGGGCGCCACCACCGTCGCGGCGACCATGATCTGCGCCGAGCTGGCCGGCATCCAGGTGTTCGTCACCGGCGGCATCGGCGGCGTGCATCGCGGCGCAGAGACCAGCTTCGACATCTCGGCCGACTTGCAGGAACTGGCGCAAACGTCGGTGGCGGTGGTGTGCGCCGGCGTCAAGTCCATCCTCGACATCGGCCTGACCTTGGAATATTTGGAGACCCACGGCGTGCCGGTGGTCAGCGTGGGCCAGCGCGGCTTCCCCGCCTTCTTCACACGCGAGAGCGGCTTCAACGCCGACTTCCAGCTCGATACGCCGGCCGAACAGGCGACCTTCATCCACACCAAGTGGCAGCTGGGCCTCAAGGGCGGCGTGGTGGTCAGCAATCCTGTGCCGGCCGAAGAAGCGATGCCGAAGGCGGAGATCGACGCCATCACCGCGCAGGCCTTGCAGGAAGCCGCTACGCAAGGCGTGACCGGCAAGAACGTCACGCCCTTCCTGCTCAGCCGCATCAAGCAGCTGACCGAGGGCCGCAGCCTGGCGACCAATATCGCGCTGGTGAAGAACAACGCCCGTTGCGGCGCCGCCCTTGCGGTGGCCATGCTGGCTCACTGATATCGCACCACATCGCCCAAAGAACGCCATGTCCATCGATCTGAAACAACTAAAGTACTTCCTCGCCGTCGCAGAAGAAAAGAGTTTCAGCCGCGCCGCCGAGCGCCTGCATATTTCGCAGCCGCCTTTGAGCCAGCAGATCATGAAGCTGGAAAGTGAATTGGGCGTGAAGCTGTTCGCCCGCACCACCCGCACCTTCGAGCTGACGGTGGCGGGCAAGGCCTTGATGGGCGAAGCGTCCGACCTGCTGGGCAAGATGCGCATGACCATCGACACCATCCGCCAGATCGACCGTGGTGAAGTGGGCCGGCTGCGGGTGGGCATCGTCGGCTCGGCGATGTGGGGACCGATACCGAGCCTGCTGGAAGAGTTCCAGACCAAGTTCCCGCGCGTGAGCTGGACCCTGCACGAACTGGGTCCGACGCTGCAATACGATGCGCTGCGCGCCAAGCAGATCGACGTCGGCTTCTGGCGCGAGCCCAAGCTGGACGAGGATGACCTGAAAAACGACAACCTGCGCCAGGAGCTATGCTTCCGCGAGGATGTGTGCGTGGCCATCAACGAGCATCACCCGTTGGCCAAGCAGGAAGCGATCGAGCTGACCGACATCGCCGACGAGCCGATGCTGACGCTGGCGTTGGACAAGTCGTCCTTCCCGCGCTATCTGATTCAATGCTGTGTGAAGGCCGGCTTCCAGCCAACGATATTCCAGGAGGCGTCCGAGCCGCAGACGCTGCTGGCGATGGTGGGTGCGGGCCTGGGTGTGGCGCTGCTGCCGGAGACCACCAGCCGCATCGGCTGGCCGGGCGTGGTGTTCCTGCCTATCCGTACCAATCCGCCGTCGGCGAACCTTTACATCACCTACACCACGCTGGACGACGCGCCGGTGGTGCGGGCTTTCCTGAACATCCTCAATCCGCCGGCACGCGGCGACTGAAACCGCTAGTGCGCTCAGTGAGTGACACCGCCCGCCTCGCGCATGTCCACATCGTGGGCCAGCGTAGTGCGGATGGCGATGCGCAGGCCTTCGACCATGTCTTCCAGCTTCATGCTGGCCGAACCCGGATGCGCGGCCGCCTGCTGCGGCAAATACGGAATGTGAATGAAACCGGCGCGCATGGTCGTGCCCCACTCGTGCGCCTGATGCATCAGGCTATAGAACACGTGGTTGCACACATACGTACCCGCCGTCTGCGACACCGACGACGGCAAGCCCGCCTCGCGCAACGCATGCACGATGGCCTTGATCGGCAGCGTCGCAAAGTAGGCCGCCGGGCCGTTGGTGACGATGGGTTGGTCGACGATCTGCCGCTTCTGGTTATCGGCGATGGGCGCGTCGTCGATGTTGATGGCGATGCGCTCCACCGACAGATCGACCCGGCCGCCCGCCTGCCCCACCGCGATCACGATGCTGGGCTGGAGCTCTTCCACCGCCTGGTGCAGTATCTTGCTGGCCTGGCCGAACACGCACGGCAACTGGCGCGAATGGACCACGAAGTCGCCTTCGTGCCAGCCCTGAAGTGTGCGCACCGCTTCCCACGAGGGGTTGATGGTCTCCTTGTTGAACGGTTCGAAACCGGTCAACAATATTATCTTTTTCATCTACATGTACTCCGTTTGCTGCGCTGTTTGTGCGCTACTCTACCCCAAGTCATATGCACGTCACATGTTCATTAGAAAATAAAGAAGTGCAATATTAGCAAGCAAGAGCGGCAACGCGGTGCCCACTTGGATCTTCACCACGGCGTTCTTGTCGGGTAGCTCCAGCAGCGCGGCGGGTACGATATTGAAGTTGGCGGCCATGGGCGTCATCAGCGTGCCACAGTAGGCGCTGAACATACCGATCGCCGCCATCACCGCCGGATTTGCGTGATACACGCCGACCAGCACCGGGATGCCGACGCCGCCCGCGATCACCGGAAACGCCGCGAAGCCGTTGCCCATGATGACGGTGAACAGCGCCATGCCGATGCAATACACCGCCACGGCCACCAGCCGCACATCAAGGTTGATGTAGGACGTGACCACGTGCGCCACCGCCTTGCCCATGCCGGCCTCGGTGAACAGCAGGCCTAGCACCGCCAGCATGTGCGGCAGCACCACCGCCCAGCCCAGGTGATCGATCAGGCGGCGCGATTCGCGCATTGCCTGCATCGGCGTGGCGCGCGTCAGCCAGCACGCGGTGGCCACCGCGAACAGCGAACCGCAACCCAGGCTGACCAAGGTGGCGTTCTTCGGATCGAGCAGCAGCAAGCCGCCCAGGTGCACATCCTTGAGCAGGGTCGAACCGATCACCGTCGTCGCCGGGATGATCAGCGCCGGGATCAGCAAGCGATGGCCGAGCCGCTGCGCGCTGCTCTTGCGTTCCTCCTGCGTGCGCTCGCCGTAGCGGCCCAGCGCCACGCCGCCGAAGCCGGCGAGCAGCGCCATCACCACCATCAGCACGCCCGCAGCCACCGCCGGCAACAGCTCGCCGGCCAGGTAGATCACGGCGTACAAGGCCCAGAACAAGGCGCTGGAATAGCGCTTGGGATTATGCTTGTCGGTGAGCGACATGTACGATACCAGCAGCAGCATCGCGCCCAGCACGTAGTAGAAGTAATCGAGCTTGAGTATCATGCCGGCTCCTTCACCGCCAGCATAGCGCGGGCGATCTGCGCGTCCAGCCGGTGCAGGCGATACGAGTGGATGAGGAAGGCCGTCACCGCGGTCGGTAGGCCCCACAGCGCCATGTGCAGCGGATCGACTTCCAGCCCCTCGGCGCGCAGGATGGTCTGCATCAGCAGGATGGCGCCGAAGGCCACGAACACGTCTTCGCCGAAGAACAGGCCGACGTTGTCGGTGGCGGCGGACATGGCGCGGATGCGGTGGCGCAGCTCCTCGGTCAGCGCCGGGTAGCGCACCTCGGCGGCGCCCTCCGCCATCGGCGCGATCAGCGGGCGCACCATGTTCGGATGGCCGCCGATGCTGGTCAGGCCGAACGCCGCGCTGATCTCGCGGATCGCCAGGTAGACGATCAGCAGGCGGCCGGTGGTGGCGGACTTGATGCGGGCGATCGAGGCCTGCGCATGCTCCTTCAGCCCGAAGCGCTCGAGCAGGCCGATGGCGGCCAGCGGCAGCAACAGGATCAGCGGCAGGTTGCGGGTCTTGATGAAGGCAGTGCCCAAGGTGGCAAGCAGGTGCTCGACCGGCATGGCGGCAGCGGCGCCGGTGACGGCGCAGGCGGCGATCACCACCAGCACAGGATGGGCGCGCAGCGCGAAGCCCAGGATGATGACGGCCACGCCGAGCAGCGGCCACAGATTGACGACGGTATGATTCACGAATCAGGCTCCATCCATAAAAAAAAATCCCCGCACATCTTACGATGCGCGGGGATTTTCAGATAGCGGTCAATTTAGAAGTTGACCTTGAAGGTGCCGCCCCAGGTGCGCGGCTCGTTCAACATACCGGTCAGGTTGTCGAAGTCGATGGCGCCGAGGATCACACGCTTGTCGGTGATGTTGCGGCCAAACAGCGCCACTTCATACTTGCCGTTGCCCCACTTGTAACCGGTGCGCACGCCGCCTTCAACCAGCGACTTGGCCTTGTACTCAGGCGCTTCGTACAGGAAGAAGTTGTAGCTGGTGCGGTAGGTCCAGTCGGTGTAGGCGTAGAACTCGCCGTTGCCAACGTCCTTGCTGTACTTCAGCGTGAAGTTCAGCTGGGTCTTAGGCGCGCGTGGCAGCGGGTTGCCGTCGATCTTGGACGTGCCTGGGAACGGGCCGGCCGCGTTGGTCGGGGTGCAACCGTAAGGGTTAGGCGCGGTGTTCGGCAGGTTGCCGCAGTATTGCACGAACAGGTTCTTGTCCTTGATCTCGGTGTCGTTGTAGCTGCCACCCAGGGTCATGCTGAACTCGTCGCTCAGATTGGCCTGGAAGTCCACTTCAACGCCCTGGCCGGTCACCTTCTCGGCATTGATCAGCTGATTCATGTTGATCGTGCCGCTACCAGCGGTCAGCTGCTTGTCCTTGACGCGGTACTGGAACACCGAGGCGCTCAGGCGCGCACGCTTGTCGAACAGGTCCTGCTTGATGCCGGCTTCATACGACAGCGCTTTTTCGGCGCCGGCGAACGATGGCTTGTCACCCAGGCCGTTCAAGCGACCCTGCATCGACGGCGCGCGGTAGCCGGTGGCCACGCGGGCGAACAAGTTGGTGGTCTTGTTCAGCTCATAGGTGCCGCTCATGTCCCAGCTCATATTGTGCGAGGTGTTGTCGATCTCGAACGGGCCGGACATCTTTGGCGGTTCGTAGCGCACAGCCGAGAATTCCTTCTTGTCGGTGGTGTAGCGCAGGCCGCCGCGCAGCTTCAGCTTGTCGCTGACGGTGTAGTTCAGCGAGCCGAAAGCCGCCCACGACTTGGCGTGCTGGAACTGCTGCGCGTAGGCGGCGTTCTGCGGATTGCCAGGAGCGAAGGTGTTAAAGCTGATCGAGTCGATCTGGATGTCTTCGTTGAAGAAGAACAGGCCGCCGATCCACTGCAGCGGGCCCTTGTAGTTCGACTCGGCGCGGAACTCTTGCGTGAACTGCTTGTGGTTAGGCAGCAGGTCGGCCGTTTCAACCGCGAACGGGATGTAGCCAGGACCGTACGGCGGCGCGTACGACGCGCCGTAGCCGCCGTCAACGTCGGCGCGGCTGTTGAACTTCAGCGTCTCGTAGCCGGTGATCGAGTGCAGCGTGATGTCGTCCAGGTTGTACTTCAGGCGGATGTTGCCGCCCTTGGTGGTCAGCTTCTGGTAGTTGATGCCGTCGCTCGGGTAGGAGTTGTAGTCGAAGCCGTCGACCAGGTCGTTGGTGCCCTTCTTGATGATGTTGGCGCGAAACAGCGTGGCGCTGCCGTGGTAGTCGCGCTCGTGGTAGCTGAACAGCGCGCTCATGTCCTTGTTCGGCTTGACCAGCGCTTGCAGGCGGAAGGCGTTGTCGCCGTAGCCTTCGAAGTCCTGGGTGCCCTTGTTCGGGGTTGGATTGGTGTTGTGCACGCGGTCGCCGCGGTGCTGGCTGGTGCCCGAGAAGCGCAGCGCAACGGTATCGCTGACCGGAATGTTGAACATGCCTTCGGCGGTCTTGGAGGAGTAGTTGCCCAGGCCCAGGGTCAGGTAGCCCTCTTGCTTGAAGACCGGCTTGGCCGAGTCGAACTTGATCACACCGGCCGGCGAGTTGCGGCCGAACAGCGTGCCCTGCGGGCCGCGCAGCACTTCAACCTGGTCCACGTCGAACACCGGGAAGCCTTTCAGCATGGCGTTTTCCTGGACGATGTCATCCATCACCAGGCCCACAGGCTGGGAAGCGTTCAGGTCGAAGTCGGTGTTGCCCAGGCCGCGAATGTAGAAGCGCGGGAAGGTGCGGCCGTAGTCCGATTCCACGTTGACCGACGGCGAACGGCCGGCCAGGAAACGGATGTCGGCGGCGCCCGAGGTCAGCACGTCGAGCTTGTCGCCCTTGAGCGTGGCGATCGACATCGGCACGTCCTTGATGTTTTCCGCGCGGCGTTGCGCGGTCACGATCACGGTTTCCAGCTGACCTTTGGTGGCCGCTTCCGGGGCGTCAGCGGCTGCGTCGGCGGCCATCGCCGCGTGCAGGGGAAATGCGCTTGCAACTGCCAGCGCGATCAGCGATCGGACTGCGTAACCATTACTTTTTTTGCTCATGAGTACTGCTCCCTATTGTGTAGGCAAGGTTGAAATATCAATCCAGAATCTCGCCTTCGCCGTTGATGACAGCGGGCGATGTCTTTGTTTATATTGGTAAAAATGTATCAAAACTACGATGTTTCGCATAAGAATATGCAAACTACCAACCATGCTAGCATGGAAAAAAATGACAGAAACTCACTTTTTGAGTGATTTGATTCATATCTATTTTATATAAATAGCTAAATAAAATCGAATTTGTCGTACATATCCACGCTGATGCATAGTAGTGGACGGCCTCCAATGCAGGCGGCCTGGCATGGGGAAAACACCCCGCTTGCAGGTAAATGGTTGATTTCCAAGGCAAGACCGAATGGCCCGAAAGCCACGATCCATGCGGAAAATTATTTATCCAACAAGCAGGAGATTTTTCCAATCGGACAAAAAAGCAACAGCACAAAAATATTAAATTCGGCACTAACTGTTGCGGCAGTGCGACATGATTCCCAGCACTGGCCGCCAGGACACATTCTTGGACGGAAGATGTAGATGAATAACATGCTCGAACATAGCCGCTTGCGCGCGGTCGGCGATCTGGGACAACAAATCTGGCTCGACAACCTGAGCCGCAACCTGCTCGCCTCCGGCCAGCTGGCGGACCTGATCGCCGCCGACGGCATCCAGGGTCTGACGTCCAACCCGGCGATCTTCTACCACGCCATCCAGCACGACCCCGCCTACCAGGCCGCCCTGCCGCAGCTGCGCACCGCGCTGGCGACGCCGGAAGCGCGCTTCGAGGCACTGGTGCTGCCGGACGTGCAGCGCGCCTGCGACCTGTTCGCGCCGCTGTACCGCGAGTCCGACGGCAGCGCCGGCTTCGTCAGCTTCGAAGTGTCGCCGCGCCTGAGCCACGATGTTGAAGGCACCATCGCCGCCGCCAAGCGCCTGTGGGCCGCCATCGCCCGGCCGAACGTGATGATCAAGATCCCGGCCACGCCAGCCGGCATCGCCGCGCTGGAGGAAGTGATCTACGCCGGCATCAACGTCAACATGACGCTGATCTTCACCGCCAGCCAGATCCACGCGGTGCGGGCCGCCCACCGCCGCGGCCTGGCGCGCCGCCTGCAGGACACCGCCTCGGTGCAACGCATCGCCAGCGTCGCCAGCGTCTTCATCAGCCGCATCGACGTCGCCGTCGACGCCCTGCTGGAAAACTCGGCCGACAGCAGCGCCGTCGCCCTGCGCGGCCGCGCCGCCATGACCGCTGCCCGCATCGCCTATCACGACTGGAAGAACGACGGCGGCTTCTCGGTGTTCGCCGCCTTCGGCGCCACGCCGCAATGGCTGCTGTGGGCTAGCACCGGCACCAAGCACCCGGAGCAGCGCGACGTGCGCTACGTCGAAGGCCTGATCGGCCCGCACACCATCAACACCGTGCCCGACGCCACGCTGGCCGCCTTCCGCGACCACGGCGAGGCGGTGGCCACGCTGCTGGACGCCGACATCGACGCCGACCGCGCCGTGATGGCGCAACTGGCGCGCCACGGCATCGATCTGGAAACGGTGGGCCAGCAGTTGCTGACCGCCGGCCTGCTGCAATTTGAACAAGCTTTTGACAAACTACTGGCGCTGACGGCCTGAAACGCCGGCAAACCCCGAGGCAAACCTCTAAAAATCAGGGGTTTGCAGTGATATAGCGGCGCCAAATTACATGTTTCGTCCAATAAAAATATACAATATCGATCTTCCAGGAGCCTATTCATGAAACTTTCACAACTTAGTTTGACGGTTGCAGCACTGTTTATCGCTGCCAGCGCGTCCGCGGCTGACCCAAAACTGGGCATCGTGTATGACGCAGGCGGCAAGTTCGACAAGTCGTTCAACCAGTCCGCTTTTGAAGGCGCCACGCGCTTCAAGAAGGAAACCAACATCAATTTCATCGAGGTGCAAGCCTCCAGCGACACCCAGGCTGAACAGGTGCTGCGCGGCCTGGCCCGCAAGAACCTGGACCTGATCGCCTCGATCGGCTTCGCCCAGCAGGCAGCTGTGCAGAAGGTCGCCAAGGAATTCCCGAAAGTCCGCTTCGTGCTGATCGACGGCGTGGCGCAAGGCGCCAACGTCAACTCCATCACCTTCAAGGAAGAAGAAGGCTCCTACCTGGTCGGCGTGGCCGCGGCCATGGCCTCCAAGTCCAAGAAGCTGGGCTTCATCGGCGGCGTCGACATCCCACTGATCCGCACCTTCGCCTGCGGCTACGCCCAGGGCGCCAAGTCGGTCAATCCGAAAATCGAAGTCAGCAACAACATGGTCGGCACCACCTCCGACTCGTGGAACAACCCGGCCAAGGGCGGCGAACTGGCGCGCTCGCAGTTCGACCGCGGCGTTGACGTGGTGTTTGCCGTGGCCGGCGGTTCGGGCCTGGGCACGCTGCAAACCGCCAAGGAAAAAGGCAAGCTGGCCATCGGCGTCGACTCCAACCAGAACAGCCTGTACCCAGGCACCATCCTGACCTCGATGGTCAAGCGCGTGGACAACGCCGTGTACGAATCCTTCATGCTGATGAAAAACGGCACCTGGAAGGCCGGCGTCACCGCCAAGGGCCTGAAGGAAAACGGCGTCGATTGGGCGCTGGACGAGAACAACCGCAAGCTGATCACGCCGGAAATCGAGAAGCGCGTCATTGGTGCCCGCAAGGACATCATCGACGGCAAAGTAAAAGTCATCGACATCCGTTCGGGCGCTGCCTGCCCGGCCTGACACCTGTTTGAACATTGAGCGCGCCGCCGGGGTTCTTTCCCCCGTGCGGCGCGTTTAGTTTTCACTTAACTCCGCACCGAAAACGATCCTATGCAGCCAGCAGTAGAATTTCGCGGCATCTCCAAGCATTTTGGGGCCGTCAAAGCGAACACGGACGTCAACTTCACCATCGCCAAGGGTTCGATCCACGGCCTGGTGGGCGAGAACGGCGCCGGCAAATCGACCCTGATGAGCATCCTGTACGGATACTACCGCGCCGACGGCGGGGAGATCCTGCTCGATGGCCAGGCGCGCAACATCCGCAACAGCCAGGAAGCGATCACGCTGGGCATCGGCATGGTGCACCAGCACTTCATGCTGGTCGAGAACATGACCGTGCTCGATAACGTGATGCTGGGCAGCGAAGGTGGTTTCCAGCTCAAGTCCAAGCGCGCCGCCGTCGAGGCGCAACTGCGCGAGATCTGCACCCGCTACCGCCTCGACGTCGATCCGCTGGCCACCATCCACGACCTGTCCGTGGGCGCGCAGCAGCGCGTGGAGATCCTCAAGCAGATCTACCGCAGCGCCAACATCCTGATCCTGGACGAGCCGACCGCCGTGCTGACCGCGCAAGAGACCGAGTCGCTGTTCGAGATCCTGCGCCTGTTCAAGGAACAGGGCAAGACCATCATCCTGATCACGCACAAGCTGCAGGAGATCCTCGACATCACCGACACCGTCACCGTGATGCGCGGCGGCCGCGTGATCGGCGCCGTGCCGACCGCCGGTACCACCAAGGAAGACCTGGCCAATATGATGGTCGGCCGTCCGATCGAGAACAACCTGCCGCGCAAACCGTACAATCCGGGCGCGCCGGTGCTGCACGTCGAGAACCTGCAGCTGCAGGACGAGCAGCAGGTCAAGCTGCTGGCCGATATCGGCTTCACGCTGCGCGCCGGCGAAATCGTCGCGATTGCCGGCGTGTCCGGCAACGGCCAGAGCGAATTGATGGAGATCCTGTCGGGCATGCGCCTGCCGACCTCCGGCAAGCTGGACTTCCTGGGCAAGCCGCTGCCGTTCGCCGGCCGCTCGGACGCCGACGGCCTGCCGCGCACCTTCCGCGACCTGGGCATCGCCCACATTCCGGAAGACCGTTTGCGCGACGGCGTGGTGAAGGCCTTCTCGGTCATGCACAACACCATCCTCGGCTACCAGGACAAACTGAAAAACCGTTGGGGCCTGTTCGACTTCAAAGCCATCGCCGCGCGCTGCGCGGAGCTGATGAAGAACTTCGACGTCCGCCCCAACAACCACGACCTGCGTATCGGCCTGCTCTCCGGCGGCAACCAGCAGAAGGTGGTGATCGCCCGCGAAGTGCTGGCGCAGCCGAAGCTGATGCTGGTCGGCCAGCCGACGCGCGGCGTTGACATCGGCACCATCGAAAGCATCCACACGCAGCTGCTCGCCTTGCGCGACTCCGGCGTGGCGATCCTGCTGGTGTCCGTGGAGCTGGAAGAAGTGCGCGCGCTGGCGGACCGTATCCTGGTCATGTGCGGCGGCCGCATCACCGGCGAACTGAAAATTGAAGAATTCGACACGACCCGTATCGGCTTGCTGATGGGCGGAATGCACAAATCATGAATAACCACGACCTGCCACGCTGGGCTACCGCGTTTGTAATGCCCGTCCTGAACCTGTTGTCGGCCCTGCTGGTGGCCGCGCTGGTGATCTACCTGCTGGGCGAAAGCCCGGTCGAATCGATGGGCATCCTGATCAACAGCGCCGTCATCAATCCGGAAGGCTTGAGCTACACGCTGTTCTACGCCTCGACCTTCATCTTCACCGGCCTGGCGGTTTCAATCGCCATGCAGGCCGGCCTGTTCAACATCGGCGCCGAAGGCCAGATGTACTTTGCGGGCCTGGGCCTGACGCTCGCCATGCTGACCTTCGACGGCTCGCTGCCGATGTGGGTGCTGATCCCCATCGGCATGCTGGGCGCGGCGCTGTTTGGCGCGCTGTGGGCCTTCCTGCCAGGCTACCTGCAAGCGAAGCGCGGCAGCCATGTGGTGGTCACCACCATCATGTTCAACTACATCGCCGGCGCGCTGATGAACACCGTCATCGTCAAGTATTTGGTGCCGGTGGGCGAGCAGAATCCGGCCAGCCGCGCCTTCAGCGCCGCCGCCGAAATGCCGCGCCTGAACCAGTGGTTCCCGGTGCTGGGCGAGACGCCGCTCAACATCAGCTTCTTCCTGGCGATTATCGCGCTGGTGATCTACGGCGTGATGGTGTCGCGTTCCTCGTGGGGCTTCAAGCTGCGCGCCACCGGCTTGAACAAGCATGCGGCGCACTACGCGGGCGTCCGCATCAGCAAGATGATCATCACCGTGATGCTGATCTCGGGCGCGCTGGCCGGCCTGGGTTCGGTCAACTCCATCATGGGTTCGACCCACTACCTGTCGCTGAACTTCGTCGGCGGCGCGGGCTTCGTCGGCATCGCGATTGCGCTGATGGGACGGCAGCATCCGGTCGGCATCTTCCTGTCGGCCGTGCTGTTCGGCGCGCTGATCCAGGGCGGCTTCGACCTGTCGCTGGAAAAGCAGAACATTCCGCCCGAGACCTTCATCTTCATCCAGGGCTTGATCATCCTGTTCTGCGGCGCGATGGAAAACTTCTACGCCCCCGCCATCGCCGCCCTGATCAAACGGAAAAAGTGAGACCGTCATGACTTTTGAAGACCTCCAAATCGGCAGCATCCTGGTGTCCACCGTGCGCAATGCGCCGGTGCTGATTTTCGCCGGCATGGCCGGCCTGTTCGCCGAACGTTCGGGCGTGATCGATATCGGCCTCGAAGGCAAGATCCTGGCTTCGGCCTTCGTGTCGGCGGCCGTGGCCTTCGCCACGCAGAACCCTTGGTATGGCGTAGCTGCGGGCATGCTGGTGTCGGTGCTGCTGGCGACCTTGCAAGCCTATGTCGCGATCACCCAAAAGGGCAACCAGCTGGTGGCCGGCATCGCGATCAACATCGCCATGAGCGGCCTGACCTTCGTGGTCGCGCAATTCTTCTTCCAGCAAGGCGGTCGCACGCCGGACCTGGGCCAGGCGCGTTTGTTCGACGTGGTGCTGCCCGGCAGTGCTGCCGTTGAAGGCATCCCGTTCATCGGCTGGCTGTACGCGCACCTGATCGGCGGCCATTCGGTGCTGGTGTACCTGGCGTTTGCGCTGGTGCCGCTGGTGCACTGGGTGCTGTACCACACGCGCTTCGGCCTGCGCCTGCGCGCCTGCGGCGAGAATCCACACGCGGCCGACGCGGCCGGCGTCAGCGTCGAGCGCCAGCGCTACATGGCGATGCTGATCGCCGGTGTCCTGTGCTCGTTCTCGGGCGCCTACCTGGCGATCGTGCAGAGCGGCTTCTTCCTGCGCGATATGTCGGCAGGTGCGGGCTACCTGGCGTTGACGGCCATGGTGTTCGGTAACTGGCGTCCGGTGTACACCTTCCTCGGTTGCCTGATGTTCGGCTTCTTCGGCGCGGTGCAGATCCAGATCGAAGGCGTGGACCTGCCGCTGGTCGGCCGTCTGCCAGGTTCGTTGATCCAGATGGTGCCTTACGTGGTCACCGTGATCGTACTGGCCGGCCTGATGGCCAAGTCGGTGGCGCCGAAAGCGCTGGGTACGCCGTTCGTCAAATCTCGCTAACGCAGCGAGCGCATATAGGACAGCAGGTCGGCGACCTGCTGTTCATCCTTGATCCCCCAAAAACGCATGCTGGTCCCCGGCACCACGTCGTGCGGCGCACGCAGGTATGCGGCCAGCGTTTTCTCGTCCCACACCAGGCCCGACTTCTTCATCGCTTCCGAGTACTTGTAGTCCTTGGTCGACGCCGCGCGCCGGCCGATGATGCCATTAAGCTGCGGCCCGAAGCCGCCCTGCGCATACGACCCGACCTGATGACAAGCGGCGCAGCGCTTGAACAACGTCGCGCCGACCTTGGCATCGCCCGCCGCCGCGACCTGCCCTGCCGCCAGCAGCGCCAATAAAAAGTATGTCCACATACCTGTCACTTTACAGCAGGTGCAGCGCAGCGTATTGGAGCAGCATGATGGTCTTGCCGTCGGCGATGCGGCCGTCGGCCATCATCTGCATCGCTTGCTCCATCGTCAGCTCCAGCACTTCGATGTCCTCGCCCTCCTCCTCGATGCCGCCGCCATCGCCGATGCGCGAGGCGGGATCGTATTCGGCGACGAAGAAGTACAGCCGCTCCGTGACCGAGCCGGGACTCATGAAGGCTTCGAACACCTTGCGCACCTCGCCCACGCGGTAGCCGGTTTCCTCTTCCACCTCGGCCTTGATGCGGTCCTCCGGGCTGGCCTGGTCCAGCAGTCCGGCGGCGGCTTCGATCAGGAAGCCGTCATGGCCGTTGCCGTAGGTCGGAAAGCGGAACTGCCGCACCAGCACCACCGTGCGCCGCTCGCGGTGGTACAGCAGGATCGTGGCGCCGTGACCACGGTCGTAGGTCTCGCGCGTCTGGCGCTGCCAGCTGCCGTCGTTGCGGCGGTAGTCGAAGGTGGTCTTTTGTAGCAGGAACCAGTCGTCGGACAGGGTTTCCACTTGGTGGATGCGGATGCGGTCTTCGGGCATGTCGATCTCCTTGATCAAGGTTGCGTTTTTTTACGATATCATGCAATATCGTGCAACATCAAGAAAATTCATGCATATGCTGACACGTCAAAGAAAAGAACTGCTGATCGCCCGCCTGAAACGGGACGGCCAGATCGTCGCCAAATCGCTCAGCGAGGAGCTGGGGCTATCCGAGGACACCATCCGCCGCGACCTGCGCGAGCTGGCGGCGGAAGGCTTGCTGCAAAGGGTGCACGGCGGCGCGCTGCCGCTGGAGCTGCCCGCATCGCCGGCGATGGCCAACTTCGCCCAGCGCCAGCAACTCTCCAGCGACGCCAAGCCCGCCATCGCGCGCGCCGCAGCGGCCATGATCGCACCGGGACAAGTGGTGTTCATCGACGGCGGCACCACCGCAGTCCAGCTGGCGCGCGCGCTGCCGCCGACGCTGCGCTGCACCGTCGTCACGCACAGCCCCAGCATCGCGGTGGAGCTGGCCGAGCATCCCTTGATCGAAGTGATTTTGATCGGCGGCCGCCTGTTCAAGCACTCCATCGTGGCGATGGGTCCATCTGCGCTGGAAGCCATCGCGCAGATCCGCACCGACATCTTCTTCATGGGCGTGTGCAGTCTGCATCCGCTGCAAGGCATCAGCACCGGCGACTACGAGGAAGCCGGCATCAAGCGCGCCATCGCAGCGGCGTCGGTGAAGACGGTGGTGCTGGCGTCGCCGGAAAAGCTCGACACCGCATCGCCATTCCAGATCGCGCCGCTGGAGCGCATCGGCGCGATCGTGGTCAATGCCGGCGTGCCGGCGTCGCTGCTGAAGCCCTACCGCGAGCTAGGGATCGAGGTGGTGCTGGCGCCTTGATGCACCTACTGCTTCTCGATGCAGGCTGACAGCACTGAAAAACTTGGCGGCGCGCCATCGGCCATGGCACACTAGCTGTTTTACGGGGCGTAGGCAGTATGAAGCGGAACATGGGTGATGGATTGCGCACGGGATGGGGCACGCTGCTGCTGGCGGCCTGCGTGCTTGCGGCTCCAGCATGGGGCGCGACCCATCTCACCTATCCGCTCACCAGCGACGGCATCGACAGCCGCTACGACTACGATTGGGCGGTACTGCGGGCGGCGCTGGAAAAGACCACGCCGCGCTACGGTGTCTTCGAACAGCACCAATCCAGGGTGGCGATGTCGCCGCCGCGCGTGGTGCAGGAAATGTCGTCGCCGGCGGGACGCATCAACATCTTCGTGCGCGCCACCTCGCCCGAGCTGGAGCGCCAGTTCCTGCCGGTGCGCCTGCCGGTCGACCGCGGCCTGCTGGGCTACCGGCTGCTGCTGATACGCGGCGCCGACCAGCAGCGCTTCGCCGGCATCAGGACCGTCGCCGACCTGCGCCAACTGCGCGCTGGCCTGGGCCAGGGATGGGCCGACATTCCCATCTTCGAAAAAGCCGGCGTGCCGGTGGTGGAAGGCAGCAGCTACGACGGCCTGTTCGCCATGCTGGAAGCGGACCGCTTCGATTTCTATTCGCGCTCCGCCGACGAAGCACTGCGCGAGTTCCAGGAACGCGGCGCCTCGCATCCGCAGATGGCGGTGGAACAAACGCTGCTGCTGCACTATCCGCTGCCGCGCTACTTCTTCCTGCGGCGCGATGCCGAGGGCAGGCTGCTGGCCAAGCGCATCGAGACCGGCATGGAGATGATGATCAAGGACGGCACGCTGAACACGCTGTTCCAGCACTACAAGGCAGACTTGATCAAGAACACGGCCATGCACAAGCGCCACGTGATCACCCTGGCCAATCCCAAGCTGACGCCGCAGACGCCGCTGGCGCGCGGCGAGCTGTGGTTCAATCCCCTCACCGGCAAGTAACGCCCCTTACGGCCAGATCGCCTTGAGCACGGCGGCGAGATTGTAGCCGCCCTGGATCAGCTGGGTCTTGCCGGCCTCGGAGCTGGGCACGGGATAATCGTCCGGCACCGTCAGCGCCCAGACGTTGAATACTTCACCATTCTTGCTGGTCTGCTGGCCGATGGCGCCGGCCGTCACGCCGCTGTGCGCCAACTTGGCGACCGCCAGCGACTGGTCGGCCCAGGCATACGGCCAGGCGACCGGATCGCCGCCGTAGCTGATCACCGCAGGCTTGCCGGCGATGGCCAGTTGCGCAAACTCCTGTGGCGAGCGCGCGCCGACGCGGCGGAAGACATAACTCACCACCGTAGTGTCCCAATACGAGTGAAACGGCCGCGTGGTCTGCGGTGCGCTCGGCCTGGCCTCCAGCGGCGCGGCCGGAATCAGCCGCGCGCTGATGGCGCTCAACTTGATATCGTCCAGCAGCAGGTCGTTGCCGCCGCGCGCGTCGAACATATGGACCGCGTCGACCTGCGCCTGCGTCTGCGGCACCACGAAGGCGCCGTTCCTGTCCACGAACGCCGCGCCCACGTGCAGCGGCTGCACCACGTCGCCGGCCAAATGGGTCAGGATCAGCAGCGCCTGACGCGGCGTGAAGCTGTGCGGGTTGCTGATCTTGTCGCCCTTGCCCTGCAAGGTGGCGATGCACTGCTTCAGCGTCTGCACGATATCGTTGTCGGCGGTGCCGGCGTCGTGGTCGTGGTAGTGCTGGTTCTGGAACGGCACGTCGGTGTAGTGGTATTCGGCGTGCCGCGGATTGGCGGCCACGTAAGCCACCATCTCCTCGCTCTGCGGGCCGCAATACGTACCCTTGACGCAGTCGGCCCAGATAGAGACCTTCTCCAGGCTTTCGCCCGGCAGCAGCAAGGCCTTCACGCGCTGCTCGGCGTTGCTACCCTGGATCAGCTGGTCGGCGATGGCGCCGACGGCGCGGTGGCCGTCATTGCCCCACGCCTGGGCGTTGAAAGAGACGAAGGCGCCGCTCAGCGCCACCGTCAAAACAAGCTTCTTCATCAATCAGGGCTGCCCTTGGCCGGTTTAGGGTATTTTTTATTGATGTCCAGCGGCTGCGCATACGACGAGCTCCAGGTCTGCTCGTGCAGCGCGGCCAGGCGCTGCGCCATCTTCTCGTTGCGCATCACCACTTCCAGGTTGCGCGACAAATCGAAGTAGCCGCCGCTCCAGTTGCTGGTGCCGACCCAGGCCACCTGATTATCGATCACCATGGTCTTGCTGTGGATGACGCGCGCGAACGGAATGAAACCGCTGCTGGCGGTCGGCAGCGTGACCACGCGGATCTCAATGTTGGGCAGCACGGCCAGGCTTTTCAGGTAGGCCTGCGGCAGTTCTTCCAGGTTCCAGTTCGACACCATCAGCTTGATCTTGACGCCGCGGTTGGCGGCGGCGCGCACCGCGTTGTCGATCACGGCGTAGTAAGGGCGCGTGCCTTTCGGGCCGTAGCTCAGCGGCGCGTAGTCCAGCAGTTGCACCCGCACCTCGCTCTTGGCTTCGGCCAGCAGCGCCGGCAGGCCCGCCTCGGAATCGCCGACGCCGGCCGGGTTGAACTGGTTAGGGCTGGACAGCAGGAAGGCACTTTGATGAATGTCCGGCGTGCTCGCCTTGACGTTCAGCGCCGGCGCCACCAGGCCCTGCGCGGTGATCGCCTGCGCGCGCCAGTCCTGGTTGAACACCGCCTGCACCTGGCCGACAATCTTCGCGTCGGTGATGCGCAGGCCGGTCTCGTGGATATGCTCGAACGAGCGCCAGTCGAAGTTCTGGCTGCCGATGTAGGCGATGGCGCCGTCGACCACCATGTACTTGGCGTGCAGGATGCCGTTGCCGGTCAACTTGTTGAAGTCGATGATGCGCAGTTCCAGGTTGGGGATCGCCTTGAGCTGCTCGATGGTGGCCTTGTCCGACAGGCCCACGCCCTTCTGGTCCAGCAGGAAGCGGATCTTGACGCCGCGCTTGCCGGCCGCCGCCAGGCGCTCCACCACTTTGTTGAAGACGCTGCCCTCATGGCCGACCACGTAGAACTGACCCAGCACGATCTCGCTCTTGGCGCCGTCGAACAACTCGCTCCAGACGGTGGCAGGGTCGCGCAGGTCGCTGCTGTGGAGCGGCGTTTCCACCGGCGCGGTCTGGACCAGTTCAAAGCCGGGGATGGAAAACTCGGCGCGCGCGGGGATGGCCGACGCCAGCAGGGCTGGCAGTAAAACGGAAAGTAAAACGCGACGCATGGTGACTCCTAAGGTTGTTGCAGGCGCTTGATGCGGCCCTGTGTTTCGCTGCGGCCGGCCGGCTTGCCATATTGCTCGCGCTGGGTCAGATAATCGGTCAGGGCGTCGATATCGCGGATGTTGGTCTCGGCGCGGTTGCTGCCCAGCGTGAAGGCCGGGAAGGCGTCGCCACCCTCGGCCAGGAAGTTGTTGACCACCACGCGGTAGGAGGTGCCGTTCTCGATCGGCACGCCGTGCAGCTTCAGGCTGTCGGGCAGCACTTTGCCGCCCTCGCCGCGGCGCGGGTCCCAGGCGTAGCTGAAACCGTCGGACACTTGCAGCAAACCGCGCGTGATATCGCGGCCGCCGTGCCATTGCTGCTCCAGCAGGTCGCGGATCTGCGAGCCGCGCAGGTTCATCACCACCAGCGAATTCGTGTACGGCAGCGCCGCCAGCAACTGGCCGACGTTGACGCGGTTGCCGGCGCTGGTGTCGAGGTCATGCCGCAGCGAGCCATTGTTGACGAAGGCGATCTGCGCGCCATAAGCGCGGCCCGCCGCCAGCGTGGCGTCGGTGACCAGGTCACCCAGCGCGGATTCGCCGTCGTCCTGCTTTTCGCGCGGCACGCTGGGCACGGCCAGCGCAGCCACCGGACGCGCCAGCGCACTGGCGCTCAGGTCGCGGACTTTTTTCAGGTAGGCGTCCAGCGCCGGATTGGCCGGCCAGCTACCGGGGATCATCACTTCCTGTCTGGCGCTGACATCGCGCAGCGTATTGCTGGCGGTATCGACGGTCAAGCGGATGCGCGACAGCACGTGGCCGCCCATGTCGGACTGCGTCACCAGCCGGCCGTCCACGCGGCACAGGTAGCCACGGTGCGAATGGCCGCTGACCACCAGCCGGATCGCCGGGTCGAGGCGCTTGACCACGTCGACGATCGGGCCGGTCAGATGGCTGCATTCCTGCTGGTCGAACTTGTCGATGGTGCGGCCGCCCTGGTGGATCAGCACCACGAACACGCCCACGCCCTGCTTGCGCAGTTCCGGCAGCTGGCGGTTGATGGCGTCCGCCTCGTCGACGAAGTCCAGGCCGGCGATGCCGGAGGCCGGCGCCTTCTCGGTGGCCTCGCGCAGCACCGCGCCGATGAAGCCGATCTTGACGCCGTGCGCCTGCTCGATCTTGTAGGCCGGCAGCAGCGGCTTCTTGGTCACCATGTCGATGACGTTGGCGGCCAGGTACTGGAACTGCGCGCCGCCGTAGGGGTTCTCGAATTTGCAGGCCTTGTCGGCGCGCGGCGACTTGCAGCCGCCGCGCTGCTGGCGCAGCAGCTCGATGCGGCCGGCGTCGAACTCATGGTTGCCGACCGAGCTGGCGCGCAGGCCCAGCAAGTCCATCGCGCCGATGGTGGGCTCGTCGGCCCACATCGACGAGATCGCGGGACTGGCGCCGATCAGGTCGCCGGCGCCGACCAGCAGCAGCTCGGGGTCCTGCTTGCGCCACGCCTGCAGCGCCGCGCCCAGCGTGTCGATGCCGCCGGCGATGACGGTGCGTTCGCCCGAACCATGGGCGCTGTCGAGCACATATTTGCTCGCCTCGATATTGCCGTGGAAATCGTTCAGCGTGACCAGTTCGATCTCGGCTGTGCCGGGCTGCGGGCGGAGCCACGCACAGCCGGCCAGCGCGGCTGCCAGTACAACGCCAGCCACGGGATTCAGGTATTTTTTCATTGCATGCTGCTCGGAAGGAAGTGGGTATCTTACAGGGCAAACGGCCAGGCGATGCCGCTCGCGCCTGGATGAAATAGTATGTTACACGTTCAAGAAAAAAAGACGGCTGATGTCGCCATCAGCCGTCTTTTATCTAGCACTACCGGCTATGTCGCGACGAGCTTAGAACTCGTACTTGACGGTAGCCTGGATGGCCCACTGGGATTCGCCTTTAACCTGGCGAACGTCCAGGGTTTCCACGGCGTCGCGGACTTTGTAGACATACTTGCCGCTGGCGTCCAGGCCGACGTAGTCGACGAAGCTGCGCGCTTGTGCGCCCGAACCCTGGAAGCCCACTTCATTGATACGGCCCCATTTCTTGTTCAGCAGATTGCCGAAGTTGAAGATGTCCAGGGTGAACGATGCCTTGTTGTTCTTGAACAGGCCCGGGATTTCCTGCGACAGGCGTACGTCGAAGGTGTTGGTCCATGGCGAGAAGTCGGTGTTACGACCAACCACGCCGCCAGCGGCTTGCTTCAGTATCTTGTTGCTGTTGACCACGGACCAGAACTTGTCTTCGTTGGCATGGTTGGTCGCGGTGTCGCCCGAGAACACCACCTGGCCCGAACCTGGCGCCGAAGGGATGAACATCAGGTCGTTACCGGCCAAGCCGTCACCGTTCAAGTCGTTGTTGATGGTCCAGCTGTATGGCTTGCCGGCGCGGCCTTCATAGAACATGCCGACGGTGGTCTTGTACGAACCGAAGAAACGCTTCTGGAAGTTGATCAGCGCGTTGATGCGGTCTTTCACCAGGTAGCTCGAGTTGGCGTTGACATCTTCGTTCGGGTTGAACACCGAACGGCCGCTGAAGTTCGAGCTCGAGGTCGACGAGGTCAGGCCCGACACTTCTTTGGCATCGGTGTAGGTGTAAGCCACCGACCACGACAGACCATTGGTCATCGGACGGCTCAGCGACAGGGTGGCCAGGCTGCTGCCGCCCTTGCCGGTGCCGGTCGCTACCAGCACGTTGGTGTAGGACGCGTTGCTCAGGGCCTTGGCGCGGTTGCCGGTACAAGTGGCACCAGTGGTCACCGCAGTGCCAGTAGCAGACCAGCAGGCAGCGTTGTAACCCTGGGACGTGTAGTACAGCTCACGACCATCGGTACCGATCTTGGTGGCTGCGCCCAAGTTCTCGTTGCGGTAGTAAATCGCATCCTTGGCCGTGGTCCGCAGGTACTCGACGCCCATCACCAGGCCATACCATGGCAGTTCGGTATCGAAGGCGATGTTGCTCTTCCAGACCGATGGCTGCTTCAGGCCAGGCGCCAACACGTCAACCGCCGCAGCAGGCGCTGCGCCGGCGAAGTTGACCGGTTGCTTGTTGATGTCGGTGCTGAAGGTGCCGCCGGTGGTCGGGCAAGCCGCGAACGAACCGCCGCAACCGACGCTGCGGGTCAGCACGCCAGGGTTGGAGAACGGGTTGGACAGCCACACGGTCGCTGCCGCGCCCTGGAACAGGCCCATGCCGCCGCGTACCTGCATCTGGCGCGGGCTGTCGAAGGTGTAGTTGAAGCCGACGCGCGGCTGCCATACATTCTGGCCGTCGAAGGTGTTGGTGTTATCCAGACCGAAGCCGCCGGTCTGGCGCGCGCCGGTCACAGGGTTGCCAGCGACCATAGGCGCGGCCACCGCATCGTTGCGGGCAGGACGGTCGCTGACGCGGGTCGCGTCCATGCGCACGCCGTAGCTCACGGTCAGGCGCGGGTTCACGGTCCAGGTGTCCTGGACGAAGGCGCCGTAGTCTTTCATGCTGAACTGCGACACGGCTTGATCCAGCGTGTGGCCAGGCAGCGCGACCTGGGTCGAGTACGACGACGGACGGCCGGTCTGGAAGTTTTCCAGCGTGGCTTGTTCGATCTGGCCGGCACTGGCCTTGCCGCAATCGAGGGACTTGCCGCCCAGGAAGGCATACGTCCAGTTGTTCTGGCACGAGAAGGTGTAGTTGCCCCAGACGTTTTGCAGGAAGGCGTTGTACACGTCGTTCTTGGTGTAGTCGCCGCCGAACTTGACTTCGTGGTCGCCCACCGACCAGTTGGCGCCCAGGTAGGCATCCTTGGTCTTGGTGCCCAGGATGTTGCGCTGGCGGCTGTTGTCGGTGCCGAAGTTCAGGGTACGCGCGGTGGTCGGCACGTTGGCCGGGGTGCCGTCCGGGGTCGGGCCGGTGATGCTCAGGCCGATCAGCGGCAGTTGCGAATTAAGCTTAGGAATGCTGTCGTAGTCGCGCGAGGAGACCTTGAACTCGGTCGAGAAGTTCGGCGTCCAGTCGGCGGTCCACTGGCCGACCAAGGTTTCGATGGTCTTGCCCTGCGAGAACCACTCGGAGTTCAGCGACAGGCCGGTGGCGCTCATGCCGGTGAATTGCGGCTCAGCTTGCTTGGTCTTGGAGTAGCGGAACATCGCGCGATGGTTGTCGTTGATGTTCCAGTCGACCTTGACCAGGCTGTCGTCGACGGTCAGCTGCGAACCGGTGGCCTGGCTGAAGTCGCCGGTGTCGAAGCCGTAGGTGTTCTTGGCTATGGCGGTGGCCGATGCGATGGTCGACGGCGCGATGCCGACGTTGGTCGCAGCGCTGCCGATCGGGCCGAACGCTGGCGCGGTACGGGTCGATTCCAGCTTCTCGTAGGCGGCGAAGATGAACAGCTTGTCTTTGATCAGCGGGCCGCCAACGGTGGCGCCCTTGGTGGTTTCCTTGAACGGCGCCGGCGCGAAGTAGGTGTCGGTGGCGTTGTTGTAGCGGTCGCCAGCGAGGCGGTCGTTACGGAACACGTAGTAGACGCTGCCCTTGACGGTGTTGGTGCCGGACTTGGTCACGGCGTTGATGTTGCCGCCGGTGTAGCCCTTTTGGGTGACGTCGTAGTTGGCGACGTTGACCTGCACCGACTGGATCGCTTCGATCGAGATCGGCTGCTTGGCGGTCGGGGAACCGTTCGATTCCAGGCCGAAGGTGTCGTTGACGGCCACGCCGTCGATGGTCAGCGAGTTGTAGCGCGAGTTCTGGCCGGCCACGGACATTTCGCCGCGTTCCTTGTCAGTCTGCGAAACGCGCGGATCGGAACGGGCGTAGTCTTGCAGGTTGCGGTTGATCGAACCCTGGATCGCCAGTTCGGTCGCGGTGATGCTGGTGCCGGCGCCCATGCTGGTCTTCGAGAATTTGTCCGAACGGCCGCCAGCGGTGCCGGCGATGGTCACGGTTTGCATCTGCGCGCCCAGGGTGGCGTCCACGCTGGCGGTCTCGGCCAGCTGGATGAACACGCCTTCGCGTTTCTCGACGATGCCGTCTTTGGTGATGGTGATCGTGTACGGACCACCGGTGCGCAGGCCGCGCTGAACATAACGGCCTTCCGCATCGGTGACTACGTTGCTCACGGTGCCCGACTCGACGTGCACGATGGAAACGGTGGCGCCAGCGGCTGGCTTGCCGTCCGCAACCGAAATCCGGCCGCCGATGGCCGAAGTGGTGTTCTGTGCAAAGGCCGGTGCCGCCGCTAGCGCGATAGACAGGCTGAGCGCGATTTGCGTCAGCTTGAGCCGTTTATGATTGATCATTGTATAACCCCAAATTAGACTAATAGTTATTCGGAACCCTTGCTGGTGGCAGGTGTTCCCTCTTTACGATTGCTGCAAACCGATTTATTCCCCAAAGCTCAGCGCGCCAAGGGCAGCGGGTGAGTGTAAGGGCGAAATATGTCAGGGCCATGACGTGCTTATGACAACTTTGTGACATCTGCACGGGCGCGGTGAGCGCCCCGTCCGCCTGCTTTGCTACCTGATGGTTGAACTTTGAGAAAAGCAATAATCTTGCTTTTTTGGATCATTTCATCCAACTATGCATTAAGGAAAATTGTCTGACAAATACGATTTAATTTATGAATTTAGACGTTATATATATAAATAGGTGGAATCGTGTTCGGCGCCAACGTTGCAGACGGTCAATAAAGGCGATAGGCCGGAATTATAAGTCAGCCCCTGCTGAATGAAATCTTTTCATTGCCAAAATGACAGAAAGCCCGAGGAGGCCCACTAATTTCTGTAGCTTGGTCGCCACATAATTGGGCGTCCGTGGAATTTATGACAAGGGACGAATGCCGCTGCCGGGGGGAGGTTTTTTTTGTAACAAAGCCGGGCGCCTGTGGGCTGAACGCCACAAGCGCCCGGCGCGGGCTCCGCTTAGCGCGCGGCGCCCGCCTGCGAGGCGGCGATGGCCGCTTCGAATTTGGCGAACTTGCCGTCCAATGCCTGCACTAAGCGTTGTTTATCGGCGTCAGCCAGGAAGGAATAGCGGATGCTGTCATATGACAGTTTCTTGACCTCGGCGTAGCCCGGCTTGTAGCGCGCGGCGTACAGCACGTATTCGCCGGACAGATTGTTGCGCGACACGCCGGCATCGTCGGTCGACAGCACGAACGGCACGCCGTATTTGCGGTACAGGGTGACCGGGTGGGCCTCGCCCTTGACGCCCAGGATGAACTGGTTGCTGGTCAGGTTGACCTCGACGGCGATCTGCTTGTCGTGCATTTTTTTCATGATCGCCAGCGCGTCGGTTTCGTGGGCGATGTCGATGCCGTGGCCGATGCGGCTGGCGCCGGCGACGTCGATGGCGTCCTTGATGTGGAAGGTCAGGCCTTCCGGCGGCACCATGCCCAGCGCCAATTCCCCCGCATGCAACGCCAGCTTCACGCCCGGATGTTTGGATTTCAGGAATTTATACATCCGCATGTGCAGCCCGTAGTCGTGCATCGAGACGTAGACGCTCTCCTGGCCGACGATGTTGACGCCGACGATCTTCGGATTCGACAAGGCCAGCTTGAAGCTCGACACCATCTGCGAGAACACCTGCGACGGCGTCAGGAAGCGCAGCGCGAACGGCTGGTAGCGCAGCGTGAAGTTGGCGTCGTCGATGCCGGCGCCGGCGGTGTCGACATTTTTCAGGTAGGCGGCGATCCAGCCCTGGAATGCGCCGTTGGTGTCCAGCGCGGCGGCGTAGGCGGCCAGGTCGGCGTCGGTGATGGCGCCGGCGGCGGCCTTCTGGTCGAACGCGGCGTCTTGCGCCATCGGCGCGATTTCATAAATAGTCTCGATGTAACCCAGGTTTTCCTGGATGGCGCGCTGCTTCAGGCGCCGCAGGCCATCCGCCCCATTGGTCGAGGCCACCGCGTTGAAGTAGCCGAAGGTGTCGAAGAACTGGCGGTCCGGCGGCGATTGCAGCGCGTCGTGGTTGGTGAAGTCCTTGTCGGACCAGCGCTGCAACAGGTTGGCCAGCACGGTGTTATTGTTCATCACGTCCTGGCCGGACAGGCAGACGCGGTCGGCCAGCGGCTTGGCCTGCTCGGCGCTGGTGTCGGCCTGGTTGGTGTCGATCTGGTAGGTGACCTTGTTGACGCAGTAGCCTTCCTTGTCCACCCACTCCAGATACTGCTCGGCGTAGATCGCGCCCGAGTAGTGGTGGTGCAGGTCGCCGCCCTTGGGCATCATGGTCATGAACATCGTCAGCTCGGCCGTCTTTGGCTCCGGGCCAGAGACCAGCGCGGCGAACTGGCGCTTGGTGATCTCTTCGTTGCTGGCCGCTTGCGCGCCGTGCGGCAAGGCGCAGAACAGGGCGGCGGCAAGGGCTGCGGCCTTCAGGCTGGCGATATTTTTTTGCATGTGTCTTCCAATATGAATTAAGTCATTACGCGGGCGTGCACCTGGCGGCCGGCCGAATAGGTCGCCGCCACCGCGCGGTCGTCGCCCAGCAGGGCCAGCGCGAACAGCAGTTCTTCCAGGCTCTCGCCGCGCGCGGTGCGCCGTTGCAGCAGCGGCGTGGCTTGCGGATCGAGCACGATGAAATCGGCCTCGGCGCCGGCGGCGAAATTGCCGATCGTGCCTTCCAGCTGCATGCTGCGGGCGGCGCCCAGGGTAGCCAGGTAGAACATCCGCAAGGCCGGCAGGTAGCTGCCCTTCAGTCGCGCTACTTTATAGGCTTCATTCATCGTTTGCAACATCGAGAACGAAGTGCCGCCGCCCACATCGGTCGCCAGCGACAGCAGCACACCCGCCTGGTCGGCGCGTTCGAAGTCGAACAGGCCGCTGCCGAGGAACAGGTTGGAGGTCGGGCAGATGGCGGCGGCCGACTGCGTTTGCGCCATGCGGATGCGGTCCTGCTCATTGAGCCAGATGCAGTGACCGTACATGGCGCGCGGGCGCAGCATGCCGTAGCTGTCGTAGACGTCGATGTAGCTGCGCGAGGCCGGGAACAGCTCGCGCACCCACGCGCATTCGGCCTCGTTTTCGGAGACGTGGGTCTGGATGTAGGTGTCGGGGTAGGCGCGCGCCAGTTCGCCCGCCAGTCGCAGCTGTTCTTCGGTGGAGGTGGGCGCGAAGCGCGGCGTGATCGCGTACAGCGCGCGGCCGCGCTTGTGCCAGCGCCGGATCAGCGCCTCGGTGTCGCGGGCGCTCGATTCGGCAGTATCGCGCAGGAACTCGGGGCAGTTCCGGTCCATCATCACCTTCCCCGCCACCATGCGCAGGCCGCGCTGTTCGCTGGCCGCGAAGAAGGCGTCCACCGATTGCGGATGCACGGTGCAGTAGACCATGGCGGTGGTGGTGCCGCAGCGTAGCAGCTCGTCGAGGAAGAAGTCGGCCACGCCGGCGGCGTGGGCCGGGTCTTCGAACTGGCGCTCGGTCGGGAAGGTGTAGGTTTCCAGCCAGGGCAGCAGGCCCTCCGACGGCGAGGCGATCATGTCGGTCTGCGGATAGTGGACGTGGGTGTCGATAAAGCCGGGCATCAGCAGCTTGCCGCTGTAGTCGTGCAGCTCGGCGCCGGGCGGCAGCGTGGCGCGCAGCGCGGCATAGTCGCCGGCCGCCTGCACCTTGCCGCCGGCGACAATCAGCAGGCCATCTTCATGCCACACGTGAGACTTCGCGCTGAACGCCGGATCGGCGACAAAGTGCAGCAAGCTTCCGCGGTAGGCTTGCAAGTTGTTAGGCATGGCGATGTCCCCAAGAGGAATGCTGATTCTAGCGCGAAGCGACCAGACGCACTGGCGCGGTTGTGGTGACAGACGCGGCGGCGTTTTCGATGGTGGCGATTTGCTGCGCCTCCCACACCATCAGCAATTGCGCGCAGACGGAGGCGGCGATCGCGGCGGGCAGCTTGTTGGTGATGCCGGCGATGCCGATCGGGCAGACCATGGCGGCGATGCGTTCTTCCGGCAGGCCGCGCGCGGCCATGCGGCGCTCGAACTGCACGCGCTTGGTCTTGGAGCCGATCAGGCCGAACCAGCCGACGTCGGCGCGGGACAGGATCGCTACACTGAGCGCTTGGTCCAGCGCGTGGCTGTGGGTCATCACCAGATAGCTGGCGCCGGCGGGGGCGGCGGCCACCAGCGCTTCCGGCGCGTCGGTGGCTTCGACGGTGACGTTGGCCGGTATCGTGGACGGGAACATGTCCTCGCGCTCGTCGATCCATGTGACGGTGCACGGCAGCTCGCCCAGCATGCGGACGATGGCCGCGCCGACATGGCCGGCGCCGAACAGCAGCAGATGCGCGCGCGGAGCGAGGCAGGGATCGGCCAGCCAGCGGCGGCCGGCGGTGTCGCGCAGGATGTGGGTGCCGCGCTGGTGGTCGATGGCGGGGAACGCCGGGCCGAAGGCGGCTGCTGAGGCATCGCCCGCGCCGGCGACGACCGCGCCATCGGCGTCCAGCAGTAGCGAAACCGGCGTGCCGTCGATGGCACTGATACGCCAGCTGTCTTCGCGCCAGCGCTGGCGCAGGCTGGCCATGACGTCGGCCAGCGCGGGATCGATCAGTTCAAACGCAAGGTGCACGACACCGCCGCAACACTGGCCCAGCGTCGGGCCCAATGCGTAGCGTTCGAGCCGAGCGTGCACGACCTCGCCTGCCTTGGCCGCGCTTTTCAACATGCTGCGGCCGACATCGACCGCGCACATCTCCAGATGACCGCCGCCGATGGTATCGACCTGGCCGCCGGCCGTGACCAGCATGCGGGCGCCGGGTTCGCGCGGGCCGGAGCCCTCGACGATCGCCACCGTCACCAGCACAGCCGGTTCCGCCATCACAGTTGTCAGCCACTCGTTCATATCGATATCCTCAGGCCGCGAATTCGACCGCAGCCACAGCGCGCAGGATCTCCTCGCTGGTCGCCGGAGCGTTCAGCGGCGGATTGACGCAGTGTCCACCGACAGCGGAAATCGCATCGCGGATCGCGAAGAACACCGAGAACGGCAGCAGCAACGGCGGCTCGCCAACGGCCTTGGAGCGGTGGATGCTGTCCTCGACGTTGCCGTTGTCGAACAGCCGCACGCGGAAGTCCTCCGGGCAGTCGGACACGCCGGGGATCTTGTACGTTGAAGGCGCGTGCGTCATCAGCTTGCCGGCCGGGTTCCACCACAGCTGCTCGGTGGTCAACCAACCCATGCCCTGTATGAAGGCGCCTTCCACCTGACCGAGGTCGATGGCGGGATTGAGCGAACGGCCGGCGTCGTACAAGGCGTCCGCGCGCAGCAGCTTCCATTCGCCGGTGAGCGTATCGACCACCACTTCGGACACTGCGGCGCCGTAGGCGTAGTACGAGAACGGATGACCGTTCATCGTCTTCGGGTCCCAGTGCAGGCCAGGCGTGGCGTAGAAACCGTCGGACCACAGCTGCACCCGCGCCAGATAGGCCTTCTGCACCAGCTCCGCGAACGGCACCACGTGGCCGTTCACATGCACGGCATTGTTGAAGAACTGCACCGGCACGCCGTCCTCGTCGCCATACAGCTTGATGGCAAAGGCGGCAAGGCGTTCACGGATCATGCGCGCGGCATCCTGCGCCGCCTTGCCGTTCAAGTCCGCGCCGGTGGAGGCGGCCGTCGCCGACGTGTTGGCAACCTTGCTGGTGTCGGTGGCGGTGGCACGCACGTGATCCAGGTCGAGGCCCAGTTCATGCGCCACCACCTGCATCACCTTGGTGTTGATGCCCTGCCCCATCTCCGTGCCGCCGTGATTGACCAGCACCGAGCCGTCCACATACACGTGCACCAGCGCGCCAGCCTGGTTCAGGTGCGTGACATTGAAGGCGATGCCGAACTTCAGCGGCGTCAGCGCCAGGCCTTTCTTCAGCACCGGACTGGTGGCGTTGTAGGCTTCGACAGCGACGCGGCGGGCGCGGTATTCGCTGGTCTGTTCCAGCTCCGCCGTCAGCGCCTCGATCACGTTGTCGACAACCTCCTGGCCATACGGCGTGACGTTGCGTTCGGTCTTGCCGTAGAAATTCAGGCGGCGGATATCCAGCGCGTCGCGTCCCAGGTTGCGGGCGATTTCGTCGACGATGTATTCGATGGCGATCGCGCCCTGCGGGCCGCCGAAGCCGCGGAAGGCGGTATTCGACTGGGTGTTGGTCTTGCCGCAGCCGGCGCGGATATCCACGTCCGACAGGTAGTAGGTGTTGTCGAAGTGGCAGACCGCGCGCGTGGCCACGGGGCCGGACAGGTCCGCCGAGAAACCGGAACGCAAGGTCATGTCGACCTTGGCGGCGAGGATCTTGCCGCTGTCGTCGTAGCCGACTTCGTATTCGTAGAAGAAGCAATGGCGCTTGCCGGTGACGAGCATGTCGTCGTCACGGTCGGCGCGCAGCTTGACCGGGCGACGGAGCTTGGCCGCCGCGATGCTGGCCGAAGCCGCCCACAAAGCCGATTGCGATTCCTTGCCGCCGAAACCACCGCCCATGCGGCGGCACTCGACCAGCACCTTGTGCGCATGCACACCCAGCGCATGCGCCACCACATGCTGCATCTCGCTCGGGTGCTGCGTCGAGCATTGCACCAGCATGCCGTGGTCTTCCTTCGGGATGGCGTAGGCGATCTGGCCTTCCAGGTAGAACTGCTCCTGGCCGCCGACAAACAGCTGGCCCTTGACGACGTTGGGCGCCTGCTCGAACGCGGCCTGGTAATCGCCACGCTTGAGCTGCATCGGCGGCAGCACATACGACTGCGCAGCCTTGGCTTCCTGCGGCGTGAAGATGGCCGGCAGCTCATCGTAGCCAATCACGGCGCGGCGCGCGGCGCGGCGCGCGTTGTCGTGCGTATCTGCGACCACGATGAAGATCGGCTGGCCGACATACATCACCTCGCCCGCACTCAGGATAGGATCGTCATGGATGATCGGACCGCAATCGTTGGTGCCGACGATGTCTTCGGCGGTGTAGACCGCCACCACGCCGGGCGAATTGCGCACCGGCGCCAGGTCCATCGCATTGATGCGCGCATGGGCCTTGGACGACAGGCCCAGCGCCGCATGCAGCGTGCCTTGCAGCTCGGGGATATCGTCGGTGTAGGTAGCTTGGCCGAGCACGTGCAGCTCGGCCGATTCGTGCGGACGGGCGACGCCGACCGCCTTCCACGCTTGCGCGGCGAGCAGCGAGGGAGCGACTGGTTGATTCATGATGGCTCCTTTCAGGCGCGGCAGGCGAAGGCGTTGACGGCATCGGCCGCCAAGGGCGCGTCGGCGCGGGTTTCGAACCAGAAGCGGCGCAACAGGTTCTGCGCCGTCTGCATGCGGTAGGTGCTGGAGGCGCGCATGTCCGACAGCGGCGCGAAGTCCTGCGCCAGCATGTCCATCGCCACGCGCAGGTTGGCTTCGCTCCAGCTCAGGCCCGTCAACGCAGCTTCGGCGCGGGCGGCGCGGCGCGGCGTGGCGGCCATGCCGCCGAAGGCGATGCGGGCCTCGACGATATGGTCGCCATCGAGCTTGAACGCGAACGCGGCGCAAACGGCCGAGATATCCTGGTCGAAGCGCTTGGCCAGTTTGTAGGTGCGGAACTGCACGCCCGCGCGCGGCAGCGGCACGCGCACGGCGGCCACGAATTCGTCGGGCCGCATGTCTTTTTTCTGATAGTCGAGATAGAACGCTTCCAGCGGCATGACGCGCTCGCCGGCCGGGCCGCGCAGCACCACATCGCTGCCGACGGCTATCATCCACGGCATCGAATCGCCGATCGGCGAGCCGTTGGCGACGTTGCCACCCAGCGTACCGGCGTTACGGATCGGCAGCGATGCGAAGCGCTGCCACATCTCGCCCAATTGTGACGGATACAGGCGGCATAAGGCTTCGTAAGCGTCGTTGAGCGATACGCCGGCGCCGATGGTCAGCATGCCGTCCGCCTCGCTGACGGTTTGCAGCGCGCTGACATGACCGAGATAAATGATGTCGCCCAGCTCGCGCATCTGTTTGGTCACCCACAGGCCGACGTCGGTGGAACCCGACAGCAGCGTGGCTTTCGGATGTGCGGCGCGCAGGGCGACCAGTTCATCCAGGGTGCGCGGCGCGTGGAAGGTCTGGCCGCGCGCGCTGTAGCTGGCGCCGGCGTTGCGCTGCAAGGCGCGCAGCTGTTCCGTCAACGCTGCGCGGTCGAAGCCGACCTTCGGCAATTCGGTCATGCGGTGCGCGGCCTCGATGATCGGGCGGTAGCCGGTGCAGCGGCACAGGTTACCGGACAGGCAGTCGTCGATCTCCTTGCGCTGCGCGGGCTGGCCATCCTTGTCCAGGTACATGCCCCACAGCGACATGACAAAACCCGGCGTGCAGAAACCGCACTGCGAGCCGTGGCATTCCACCATCGCCTGCTGCACCGGGTGCAGCGCGCCGTCCGGCTGCTGCAGGTCTTCCACGGTGAACAGCGCCTTGCCGTCCAGCGTGGGCGCGAACTGGATGCAGGAGTTCACGGCTTTCATTTCCAGCTGGCCGGCGGCATTCAGGCTGCCGACCACCACGGTGCAAGCGCCGCAATCGCCCTCGGCGCAGCCTTCCTTGGTGCCGGTGCAATGCAGGTCCTCGCGCAGGTGCTGGAGCACGGTGCGCGTCGGTGCGGCGCCGGAGATTTCCTGGACTGCGCCACGGTAGTAAAAACGTATCGGTTCTGACATCCTGGCCTCAAGCTGCGAATGGATGGGTTTTGCGCCAATGTTCGGCGATATCGATGCGACGGGTGATCCACACATTATCGTGCTTTTGCACGTAATCGAGGAAGCGCGCCAGCGCCGCGGCGCGCGCCGGGCGGCCGACGATGCGGCAGTGCAGGCCGATCGACAACATCTTCGGCTGATTCAGGCCGTCCGGATCGCCCTCGGCGTAGAGGACGTCGAAAGCGTCCTTCAGGTAGTCGAAGAACTGCGTGCCGGAGTTGAAGCCTTGCGCGGCGGCGAAGCGCATGTCGTTGGTGTCGAGCGTGTACGGCACGATCAGCTGCGGCGCGACGGCGGCCTTGCCCTCCGCATCAGTGTAGTCGACGTTTTGCCAGAATGGCAGGTCGTCGCTGTAATTGTCGGCGTCGTAGCGGAAGCCGCCGTGCTCCACCACCAGGCGCTTGGTCTGCGGCGAATCGCGGCCGGTGTACCAGCCCTGCGGCGCGCTGCCGGTCAGCTCGCGGATGATCTGCACCGCTTCCTTCATGTGGGCGCGCTCGGTGGCTTCGTCCATGTTTTGATAGGAGATCCAGCGCAGGCCGTGGCAGGCGATTTCGTGGCCCAGCTCCTGGAACGCGGACACCGCTTCCGGGTTGCGCTTGAGCGCCATCGCCACGCCGAACACCGTCAACGGCAGCTTGCGTTCCTCGAACATGCGCAACAGGCGCCACAAGCCGGCGCGCGAGCCGTACTCGTAGATCGATTCCATGCTCAGGTGGCGGTTGCTGAACGAGGCGGCGCCGATGATCTCGGACAGGAAGGTCTCCGATCCGGCATCGCCGTGCAGCACGTTGTTCTCGCCCCCCTCTTCGTAGTTGAGGACGAATTGCAGGGCGACGCGGGCCCGGTTGGGCCACTGGGCGTGAGGCGGTTTCGGGCCGTAACCGATCAGGTCGCGCGGGTAGTTGTCGTAGGTAGTCATGGGCGCAGGCTAGTTAGTCTATGAGGAATATATCTGCAATCATATATGCGTAGAACAGCATCGGTATATGATTTGTCCAATAGATACTTATTACCTACCGATATAGGACTTACCATGGGCAAGCTTAGTACACACGTTCTCGATATCACCGTCGGCAAACCAGGCGTCGGCGTCAAGGTGGCCTTGTACGCCGTCACGGCGCAGGGCCGCGAGTTGCTGAAAACCGACGTCACCAACGCCGACGGCCGCTGCGCCGTGCCGCTGCTGGAAGGCGCGACCATGAAGCCAGGGAAGTATGAGCTGGTGTTTGGCGCCGGCGCCTACTTCGCGGCGCAGGGCGTGGACCTGCCGGAGCCGCGCTTTATCGACGAGGTGACGCTGGCCTTCGGCATCGCCAGCGCCGACCAGAACTACCACGTGCCGCTGGTCGTTTCGCCGTGGGCGTATTCGACCTATCGCGGCAGCTGATCGTCTTCGCAGGATTTCAGCCGCTCCGGTGCCGCATCGGCTAAGATGCGGGCACTATGACTGGAACTAATTCGGCGCTGACTGCGTCCTTTCTGCAACAAGCCGTGGCACTGCACCAGCAGGGCCGGCTGGAACCGGCGCAGGCCTTGTACCGCCAGGTGCTGGAACTCGACCCGCGCCAATTCGACGCGCTGCACCTGCTGGGCGTGATCGCGCGCCAGCAAGGCGACCCACAGGCCGCCATCGCGCTGATCTCGCAAGCGATCGCGGTCGACGGCGCGCAAGCCAAGGCCCACTGCAATCTGGGCGTGGCGCTGCTGGACGCCGGCCGCGCCGACGAGGCGCTGGCCAGCCACGAGCGCGCCCTCGCGCTGCAAGGCGACTACGCCATAGCCTGGAGCAACCGCGGCAACGCCTTGCGCCGGCTGGGGCGGCTAGATGAGGCGCTGCTGAGCTATCAGCGCGCGCTGGCGATCCAGCCTTCCTACGCCGAAGCCCACTGCAACCGCGCCATCGCGCTGCAGGACCAGGGCCGCTACCTCGATGCGCTGGGCGCGGCGGAAGACGCGCTGCATATTAAAGACCGCAACGCCGAGGCCTGGTTCGCGCGCGGCAACGCGCTGCACTGCCTGCGCCTGCTGCCGGAGGCGGTGGAAAGCTTCGACCGCGCCATCCATCTGCGGCCGCAATGGGCCGAGGCCTACAACGGCCAGGGCGCGGCCCTGCAGCGGCTGGGCATCTTCGACGCCGCGCTGGACAGCTACGACCAGGCGCTGGCGCTCAAGCCGGACTATGCGCTGGCCCACTACGCGCGCGGCAACACGCTGCGCTCGATGCAGCGCAAGGACGAGGCCGTCGCCGCCTACCGCGCCGCGCTGGCGCATGGCGACCATCCCGAAACCATCGCCTTTGCGCTGGCCTCGCTGGGCGTGGGCGACACGCCCGCCGTGCTGCCGGCCGACTACGTGCGCTCGCTGTTCGACCAGTACGCCAACCACTTCGACCAGCATCTGGTGGAAGTGCTGGACTACCAGACGCCGTCCTATCTGGATGGGCTGATCCGCCGCACTGTCGGCGCCGATCAACTCGATACGCTGGACCTGGGCTGCGGCACCGGCCTGTGCGGACCATATCTGAAGGCCTACTCGCGCAGCCTGGCGGGCGTCGACCTGTCGCAGCAGATGCTGGACAAGGCCGCCGAGCGCCATCTGTACGACAGCCTGTCCCGCGACGACCTGGTGAGCTACCTGGACGACCAGCGCGACGCGTGGGACCTGGCGGTGGCGGCCGACGTCTTCGTCTACATCGGCGACCTGGCGCCGGTCTTCGCGGGCGTGCGGCGCGCCTTGCGCGACGGCGGCCACTTCTGCTTCACGGTCGAAGCGGGCGACGGCGCCGACTACGTGCTGCGGCCATCGAACCGCTACGCCCACACCCAAGCCTACATCGAACGCCTGGCCGCCGCCACCGGCTTCCACCTCAAATCGGTCGAAGCGCTGACAGCCCGCCAGGAGAACGGTAGCCCCACCGCCGCCCTGGCCGTGATGCTCGTCAAAAGGTGATACCGATCCAGCTTGCCGAGGCCCGCGACACCGCCTAAAATTGCATACGAAAATGTACAAATAAATGTACATTTTCCGTATTCATTCTGCGCAGGAGGCCACATGGCTTTAACGAGTCCCATTTATGCGACAAGCACTATCAGCATTACTGAGCTGCGCCGCAACCTTGGCACCATCATTGAAGAGGCCGGCGACGAGGCCATTGCGATCCTGAACCATAACCGGCCGACCGCCTACCTGGTGCCAGCCCTGGCATTCGAGGCATTAATTGATAAGCTTGAGGATCTGGAATTGGCCGAATTGGCAAGGCAACGCCGGGGCGGCAAGACCGTCAAAGTCTCCCTCGACGAACTATGACCTACCGCCTGGAGTTTAACGAGCTAGCCTTGAAGGAATGGAAAAGGCTGGACAACTCCATACGCCTGCAATTCAAAAAGCTGCTGGCCAGACGCCTCGTTGAACCGCATGTCCCTTCCGCCCGATTGTCCGGTGCCGGCATGCAAAACACCTACAAGATCAAGCTTCGCGAGGCCGGCTACCGCCTTGTTTACGAAGTCCAGGACAATATCGTGACGGTCATCGTTCTCAGCGTTTCGAAGCGCGACAAAAACAAGGCATATGACCTGGCCCAACTTCGCAAATCCAGGTAGGGCAACATAGCCAAACTTGCATGTAAGCCGGGCTTGCCTTAGAATCCGTAGCTCTGTGGCCGCGTTTTTGGCCATGCCGTCTGGGCCGGTGCAGTGATCAGGCCGACCAGTTTCCCATGCAAGATTCTTTACGGTGACCCTTGGATACCGTGCCGTTTTGGGCGCAACTTCTTGCGCTCGCCCTCCTGATACTGTGCTCGGCCTTCTTCGCCATGGCCGAAACCGCGCTGATGGCGGCCAACCGCTATCGCCTGCGCCATATGGCCAAGCGCGGCAGCCGCGCCGCCATCACCACCCTGTGGCTGCTCGACCGCACCGACAAGCTGCTGTCGCTGGTGCTGATCGCCAATACGCTGATCAACGCCATGGCCACCGCGCTGGTCACGGCCATCGCCATCCAGTCCTTCGGCCATGACGACAACGTCATCACCATCTCCACCGGCGTGGTGGCCTTCCTGCTGATCGTGTTCGCCGAGATTTCACCCAAGGTCATCGGCGCCACCTTCCCGGAACGCATCGCCCTGCCCACCAGCATGGTGCTGAAACCGCTGATGACCCTGGCCAAGCCGGTGATCTGGTTCGTCAACCTGTTCGTCACGCTGGTGCTCAAACTGTTCCGCATCAAGGCCGGCGCCCACGCGCACGAGGCGCGCCTGTCGCCGGAGGAGCTGCGCTCGATCGTACTGGAGGGCGGCAACTTCATCCCGCAAAAGCACAAGAGCATCCTGCTCAACCTGTTCGACCTGGAAACCATCTCGGTCGAGGACATCATGACGCCGCGCTCGCAGATCGAGGCGCTGAACCTGGAGCTGACGGTCGACGAGATCAAGCGCGAGCTGACCACCTGCTACCACAACAAGCTGCCCGTCTACGAAGGCGAGATCAACCGCATCATCGGCATCCTGCACGTGCGCAAGGCGGTGGCCCTGCTGAACCAGGAAGACGAGCTGACGGTCGAGCACTTCCGCGAACTGCTGAGTACGCCCTACTTCATCCCGCAGGACACCGGCGTCTTCACCCAGCTGCAGTACTTCCAGGAGAACAAGGAACGCCTCGGCATCATCGTCGACGAGTACGGCGAGGTGCAGGGCCTGGTCACGCTGGACGATATCATCGAGGAAATGATCGGTGAATTTACGACATCGATGCCGGGCGCGGCCCGCGCCGATTCCTTCGGCTGGACCGAGCAGGGCGAGTGCCTGCTGGAAGGCGCGACCGCGCTGCGCGACATCAACAAGCGCCTCGGCCTGAGCTTCCCGCTGGACGGCCCCAAGACGCTGAACGGCCTGATGCTGGAACTGTTGCAAGAAATTCCAGACGCGCCGATCAGCATCAAGGTCGCCAACTGCATCATCGAAGTGGTGCAAGTGCACGACCAGGCCATCAAAGTCGTCAAATTGATACGCCCGGTGAGCAAACGCGCTCACTAATCCACGCTATCGGATGCGGCAAACGCAACACTGCGGAGTACAATCGTTTCCTTGAGGCGTCATACGGCTTTACAAATATGATGCCTGAGAGCATCATTCCGTGATCCAGCCCTCACCATCAAGCAGACGCATCTATGGCAGCAGTCCTACCCAACGCCGCGCCAGGCGCCCCGATGCCGGGGCTGGCTCGGGCATTGATGCAAGCCGGGCGCCTCTCCGCGGCCCAGGCCGACATGCTGCAAAAAAAAGCCGTCGCCGACAAGCACGCCTTCATAGACGTGCTGCTGGGCAGCGGCGCCATCGACGCCCGCGCGCTGGCCATGTTCTGCTCCGAAACCTTCGCCTATCCGCTGATGGATGTGCAGGCGCTCAACATCGAGGCGCTGCCGGGCAAGATCATCGACAACAAGCTGATGCAGGCGCAGCGCGTGATCGCGCTGGCCAAGCGCGGCAACAAGATGTCGGTGGCGATTTCCGATCCGACCAATATCCAGGCGCTGGACCAGATCAAGTTCCAGACCGAGTCCACGGTCGAACCCATCATCGTCGCCCACGACGCGCTGCTGCAACTGCTGGCGCGCCTGAACAAGGACAGCGAGCAAGCCATCAGCGAGCTCGGCGGCGACGAGTCCGACATCCAGTTCGCCGAGGAAGAGGCGGCGGCCGCCGACGCCGCCGCCGATGCCGGCGCCAACGATGTCGAGGATGCGCCGGTGGTGCGCTTCCTCAACAAGATGCTGCTCGACGCCGTCCACATGGGCGCCTCGGACTTGCACTTCGAACCGTTCGAAAAATTCTACCGCGTGCGCTTCCGCGTCGACGGCGTGCTGATGGAACACGCCCAGCCGCCGATCTCGATCAAGGAAAAGCTGGTCTCGCGCATCAAGGTGCTGGCCAAGCTGGACATCTCGGAAAAGCGCATCCCGCAGGACGGCCGCATGCGCCTGATCGTGTCGCCGACCAAGACCATCGACCTGCGCATCTCGACCCTGCCGACCTTGTTCGGCGAGAAGACCGTGATGCGGATTTTGGACGCCACGCAGGCGCAGATGGGCATCGACGCGCTGGGCTACGACCCGGACCAGAAGGAACTGCTGCTCGACGCCATCCAGCGCCCCTACGGCATGGTGCTGGTGACGGGGCCGACCGGCTCGGGCAAGACGGTGTCGCTGTACACCTGCCTGAACGTGATCAACAAGCCGGGCATCAACATCTCCACCGCCGAGGACCCGGCCGAGATCAACCTGCCCGGCGTGAACCAGGTCAACGTCAACGACAAGGCCGGCCTGACCTTCCCGGTGGCGCTCAAGTCCTTCCTGCGCCAGGACCCGGACATCATCATGGTCGGCGAGATCCGCGACCTGGAGACGGCCGACATCGCCATCAAGGCGGCGCAGACCGGCCACATGGTGTTCTCCACGCTGCACACCAACGACGCGCCGTCGACCTTGACGCGCTTGATGAACATGGGCGTGGCGCCGTTCAACATCGCCTCGTCGGTGATCCTGATCACCGCGCAGCGGCTGGCGCGCCGGCTGTGCACCTGCAAGCAGCCGGTGGACATCTCCAACGACCTGCTGCTCAAGGCCGGCTTCAAGCAGCATGAGCTGGACGGCAGCTGGAAGCCCTACGGCCCGGTCGGCTGCGAGCGCTGCAACGGCGGCGGCTACAAGGGCCGGGTCGGCATCTACCAGATCATGCCGATCACGCCCGCCATCGAAGCGATCATCCTGGCCAACGGCAACGCCATGCAGATCGCCGCCCAGTCGGAGGCGGAAGGCGTGAAATCGCTGCGCGGCTCCGGCCTGGTGAAGGTCAAGAACGGCTTGACCAGCCTCGAAGAAGTGCTCGGCTGTACCAACGAATAGGACAAACTCCATGGCGACATCGGGCAACGCGGGCCACCAGGTCAAGGAATCGATCTTCTCCTGGGAAGGCAAGGACAAGAGCGGCAAGACCGTGCGCGGCGAGCTGCGCGCCGGCGGCGAGGCCGTGGTCAACGTCACCCTGCGCCGCCAGGGCATCATGGTCACCAAGGTCAAGAAGAAGGCCTACCGCAGCGGCAAGAAAATCACCGACAAGGATATCTCGCTGTTCACGCGCCAGCTGGCGACGATGATGAAGGCCGGCGTGCCGCTGCTGCAATCGTTCGACATCGTCGGCAAGGGCCACTCCAATCCATCGGTGTCCAAGCTGGTGATGGACTTGCGCGCCGATATCGAGACCGGCACCAGCCTGAACCAGGCGTTCCGCAAGTTCCCGCTGTACTTCGACCCGCTGTTCTGCAACCTGGTGGGCGCCGGCGAACAGGCCGGCATCCTGGAGGATTTGCTGACGCGGCTGGCGATCTACAAGGAAAAGACGCTGGCCATGAAGGCCAAGATCAAGTCGGCGCTGATGTATCCGGTGTCTATCCTGGCGATCGCCTTCATCGTCACGGCGGTGATCATGATCTGGGTGGTGCCGGCGTTCAAGGAAGTGTTCGCGAGCTTCGGCGCCAACCTGCCGGCGCCGACGCTGTTCGTGATGGCGATATCGGAGTTCTTCGTGGCCTGGTGGTACCTGATCTTCGGCGGCATCTTCGGCGCCATCTACTTCTTCTTCCGAGCGTGGCAGCGCTCGCTGCAGATGCAGCGCTTCATGGACCGCTTGCTGCTGCGCCTGCCGGTGTTCGGCGACGTCATCCGCAAGGCCACCATCGCCCGCTGGACCCGCACCCTGGCCACCATGTTCGCCGCCGGCGTGCCGCTGGTGGAGTCGCTCGATTCGGTGGGCGGCGCGGCCGGCAACGCGGTCTACCTGGACGCCACCCGCAAGATCCAGAACGAGGTCAGCACCGGCACCAGCCTGACGGTGGCGATGCAGAACGCCGACGTGTTCCCGAACATGGTGACGCAGATGGTCGCCATCGGCGAGGAGTCCGGCTCGCTGGACGCCATGCTGGGCAAGGTGGCCGACTTCTACGAGGAGGAAGTGGACGAGGCCGTCGGCGCGCTGTCGAGCCTGATGGAACCGGCCATCATGGTGATCCTGGGCGTGCTGATCGGCGGCCTGGTGGTGGCCATGTACCTGCCGATCTTCAAGCTCGGTTCGGTGGTCTGACGGTCCGGCCGCTCAGGCCGGGTCGTCCTGCAAACCGCCGTAAGGCCGGTAGCTGCTGCCGTTGAAGACCTGGATGGGCGCGTCCGGCGCGCCCGCCTTGAACTCGTAGCGCGGCAGCCCTTCCGCCTGGATGCCCATCCACTGCGCCGCGCCGCGGACGAAATTGACACCGCTCATTTCCTTGTGCAGCGTGGTGTGCGCCGTGGCGTCGCTGGACAGGATGAAGAACGGCACCGCATAGTTTTGCCGGTAGCGGTCATCGTGCACCAGCGATGCATCGGCCGTGCCCTGGTCCTTGTGGCGCAGGCCGTGGTCGCTCAGATAGATCATCGAGAACGGCTGTCCGGCCGCGCGCAGCGCCTGGTAGGCGTCGGCCAGCAGGCTGTCCGTGTGCCGGATCGAGCCCAGGTAGCAGCGCATGGCCGCGCTGGACGCGGTGAAATTCCGCTCCTCGCCCTGGACCCGGTCGCAGAAGGCCGGATGGGAGCCCATCAAATGCAGCACAAACAAACGGGGGCCGCGCTGGCCGTCGCGCAGCCCGGCCACCAACGGCGCCAGCAGCACGCGGTCGTCGATATTCGTGGACAAGCTCGAACCGAGCTTGGTGAAATGGACCACGTCGGCACTGGCGGCCAGCCGCGACGACGGGCTGTCGTATTCGCCGACATAGCCCTGGTTCGACAACCAGTAGGTGCGGAAGCCGGCTTGCCTGGCCAGCGCCACCACGTTCCTGCCATACGCCACTTCCGTATCGGACGCTTCGGCCAGCGTGCGCGGCACCGAGACAAAGGTGTTGGGCGCGGGCGAGACATAGCCGTCGATGAACACGCCGTTGGCCTGATCGGCGAACGGCGTGGTCTTTTGCGGGTAGCCGTACAGCGACATATGGTCGCGCCGCACGCTCTCGCCGACCACGATCACATAGTTGCGGTACTGGCTGCCGACGTGCCGGACCTGCCACTGGTTGGCCGCCTGGACAGCGAGGAAGCCCTGCTGTTCCTTGTGATATTGCTGCATGGCCTGGGCTACGCTGCGCGGCAAATCCAGCGCCAGGATTTCCTTCTGGCCCTCCGCCGACTGCATCGACTTGGCGCACGCGGCCAGCGACAGCACGGCGATCAACACGCCGGCCAGCCGCCGCTGCTTTTGCCAGCCTTCCTGGTTCAGCCGGAACACAAAGACCCAGGCCGCGGCGGCGAAGGTCAGCGCCAGCAGGAAGTTCGCGATCGGCATCTGGCCGATGAACTCGATCGATTCGCTGCGGTTCGATTGCAGCAGCGAGGCGATGATCAGGAAATCAGGCTTGCCGTACACCATGCCGACCGGCATATACACGGCGGCCGCCAGCAGCAAGGCATAGGCCACCATCCGCAGCGCGCCTATCCCGCTGCCCAGCAACAGCAGCAGCAATCCGAAGATATTCAGGACGTTGTTCGCTTTGGCGTGATAGCCGAAGGCGCGGATAAACAGGAAGGACAGAACAAGCGCAGCGGCATAGTACAGCGCGCTGCGCGCCAGGCGGGGAATCTGCATCGGCAATCGGAGAGGAAATGGTTAAGCCTGCAATCGTCGCGGCAACCGGAAGGGGGCACTGCTACTGCGTGGGCATCGGACCGTTATTATAGTCGAATTGTTTCCATGGGTTAACTTTTCCCAGCAACAATCATTCAGGGAGTCAGCGCAGCGCCAGCATGCGGTCGCGCGCCTCGGCCAGCGCCTCGTCGGCCTGGTCGAGGATGGCTTCGATGGCGGCGCGCTCGGCGCTGCCCTGCGGCAACCGATGGCTGACGCTTTGAAAGCGCAGGATCAAGCCCTGCATGGCTTGCAGCAGCGTATCCTGCACGGCCGCCATGGCGCGTTCGCGCTCGGCCAGCCGGCGTCGACGACGGCGGGCGGCGGCGCACAGGCAAGCCAGCAGCACGCCCAACAGCAGGAGGATAAGCGGGAACAAAAAGCGGACTCCACAACGCGTGGTGGCAGGCCCTCCACCTTGCCTGAATTCCAACTTCATTTCCATATCTCCAAGGAGGGGCTTGCGGCGGACGGCGCGCGTTGAAAAACCGTGCCGCAATGTTGCCGTAATGCTTTAATATGAGCCACTGTCTTTACCCACGCGGCCCGACCTATGCCTGAACCAACCTTGTTGTTTGCCCCCGCTGGCGAGCTCGCCATCAGCCTGATCGCCGGCCTGTTCGGCCTGCTGTTCGGCAGCTTCCTGAACGTGGTGATCCATCGCCTGCCGAAAATGATGCAGCGCGAATCGGACAACTATTGCGCCGTCGAGGCCGGCAAGGACGAGCCGCACACCACGCGCTACAACCTGATGGTGCCGCGTTCGGCCTGCCCGCACTGCCAGCACCAGATCACCGCGCTGGAGAATATCCCCGTGCTCAGCTACCTGGTCCTGCGCGGCAAATGCAGCAGCTGCAAGGCGCCGATCTCGGCCCGCTACCCGGCCATCGAAGCGCTGGCCGGCGTGCTGTCGGCGGTGGTGGTGTGGCACTTCGGCAGCGGCTGGGCCGGCCTGTCCGGCCTGCTGTTCCTGTACCTGCTGATCGCCATGACCTTCATCGATTTCGACACCCAGCTGCTGCCGGACGACCTGACCTATCCGCTGATCTGGGCCGGCCTGCTGATGAACCTCGACGGCACCTTCGCCACGCTGCACGACGCCGTCATCGGCGCGGCGGCCGGCTATCTGGCGCTGTGGTCCGTCAATTGGGCGTATAAACTGGTGCGTCACCGCGACGGCATGGGCTATGGCGACTTCAAGCTGCTGGCCGCGCTGGGCGCGTGGATGGGCTGGGCGACGCTGCCGGCCATCGTGCTGATGTCGTCGCTGGTGGGCTCGGTGGTCGGCATCGCGCTGATGGTGGTGAACCGCCGCGGCTTCGATCTGCAGATCCCGTTCGGCCCCTACCTGGCGGCGGCCGGCCTGATCGTCTTCCTGTACCGCGAACCGATCATGGCATTCACCCGCAGCTTCTATCCTTACCTGTAAGCGGACGATGAGCACACTGCCCTTCTCCATCGGCCTGACCGGCGGCATCGGCAGCGGCAAGAGCACGGTGGCCGATATGTTCGCCGCGCTTGGCGCCAGCGTGGTCGACACCGACCAGATCGCCCACAGCCTGACCGCGCCCGGCGGCGCGGCGATGCCGGCCATCGTCGCCGAGTTCGGCGCCGGGTTCGCCGACGCCAACGGCGCGCTCGACCGCGCCCGCATGCGCGGCCTGGTGTTTGCCGACGCCGGCGCCAAGGCCCGCCTCGAAGCCATCCTGCATCCGCGCATCCGCGACGCCGCGCTGGCCGCCGCCGAGGCCGCCACCGGCGACTATGTGATCTTCGCCGTGCCGCTGCTGGTCGAATCGGGCACTTGGCGTGCGCGGGTTACGCGCGTACTCGCGGTAGACTGTCCGGAGGAAGTGCAAATTGCGCGCGTGATGGCGCGTAACAATCTGCCGGAAAGCCAGGTCCGCGCCATCATGGCGGCGCAGGCCAGCCGCCAGCAAAGGCTGGACGCGGCGGACGACATTATTGAAAACGGCGGCGGAATCGAGGCTCTGGCGCCTCAAATCGCCCGACTTCACGATTTATATCTGGCATTTTCGAAAAGAACGGCGACAATACCTTCGCAACGTTTGTAATTTTGCTTGGCTTGCTTCAAAATCACGGGAATTAATCGCAAGTCCAACTACTGAGGGATGTTATTTTGATTGTCTACGAATATCCTTTCAACGAGCGCATCCGCACGTTGTTGCGATTAGAGGATCTGTACGAGAAATTCAAGTTCTTTGTGCATCAAGAACACCCTATGCAGCACCACGTCGCCTTGGCGACCATCTTCGACATGCTGGAGGTGGCCGGCCGCGCCGACCTGAAATCCGACCTGTTGCAAGAACTGGAACGCCAGCGCCAATCGCTGCTGGGTTACCGCATGAACCCCAATGTGCAAGCGGAGACGCTGGACGCCATCCTGGCCGAGCTCGACGGCGTGAGCAGCGCGCTGGTCGCGGCCCAGGGCAAGACCGGCCAAAACGTGCGCGACAACGAATGGCTGATGAGCATCCGCGGCCGCACCATCATTCCCGGCGGCGCCTGCGAGTTCGACCTGCCGTCCTACTACGCCTGGCAGAAGCGTCCGGCCGAGCAGCGCTTCAACGACATCGCCACCTGGTTCGCGCCGCTGGCGCCGCTGTTCGACGCGCTGGGGCTGGTGCTGCGCCTGCTGCGCGATTCCGGCGGCCCGATCAAGATGATCGCCGTGGCCGGCAGTTATCAGCAGATGTTGCAGGGCAAGGTCTACCAGATGCTGCGCCTGACCCTGGACGAATCGCTGGGCGCGATCCCGGAAATCTCGGCCAACAAGTATATGTTGTGGGTGCGTTTCACCTCGCAGGGCGGCGACCTGAAACCCAAGCCGCTGGAAGATGATGTACCATTCGAGCTCACCCTCTGTAACTTTTAAAGAATTATCATGGCCACCGTAGTTGACTGCCCTACCTGCTCCGCCAAAGTGGAGTGGAAGGAAGAAAATAAATTCCGTCCGTTTTGCTCGGAACGCTGCAAACAAATCGATCTCGGCGCCTGGGCCGAGGAAAAATACGCCATCCCGGCAGCACCGCCGATCGACCCCAACGACGAAGAGTAAGTCCTTATTTCGGCTTGACGGCCTGGCCGGTGTAGAGCACCGGTCCGCTTGGCGCTGGTGAACCGCCTTGCGGCTCCAGCGTGATTTCGAACGACGGCTCCGCGCTCAACGGCGGCAGCTGCTCCAGCGACAGTTTCAGCTGGCGGTCCTGCTCCAGCAAACCGAGCGACACCGGCGCAATCCAGCCCGGTGCGGATATCCATAATTGCAGTGCCTTGCGGTTGGCGACGACGGTGTCGTGCAGCGGCGTCAGCGTCAGCTCGCGGTCCACGCTTACCGACGCGATCCAGCCGGCGTTGCGGTCCTGCGGCGCCGACAACACCGCCATATACACCTGCCCCGGCGGCGGACGCAGCACCAGCAACGCGCCCAGCGCCACGCAGGCCGCCAGCGCGATGCCGGCCAGCCCGCGCCAGACGCTCGCGCTATTCCACCAGCGCTCCATCACGATCCGTAGCGGACCATGTCCAGCCACTCCAGCAGCGGAATGGTGGCCGGCAGCAGCGGCTCGACGCCCACCGCGCCCTGCCAGGCGAAGGCCTGGCCTTCCAGGCTTTGCGGCTCGCCGCTCCAGTCGCGGCTGATGAAGAAATGCAGCCGCACATGCGCGTGCTCGTACACGTGCTCGACGCCGCACCACTCCTCGGCGCTGTTGATGACCAGCCCCAGCTCCTCGACGAACTCGCGCTTGAGCGCCTGCAGCACGGTCTCGCCCGGATCGACTTTACCGCCGGGGAATTCCCAATAGCCTTCGTACGGCTTACCCACCGGGCGCTGGCCCAGCAGCACGTCGCCGTTGGGCTTCATCAGGATGCCGACGGCGACGTCCACAGGTCGGGCGCCGCTCATGCCAGCTTCCCGGCGTAGTCCTTGGCGAACTGCCAGGCCACGCGGCCCGAGCGCGAGCCGCGCTGCAAGGCCCAGCGCAGGGCGTCGGCGCGCGAGGCTTCGATCTGCGCCTCGCTGCAGCCCAGCGACGACAGCCAGTGGCCGACGATGGCCAGGTAGTCGTCCTGCTTGAATGGGTAAAACGTCAGCCACAGGCCGAAGCGTTCTGACAGCGAGATCTTCTCCTCCACCGTCTCGCCGGGATGCAGGTCGCCATCCTCGTCGTGCTTGTAGCTCATGTTGTCGGACATACGCTCCGGCATCAGGTGGCGGCGGTTGGAGGTGGCGTAGATCAGCACATTGTCCGACTGCGCCGAGATGCTGCCGTCCAGCGCCACCTTCAGCGCCTTGTAGCCGCTCTCGCCCTCCTCGAACGACAGGTCGTCGCAGAAGACGATGAAGCGTTCCGGCCGGCCCGCCACGATGTCGACGATATCGGGCAGCTCGGCCAGGTCGGCCTTGTCGACTTCGATCAGGCGCAGGCCGTCCTTGCCAAACTGGTTCAGGCAGGCCTTGATCAGCGAAGACTTGCCGGTGCCGCGCGCGCCGGTCAGCAACACGTTGTTGGCCGGCTTGCCCTGTACGAACTGGCGGGTGTTCTGCTCGATCTGCTCTTTCTGCGGGCCGATGTGCTGCAGGTCGTCCAGCGCGATCGGCGACACGTGGGCCACCGCTTGCAGGTAGCTGGCGCCGCCGCCGTTGCGTTTGCGCCAGCGGAAAGCGAAGCCCAGCTTCCAGTCCGGCTCACGCGGCGCCTGCGGCAGCACCGCCTCCACGCGCGCCAGCAAGGCCTCGGCGCGCACCAGGAATTGTTCGAGAGGCGTCGCCATCTTAGGAACGGTAGTCGGCGTTGATGCTCACGTAATCGTGCGACAGGTCGCAGGTGTAGACGGTGGCCGCAGCCGCGCCGCGCGCCAGCTTGACGCGCACCAGGATCTCGCTCTGCTTCATCACGCGCTGGCCGTCTTCTTCCTTGTAGTCCGGATTGCGGCCGCCGTTCTTGGCCACCCACACGTCGTCCAGGTACAGATTGAGCTTGCTGACATCGAGGTCGTCGACGCCGGCGTAGCCGATGGCGGCCAGGATGCGGCCCAGGTTAGGGTCGGAAGCGAAGAACGCGGTCTTGACCAGCGGCGAGTGGCCGATCGAGTAGGCGATCTTGCGGCACTCTTCGACGCTGGCGCCGTCTTCCACGGTGATGGTGATGAACTTGGTCGCGCCCTCGCCGTCACGCACGATGGCCTGCGCCAGGAACAGCGACAGTTCGGTCACGGCGGCTGCCAGTTCGGCGTATTCCGGGGTATCGACCGAATTGACTTCCAGCGAACCGGCGCCGGTGGCGATCAGCATGAAGGAATCGTTGGTCGAGGTGTCGCCGTCGATGGTGATGCAATTGAACGACTGGTCGGCCACCTGCTTGACCAGCACATCGAGGACAGGCTGCGCCACCTTGGCGTCCAGCGCCAGGTAGCCCAGCATGGTCGCCATGTTCGGCTTGATCATGCCGGCGCCCTTGCTGATGCCGCTCATGGTGACCGTGTGGCCGCCGATGGTGACGGTGCGCGAACCGGCTTTCGGCTGCGTGTCGGTGGTCATGATGGCTTCGGCGGCGTTGTACCAGTTGTCGGCCTTCAGGCCGGCGACCGCTTGCGGCAGGCCGGCGATCACTTTGGTGGCAGGCAGCGGCTCCAGGATCACGCCGGTGGAAAACGGCAGGATCTGCGACGCTTCGCAACCCAGCTGCGCGGCCAGCGCGGCGCAGGTTTCATTGGCCAGCGCCAGACCCAGTTCGCCGGTGCCGGCGTTGGCGTTGCCGGTGTTGATCAGCAGCGCGGCGATCGGCTTGCCGCTTTCCTTGGCGGCCGCCAGGTGGGCCTTGGCGATCTGCACCGGCGCGGCGCAGAAGCGGTTCAGCGTGAACACGCCGGACACGGTGGCGGTAGGCGCCACTTTCATCACCAGCACGTCCTTGCGGTTCGGCTTCTTGATGCCGGCTTCGGCAAAACCGATTTCGATGCCGGCGACAGGCTTCAGTGCGGAGGCGACGGGCAGAGGGGAATTGACGGCCATATGTGTGTTCTCGTGAGTGGAAAGTGGGAGCCGCTATTGTAATACCTGACGACCAAATTGGCGCATCGCATCATTCCCTCCCCGCCACAACTCTCAGTTACAAATCGTGCGCAGTTGCCAGAAAGCATAACTTAAGCGCAAATTTGCTCAAAAAGCACTAGAAGGATGTCATACAACCCCATGAATTCATTGATGAAATCGTTATTTTCAACTCAAAAGCTACAACATTTTAGTACGTACGTTCTAATTTGCAAGAAATGAATTCATGCCGTACGGAAATTAGTTTAAGGTTTAGCCCGAGTGCCCCATCCCCGCATGTCACGAGACAAACAAGGCGACACGATCGTCCATAGCAAGAAACAACTGACAACAAATCAAAGGATACCGACCACATGAAAAAGCAACTTCTAGTAGCTGCCGTCTTTGCCGCCACCGCCGCCATGCAGGCACAGGCTGGCACCTTGGGTGACGAAAACCTGACCATCAGTGCCTTCGGCACGCTGGGCGTGGCCAAGAGCAACACCGACCAGGCGCAATTTGCCCGCTACAACCAGGCTGAAGGCGTGAGCGACCAAGCCAAGATCGGCCTCGACACCAACCTGGGCCTGCAAGCGACCTACCGCATCAACGACTGGCTGTCCGGCACCGCACAGATCCTGACCCGCAAGAACACCAGCCCGACCTTCACCACCGACCTGACCTGGGCCTTCCTGAAAGCCCGCATCAACGACGAAACAAGCGTGCGCGTCGGCCGCGTCGTGGTGCCGACCTTCCTGATCTCGGACTACCAGAACGTCGGCTACGCCAACACCATGATGCGGCCGCCGATTGAGATGTACGGCCAGGCCCCGATCGAAAACGTCGACGGCGCGGACGTCAATTATCAGCACGCCTTCGGCGACTTCAACTTCACCACCCAGGCTTTCGCCGGCGTCAGCCGCGGCAAGCTGTTCGTGCCGACCGGCGCCGGCGCCGTCGCGACCTACCGCGCGCCTGCCGCCGGCATCACCTTCATCGGCGAGTACGGCCCATTCCTGTTGCGCGTCGCACACGCTCGCGCCGACCTGAAGACCAACGACCTGGGCCCGATCAACACCCTGACCGCGACGTTGAACCAGTTCGGCTTCAAGCAGCTGGCCAATGACCTCAGCCTGACCGATGGCAAAAAGATCGCCTTCACCTCGATCGGCGGCACCATGGACTGGCGCAACATCGTGGTCCAGACCGAGTACGCCCAGCGTCGCGCCAAGGAAGCCGTCTACGTTCCTGACACCAACGCCTGGTACACCATGGTCGGCTACCGCGTCGGCAAGGTCCTGCCTTACTACGCCCACGCCTCCGTGCGCGACGCCGGCAGCTCGGTGACCCCGCCTGCGACCCTGCCGAAGAACAGCCCACTGGGCGCGGTTGTCTACGGCCTGCTGCCGGCGACGGAACAATCGTCCGACCTGATCGGCGTGCGTTGGGACTTCGCCAAATCGATGGCGCTGAAGGTGCAGGTCGACCGCGCCAAGCCTAAGACCAAAGGCGGCTCGCTGATCTTCGTGCAGCCTGGCTTCAACAACAACGTCACCGTGGTCGCCGCGGCGGTCGATTTCGTCTTCTAATCAGGAGTCCATAACATGAAAAAAATGATCATCGCCGCGTTGCTGTCGTCGTTCGCCGCAGCCGGCGCCTCGGCGGAAACCGTTGTCATCGTCAGCCAGAAGAATCCGGCGACCCGCATGTTCTCGGAACAGGCTTCGCAATTCTTCCTCGGTAAATCCAACCTGTTCACACCGGTCGACCAGGCCGAAGGTTCGCACATCCGCGCCGACTTCTACCAGAAGGTCGCGGAAAAGGACCCGGCGCAGGTCAAGGCCTTGTGGTCCAAGCTGGTGTTCACCGGTAAAGCCACGCCGCCGAAGGAATACCCGAGCAACGCCGAGGTGAAGAAAGCAGTTGCTGCCGATCCCAAGGCGATCGGTTATATTGACAAGTCGGCAGTGGACGACACCGTCAAAGTGATTCTGACCCTGCCTTAACCTCCAGGTCGCCCTGGCCCCCTGCCGTCCCGCGTGGACGGCAGGGACGTGCGCTCCTGGCAACGCCACAAGGAGTGTACGTTTTGAGTCTATCGCTGCGCGCGAAATTTCTGCTGCTGAGCGCCGTCATCCAGGCGCTGGTGGTTGGCCTGCTGATCTGGAACAGCCTGCGCCTGATGAATCAAGCCGTCAGCACCAACGCCGAACGCGTCGCCCGCGAGTACGCGGTCACGCTCAATCTCTCCCTCAGTCCCTACGCCACGCGCGGCCGCCTGCCCGAACTGACCAACTACCTGACCGAAATGTTGTCCGACCCGGACGACAGTTTTGTGCGCTACCTGGTCATCCTCGACGAAAACGAAAAACCCATCATCGAAGCCGGCAAGCGCCATGCCCCCTTGCCGGAGCTGCTGCGGCAAGGCGGCGGCACCAGCTTCAAAGGCGTGCGCACCCTGCTCGACGACACCATGCTGCACGCGCGCTCGCCGCTGCTGTTGCGCGATAACCGCGTCGGCTCCATCAATTTCGGCCTCACCACCAAAGACCTGAAACAGGCGCGCGACGAGGTGATGCTGCAAGGCGGCGTGATCTCGCTGGTCGGACTGGCGCTGGGCGTGGTGCTGTTCTACGCCTTCACCCACGGCATCGGACGCCGTCTGCACGCGCTGACGGACCAATCGCAGCAGATGGCGCTGGGCGACTACAACAAGGCGCTGCCGGTGGAAGGCGACGACGAAATCGCCGTCTTCACGCGCACGCTCAACGCCATGAGCGCGGCGCTGCGCGAGCGCATCGCGCAGCTGGAACAATCGCAGCGGCGGCTGTCGGAATCGGAGGCGCGCTTCAAGACGCTGTTCGACATGGCGCCGCTGCCGTTGACGGTGTCAGACCGCGACGGCCGCATCGTCGCCGCCAACCGCGCCGTCACGCACACCTTCGGCGCCGGCGCCGCCAACCTGATCGGCAAGCGCAGCGACGAGGTGCCGTTCTGGGCCAGCACGCTGGAGCGCGACCGCATCTGGACTATGTACCAGACCGACGGCGCGGTGCACGGCGCCATCGCCGGCGTGCTGCTGCCCGACGGCAGCGTGGGCAGCGTGGCGATCTGGTCGTCCTCGCTGACCTTGGACGGCAACGACTCCATCATCTGGGCGCTGCTGGACCTGACCGAGGAACTCAACGCCAAGCGCGAGCTGAAGGACTTGAACGTGTCGCTGGAGTCGCGCGTGCGCGAGCGCTCGGCCGCGCTGGAGCGCGCCAACGCCGACCTGAGTACGGCGCTGGAGACTTTACAGCATACCCAGGACGAACTGCTGGCGGCCGAGAAAATGGCCTCGCTCGGATCGCTGGTGGCGGGCATCGCGCACGAGCTCAATACGCCGATCGGCAACAGCCTGCTGGCATCGACCGCGCTGCGCGACCGCGTGGTGGAATTCGACCTGCACGTGGCGGCCGGCGCGCTGCGGCGCTCGGAGCTGACCGCGCACCTGGAGGAAGTGCGCCTGGCCAGCCAGTTGATTTCCGGTTCACTGCACAAGGCGGCGGAACTGATCTCGTCGTTCAAGCAGATCGCCGTCGACCAGACCAACGACCAGCGCCGCAGGTTCGACCTGCTGTCTGCGGTGCACGATACGATGGCCACCTACATGCCGCGCCTGCGCCGCGCCGAGTGCGAGGTGATCCTGCAGATTCCGGAACGACTGAGCTTCGACTCCTATCCCGGCGCCTTGTACCAGGTACTGAATAACCTCGTCAACAATGCGCTCAACCACGCCTTCGACCAGCGCAAGGGCGGCACCATCACGGTGCGCGCGGAAGCGGTGGACGACGACATCGTCGAACTGATGTTCAGCGACGACGGCGCCGGCATGCCGGATGATGTGCTGCGCAAGGTATTCGATCCCTTCTTCACCACCAAGATGGGCCAGGGCGGGACCGGGCTGGGGATGAACATCGTCTACAACATCGTCACCGGCGTGCTGGGTGGACGCATCACCATCGACTCGGCGCCCAATGTCGGCACGGCGGTGCGCATGCTGCTGCCCTACTCCGCGCCGCAGCGCGACGCTGCGCGCTAGCCTGCGGCAAGGCGGGCGCGCGCCGCTTCCACGTGGCGCTCGCTGACGGCCACCGTATCGCCGCAACGCAGCGCCAGCAGGTAGCTGCCGTCGCCCACCACGGACATCGACGAGAACTGCTCCGCAGCGACGATGGCGCGGCGGTGCACGCGGACGAAGCGCGCCGGGTCCAGGTGTTCCTCCAGGCGGCTGAGCGGCATGCGGTACAACACGCAGCGCTTTTCCAGGTGCAGCTTGACGTAGTTGCCGTCCGCCTCCAGCCACTGCACGTCCTCAAGCCGTATGCACTCGATGCGCCCGATCGAACGCACGCTGACCTGATGCCAGTAGCCCGCCGCCGCGGCCGCCGGCTGCGCGGCGACATAGGCCCGCAAGGCCGGCGCGAAGCCCGCCAGCTGGCGCTGCGCCAGCATCGCCGCCGCGCGTTCCAGCGTCTGCGCCAGGCGGGCGTCGTCGAAGGGCTTGAGCAGGTAATCCATCGCATGCACTTCGAAGGCCTCGATCGCGTAGGCGTTGTAGGCGGTGACGAACACGATCAACGGCGGCTCCGCCATCGCGCTCAGGCTGCGCGCGAGGTCAATGCCGGATTCCTTCGGCATCTGCACGTCCAGGAACACCAGGTCCACCTCCTGCCGCGCCAGCAGTTCGCGGGCGGCGGCGGCGCTGGCGCATTCGCCGGCCACCTGACAATGCGGATGCCGCGCCAGCGCGTAGCGCAGATTGATGCGGCCAGGTTCTTCGTCGTCTACCAGCAAGACACGCATCGCCGTCACTCCTTCACGTACAAGGGCATGCGGATCGCCACTTCATAGCGGCCGTCGCGCAAGGCGCCATCCAGCGACGCCTCGCCGCCATAGGCCAGTTGCAAGCGCGCCCGCGTGTTGGCCAGTCCCATCCCGAGCCCCGGATTCGGCGACGCATCCGCCGTCACCGGATTGCTGATGCGGATATGCAGTTGCGCGCCCTCGCTCCGCATGTGGATACGGATATCGCTGTTCCCCTCATGGCAATCCAGATCGTGGCGCAAGGCGTTTTCGATCAGCGGTTGCAGCAGCAATGGCGGACACTCGCCTCCATGGACATCGCCGATATCCATCTGCACTTGCAGGCGCGCCCGGTAACGCAGACGCTGCAAGGCGAGATAGTCGCCGACGAAGGCCAGTTCCTCGCCGACGCTGACCCAATCGCGGCCGCTGGCGGTCAGCGCGTAGCGCAGCAGGTCGCTCAGGCGGTTGATGCCGTTCAGCGCCAGGTCGCCGTCGCTGGTGCGCACCAGCGCGCTGATCGCGTTCAGGGCGTTGAAGATGAAATGCGGCTCCAGCTGCGCGCGCAGGGCCAGCATGCGCTGGCGTTCCAGTTCGAGGTTGAGATGCAGGTTGTCGGTCAACGCCTGCTGCCACGCCTTGTCGCGCGCCTGGCTGCGGCGCCAGATGCAAATCGCGGTGACCGCGGTGTAGGTCCCGGTCGCCCAGGCGAATTCGAGAAACACATTGAAGCCATGCGGCGACAGGAACAGTCGCCAGGCATGGGCCAGGTCCAGCACCCCGTCAGCGCGCACCGCATCCAGCATCGCCATGTAGAGCAGCTGAAGCGGCAGGAAGATGAACACCACCATCGCGTAGCAGCGCGCGATGGCGCGGGCGCTGGCGGTCAGCTCGGGCCAGCGCCGGAAGACCAGGTACTGGCCGAAGCTGAGCGTCATCATCAGCACGTGGTTCAGATCCCAATTGAGCATCACGCGGCCGTAGCTACGGTTGCCGCCTTCGCGCAGCACGTCGCTGTAGACGCTGGCCGCGCCGACCGCGCATAGCAGGCCCCACACCAGCAGATTGACCAGCAAGGTATTGCGCACTTCGCGCCATGTGAGGGATAAGGGTTGATCCATGACGGCGAGTATATCAGCGGCATGGGCCGCCAAAATGCGCGGTGGCGGAACATCATCACGGCAATCCGGGCGCTCGTCACAAAGGCGGTCCGGCGAGGCTGGGACGGCGTGATACTCTGCGCCGGATTAACTTACGCACAGCACATGAAACCTCTTTTACTGCTCTGCCTTGCGGCGGGCGCAAATGCGCAGGACACCGCAGATATGCAGCGGGTTGATATCACCGGTTCCGCCGCCCAGGCCCTGCGCCGCAACGACACGGCGGCCAAGATCGTCGTCGGCCGCGCGGACATCGACCTGTATGGCGACACCACGCTCTCCGCCCTGCTCAAACGCCAGCCCGGCATCTCCGTGACCGGCGGCGAGGTGCGCATGCGCGGCCTTGGCGCCGGCTATACGCAGCTGCTGATCAACGGCGAGCCCGCGCCGCAGGGCATGTCCATCGACGCCATCTCGCCCGAACTGATCGAGCGCATCGAGATACTGCGCACCGCGTCGGCCGAATACAGCGCGCAGGCCATGGCGGGCAGCATCAACGTCATCCTGCGCAAAGGCAGCCGCGCGCAGCGCGACCTCAAGCTGGGCATCGAAAACCTGCAAGGCGTGACCGGACCTTCCGCCACGATGCAGATCGCGAACCGCGAGGGCGCGCTATCGTACGGCCTGGCCGCCACGCTGAGCGACACCGGTTTCCGCAACACGCCTGGCACCACGGAACGCGTGGAAGGACCGGCTGCGCTGCGCACCTTCGCGGAACTGAACGCATCGCACCAGACCAAGCTGAATCTGGCGCCGCGCCTGAACTGGACGCTGGCAAACGGCGATACGCTGGCATGGCAAAACCTGCTGGACCTGTACCGCACCAGCAGCCACGGGGACTCCCGCGAAACCAGCATCTATGGCGCATCGACCGCCTATCCAAACAACGACCGGCACGCGCTGTCGCACACGGCCTTCCTGCGCAGCGGCGTGACGTGGACGCACGCGGTCGGCGCGGACGGCAAGCTAAGCGTCAAGCTGGGTTACGACTACAACCATCGCAACACCGACTACGCCTTCCACGGCGCCAGCGCAGGCGGCACGCCGCTGTTCACGCGCGCAGTCACATCGGCCGCCGACGACGACAGCCTCACCACCAGCGGCAAATACCTGACCCACCTGCGCGAAGCACACAGCCTCGCCATCGGCTGGGACGGCGCCGACACGCGCCGCAGCGAGATGCGCCGCCAGGACGACAGCGCGGCCAACGGCGCGGGGCTGGGTCAGCTGCTGCAGGAGTACGAAGCGCGCGTGCGTCGCATCGCCCTCTTCGTCCAGGACGAACGGGACGTGACGGCGCGCCTGCAAGCCTATCTCGGCCTGCGCTGGGAGGGTCTGGACACCCACACCGACGGCGCCCAGCTGGCGGCGGTACAAAACCGCTCCAGTGTTTTCAGCCCGGTGGCGCAAATGATGTGGAAGCTGCCGAACCAGGAGCGCGACCAGGTGCGGCTGGCCCTCGCCCGCACCTACAAGGCGCCGCCGACCCGCGACCTGCTGCCGCGCCGCTACACCATCAACAACGACAACGGCCCCACCAATCCGGACGTGCAGGGCAATCCCGACCTGCGGCCGGAACTGGCGTGGGGCTTGGACGCGGCGTATGAATCGTACTTCGGCAAGGAGGGCTCGGTGAGCGTATCGGCCTACGCGCGGCGCATCCGCGACGTGACGGTGCAGCGCCTGTTCGAACAAAACGGTTCGTGGGTGACGACGCCGTTCAACGGCGGCAAAGCCAAGGTGGCCGGCATCGAGTTCGACGCCAAGTTCCCGCTCGGCGCATGGCCGGTCGACGTGCGCGCCAACGCCTCGCGCAACTGGTCGCGGCTGGACGCGGTGCCGGGACCGGACAATCGCCTCAGCGCGCAAATCCCCTTCAGCGCCAACGTTGGATTTGACTACCACCCCGCCGGTGCATTAACGCTGGGCTTCAACGCCGGCTTGCAGACTGGCGGCATGGTCAGGATCAGCGGCAACCTGGCCAGCTACACCGGCGTCACGCGCACCCTGGACGGCTACGCGCTATGGAAGTTCGACAGCAAATCGCGGCTGCGCGTGTCGCTGCTGAACGTTCTGCACCAGGACCAGCTGCAGGGCAGCTTCTACGCCAACGGCGGCTACAGCACCGCCCGCACCGCCAGCACACCCACCCGCGTCGGCATCCGGGCCGTCTACGAGCAACAGCTCTAGCCAAGGTCAATCAGACATAAAAAAACCGGAGACTAGCTCCGGTTTTTTTGTTTAAGCCAGCTTGCCGTGGCAGGCCTTGTACTTCTTGCCGCTGCCGCATGGGCATGGGTCGTTGCGTCCGACTTTCAGGCCCATCTCCATCAGCTGCTCGCCGCTCAAGCCTTGCAGCTCAGGTGGCAGGCCGCCGATCGCCGCTGGCGCCAGCAGTTCTTCCGGCGCCGCGTTCGGGTTGAAGTCGGCGTGCTGGTAGCTCACGTTTTCAACGTGCGACTGCTGCATGGCCGCTTCGGCCGCATCGATCTCTTCGCGCGACTGGATACGCACCGTCATGATCAGCTTGACCACTTCGTTCTTGATCATATCCAGCATCTGGCCGAACAGTTCGAACGCTTCGCGCTTGTATTCCTGCTTGGGGTTCTTCTGCGCGTAACCGCGCAGGTGGATGCCCTGGCGCAGGTGATCCAGCGCCGCCAGGTGTTCGCGCCAGTGGCTGTCCACGCTTTGCAGCATCACGTTGCGTTCGAAGCCGCCGAACGATTCCTTGCCGACGATGTCGATCTTCGACTGGTACAGCGCATCGGCCGCAGCGATCACGCGCTCCACGATGTCCTCGTCGTTCAGGTTCTGTTCTTTTTCCAGCATGGAGCGCAACGGCAGGTCGATCTGCCATTCCGCCGCCAGCGCTGCTTCCAGGCCCTTGATGTTCCACTGCTCTTCCACCGATTCCGCCGGCACGTATTCGCGTACCAGGTCGGTGAAGGCGCCGTGGCGCAGGGACTGGATCAGTTCCGAGATGTCGGTCGCTTCCAGCAGCTCGTTGCGCTGCTGGTAGATCACTTTGCGCTGGTCGTTGGCGACGTCGTCGTATTCCAGCAGCTGCTTACGGATGTCGAAGTTGCGTGCCTCGACCTTGCGCTGTGCGGACTCGATCGAGCGCGAGACGATGCCCGCTTCGATAGGTTCGCCTTCCGGCATCTTCAGGCGGTCCATGATGGCGCGCACGCGGTCGCCCGCGAAGATGCGCAGCAGCTGGTCGTCCAGCGACAGGAAGAAACGCGACATGCCAGGGTCACCCTGACGTGCGGCGCGGCCGCGCAGCTGGTTGTCGACGCGGCGCGATTCGTGACGCTCGGTGCCGACGATATGCAGGCCGCCGGCAGCAACCACCTGCTCGTGCAATGCCTGCCAGCCGTCGCGCAGTGCTTTCGATTGCGCCGCCTTGTCGGCGTCGCTCAGTTCAGCGTTGGCTTCAACGAACTGGATCTGCTTTTCGACGTTGCCGCCCAAGACGATGTCGGTACCGCGACCGGCCATGTTGGTGGCGATGGTGATCGCTTTCGGGCTACCTGCCTGGGCGATGATTTCTGCTTCACGGGCGTGCTGTTTCGCATTCAGGACGTTGTGCGGCAGGCCGCCCTTGGTCAGGATGCCCGACAGCAGTTCCGAGTTTTCGATCGAGGTGGTACCGACCAATACTGGTTGGCCGCGGTCGTAGCATTCGCGGATTTCCAGCATCATGGCGTTGTACTTCTCGGCCGACGTTTTGTAGACCTGGTCCTGACGGTCCTTGCGCTGCGAAGGACGGTTAGGCGGAATCACCACGGTTTCGAGGCCGTAGATTTCCTGGAATTCGTAGGCTTCGGTATCGGCGGTACCGGTCATGCCGGCCAGCTTGCCGTACATGCGGAAGTAGTTCTGGAAGGTGATCGAGGCCAGGGTCTGGTTCTCGTTCTGGATCTTCACGCCCTCTTTCGCTTCGACTGCCTGGTGCAGGCCGTCGGACCAGCGGCGGCCCGTCATCAGACGGCCGGTGAATTCATCGACGATCACCACTTCATTGTTCTGCACCACGTAGTGCTGATCCTTGAAGTACAGCGCGTGCGCGCGCAGCGCCGCGTACAGGTGGTGCACCAGCGTGATGTTGGCCGAGTCGTACAGCGAGGCGCCTTCCGGCAGCAGACCCATTTGGGTCAGGATCGCTTCGGCTTTTTCGTGACCGGCTTCGGTCAGCAGCACCTGGTGGGCTTTTTCGTCCTTGGTGTAGTCGCCCGGGACTTCAACCTTGCCCTTGCCGTCCGGCGTTTCTTCGCCGATCTGCATGGTCAGCAGGCCTGGCAGCTCGTTGATCTTGTAGTACAGGTCGGTGTGGTTCTCGGCCTGGCCGGAGATGATCAGCGGGGTGCGGGCTTCGTCGATCAGGATCGAGTCGACTTCATCGACGATGCCGAAGTTCAGGACGCGCTGCACGCGGTCGCGGGCTTCGAACACCATGTTGTCGCGCAGGTAGTCGAAACCGAATTCGTTGTTGGTGCCGTAGGTGATGTCGGAGCCGTAGGCGGCCTGCTTGGTGGCATGCTCCATCTGCGACAGGTTGATACCGGTCGACAGACCCAGCCAGCCGTACAGCTTGGCCATGGTTTCCGCGTCGCGCTGCGCCAGGTAATCATTGACGGTGACGATGTGCACGCCCTTGCCCGACAGCGCGTTCAGATAGGCCGGCAGGGTCGCGGTCAGGGTTTTGCCCTCGCCGGTGCCCATTTCGGCGATCTTGCCGTAGTGCAGAACCATGCCGCCGATCAGCTGCACGTCGAAGTGGCGCATCTTGAAGACGCGCTTGCTCGCTTCGCGGCAGACGGCAAACGCCTCGGGCAGCAGCGCGTCGAGCGCTTCGCCATTGGCGATGCGTTCCTTGAATGCAGGCGTCTTCGCTTGCAGCTCGGCATCGGACAGTTTTTCCATCGCCGGCTCGAGCGCATTGATCTCGCGTACCGTTTTTTGGTATTGCTTGAGCAGCCGCTGGTTGCGGCTACCGAAAATCTGGGTCAGTAATGACATGCTTGAATTCTTGAAAAAACGCCGTTAAAAAAAGCTCTGTAGGGGAAAAACGCCTTACCGCACGGAGTTCGACTATGGCAAAAGACGGTGATTTTATCATGCGTCCGCGCCTACATTGGGTTATTGACCGGTTTAACAATAGCCCAACAGTGAACAATGTCACAAAATTAAGCTATTTTAACCGGTGGTGACGTTTTTTTGCCGCTGTGATATGTTGCTGCGCATGCGATTCAACTCTTCCAACCTGTCCATCAAACGCCGCACCGCCGTCGAGGCGACCGATTTCCTGCGCCGCGACGACAAAATGGCGGCCCTGCTGCCCGCCATCGAGCGCATGGCCTCGCTGCAAAAAGACTGCGCGGCGGCCCTGCCGGCCATGTTCAAGTTCGCCGAAATCCTGGCGTTCGAGGATGGGCAGCTGACCTTGTCGCTGCCGAACGCCTCGCTGGCGGCCAAGCTCAAGCAACAGCTGCCCAAGCTGCAGGACACGCTGGCGCGGCGCGGCTGGCAGGTGCACGGCGTGAAATTGAAGGTGCTGATGACCAAGCCGGCCGAGATCAAGGAGCAGATGCGCTCGCTGTGGCTGACGGAAGCGGCCGTGGCGGCGTTCGACGAGCTCGGCGATACGCTGGAGGCCACCCCGCAGAACGCCACGCTGATCGCGGCCCTGAAGGCGATGGTGGCCCGCCGGCGGCAGACCTAGCTTAGGTGAGCGCCCACTCACGCTCCATCTGACGCAAATACGACGGTGGCGCGACTTCATTGGTCGCGAACGAGACGATTTCGTAGGCATCCGGGTGCTTGAGCAGTTCCAGCAACAGCTGGTTGTTCAGCGCGTGGCCGGATTTGTGCGCCTCGTAGCTGGCCAGCAGCGGATGGCCAACCAGGTACAGGTCGCCGATGGCGTCCAAAATCTTGTGGCGCACGAATTCGTCGTCATAGCGCAGGCCGTCCGAGTTGAGGATGCGGTACTCGTCCATCACAATCGCGTTTTCCAGCGAACCACCGCGCGCCAGGCCTATGCCGCGCAGCATTTCCACGTCCTGCATGAAGCCGAAGGTGCGGGCGCGGGCCACGTCGTGCACGTAGGAGACGTCGCCGAAGTCCACATGGGCGCGCTGCTGGGTGCCGTCGACCGCCGGATGGTTGAATTCGATGAAAAAGTCCAGCTTGAAGCCGTTGTACGGCGTCAAACGGGCCCATTTTTCCTTGTCGCCCGTGCCTTCGCGGATTTCCACCGGTTTCAGCACGCGGATGAATTTCTTCGCGACAGGCTGTTCCTGCACGCCGGCTTGTTGCAATAAATACACGAACGACGAGGCCGAACCGTCCATGATGGGGATTTCTTCGGCGCTCACTTCGATGTACAGGTTGTCCAGGCCGAGCCCGGCGCAGGCCGACATCAGGTGCTCGACGGTGGAGACGCGGGCGCCGTCCTTGACCAGCACGGACGCCATGCGGGTGTCGCCCACCGCCATCGCGCTGGCGGGGAACTCCACCACCGGGCTCAGGTCAACGCGGCGGAACACGATGCCGGTGTCCGGCGCGGCCGGGCGCAGTGTCAGCTCGACCTTGGTGCCGGAGTGCAGTCCAACACCTGTGGTGCGGACCAGTTCTTTGATGGTGCGTTGTTTTAACATCCGACGATTATAGCGAAGTTGGGTCCGCTGCGCTGTCGGCGGACTTTCCTACCGTCAAGGATGTTCGGCTTCCGCGTGCACCGATTCGCGCCGCACCAGGTAGATGCCGCTGGCGATGATGATGCCGGCGCCAAGCAAGGTGTAGCCGTCGGGCAGCGTGTGCCACAGCAGCCAGTCGATCGCCACGCCCCAGGCCAGCGCCGAGTATTCGAACGGCGCCACCACCGAGGCCTTGCCGGAACTGAAGGCGCGGGTGATCGCCAGTTGGCCGAGGAAGCCGCTCAGCGCCAGCGCCAGCAGCACCCAGCCGTCTTCGGCGCGCACCGGCACCCAGTGGCTGGCCGACATCGCCAGGCCGCCGCCGGCCATCATCAGCAAGTACCAGAACATCATCGACTCGTTGCTGTCGGTGCGGGCCAGCACGCGGCTGGTGATCGCGGCCATCGCGTAGCAGGCGGCCGAGCCGAGCAAGGCCAGCCCGCCCAAGGTCAAAAAGCCCGTACCTTCGGGCCGCAGCACCACCAGCACGCCGAGCAGGCCGACCACGATGGCGACCCACTGGCCGGTGCCGACCTTCTCTTTCAAGATGAACACCGACAGCGCCGTGATCAGCGACGGCGCGATGAAGAAGATCGAATACGCCTCGGCCAGCGACAGCGCCTTGAGGCCATAGGCGAACGAGGTCAGCATCGCAATGCCGAGCACGCTGCGGAAGATGTGCATGCCCCAGCGCACTTTGAAGATGCCGCGGAAGGCGCCGCGATACAGCATGTAGCCGCACAGCAGCGGCAGCGAACTGAGCGCGCGCATGGCGGTCACTTGCGTGGCGGGATAGTGGGAAGACAGCAGCTTCATGGTGGTGTCCATGAACGAAAACATGGCGACCGCGGCCAGCATCGCGTAGATGCTGTGCAGGTTTTCCGAGCGGGTGGCGGTGGACAGGGGAAGCTCCTTGCTGCAGGTCCGTGTGGACCACTGGGAACGTCATCATGGCGACGTTGGGAGCCAGGACCGGGCAGTGCCCGGTCGCCCCGATTATAGCAAGGCGATGTTTTCCTTGCCGAAGAGCAGCAGGGGAAATTTGTAGAGGCGCGCGGAGGTACCCGGCTTATCTTGCAGCGCCGCCGTGCGCACGACAATCCATGCTGCGCGCAAGCTGTCCGGCGTGGGCGCCTGGCAAGCCTGCGCCGAGTCCGACAAAGCAGTCAGTAACAGTGGATGAGAATTTTCATGCCCGGCATTATAAATTGCCAAGCGTGCAGGCATCGTTCTGATCAAACACTAGGGTGCCGTAGGCGCCGCGCGTTTCGGTTCCCAGAGTTCGATCTTATTCCCTTCCGGATCGACTATCCATGCGAAGCGGCCGTTCGGGTCGTCGTCGGTGCGCTTCAGGATGGCGACGCCTTTCGCTTCCAGGCGCGCGATCAAGGCGTCCATGTCGTCGACCGCGTAGTTGATCATGAACTCGCTGGTCGATGGCGCGAAGTATTTGGTCGTGGCCGGGAACGCGCTCCAGATCAGCGCGGGCGGATGCTGGGGGGCGTCGTAGCGCAGTTTCGCGCCGCCCCACACTTCCAGCGGCATGCCCAGCACATCGCGATACCAGGCAGCCAGCGCCTTCGGGTCCTTGGCCTTGAAGAACACGCCGCCCACGCCGGTGATGTGTCCCGCCGACTCGGCGGCGGCGGCTCCGCCCTGAGCAGCCATCATCAGAACTCCCATGCCAAGTACCGCTAACATTCGCATCACCATTCCCGCGCTCCCCTCAGTAAAATTCATGACAGTTCATTGATGGCATACAGTCTGAACTGTGGAAGTTCAGGGTCCTCGTATTGCCGCACGCCGGCGAGGCCAATGCGGGCGAAGGCCTGGCGCCAGAAGGCGTCAGCGCGGGTGTCGTCACGGTAGACTGCCACCATCCATGGCCCCTTAAATTGTTCTGCCAACGCGCTGACCGACGCCATCGCCAAGCCCTGACGCCGATACCGTTTCAAGATAAACAGATCGGCCAGTTCTTGCGCAACCCTGCCGTCCGGTAGCGTGACCGGCTCGGTCACCACGAAACCAGCGAGCGCGCCGTCTTTCCTGATCCAGTAGGCGCCCTTGTCGGGCGCGTTGATGTAGTCGGCAATTGACGCTGCACAGGCGTCGAACAATCCATCCTCGCCAAGGTCTTCCGCTGCCCAATCCGAGTTCTCGTAGTAGTACAGCTGGAAGAACTGGAATAGCGCCGCCGCCTGATCGCGCGCGACCGTCTGCAATCCGTTGATGGGCGGGTTCATGCCGGGTGTCATCAGGCCCCAGCTGGCCAGCCGATACGCGCAGCGCGGCGCAGGCTGGCCTTGACCACCATGCGGTGAAAGGGGGCAATGCAAAATATGTAGACCCGCCCCAGCCGGTTATGGCAATGGACCACCGTCGAGAGGGTCAACGCGCGACCGCTGTCGGCGTCCGGTCCGCCGCTGCACAGGATCGACAAACGGAAATCAAGATGCGTGTCGTCCTCCCCCACCACCACCTCGGTTTCGTTGGTGCTGTAGACCTTGAAGATGCCAAGCCGCTCGGCCTTCGCGGCATGGGCCAGCGTGGCCAGATGCCTGGCGGTCTTCAAACCAAAGCGGGCAACGATCACATCGCGAAGATTGGTCAGTTTGCCGATCCATGCCGGCTGGTTCGCAAAGATGAACCGGGCCAGCAGATCCGGATCATCGGATGCGCCGGACGGCAACCCGATGACAAATGCGTCGGCCAGGTTGACCGACGGGTAGAGGCGGGTGATGCCGGACTGCGCGGGCAGCGCAACCGGTGTTGCAAAGCTGAGTTCGATCGGCACGGGAGCATCCTCAAAATGATGCAGGAACTATAACATCAAAAATCCGATGCTACACGCGGCTGTCCAATCACGTCTGCGGCAGCAGCATCACCAGCTTCAGGTCGTGCCGCTTGGCCAGATGCAGCGTCACTTGATTGAGGTCCAGATCCCCTTGCAGTGGATGGTGGAAGCGGCGCAGGCCACCTTCCCTGCCGACCACGTCCTGCAAGGTCCACAGCTCGGCGAAGCTCGCGCTGGCGGCGGACAGTTCGGCGATCAGGCCGGCCAGTACCTGCTCGCTGGCGTGGCGGCCGATGTCGGCGCGGAACTCGGCCACCAGCCGCCGGGCACGCTCCGGCCAGTCGACGATCAGCTCGCGCGCCGCCGGGCCGAGGAACATGTAACGCAGCAGGTTCGGCCGGGCACGCGATTGCGGAAACGGCGGCAGCCAGCCGGCAAACAGTTGCGCCGCCTTGGGGTTCCATGCCACAGCGTTCCATTGCCGGTCGAGGATGTAGGCGGGAGCATCGATGGCCGCGACGATCGCCTCCAGCGCCTCCTCCGCGTCGCCGCCGTCGTCGTCGTGATGCGGATCGAGCCGGTCGGCCAGGCCGAACAGGTAGGCCCGTTCGGCGGCTGACAGCCGCAGCACTTCCGCCAGCCGCGCCAGCATCTTGCCCGACGCCTGCACCTCCCGGCCCTGCTCCAGCCAGGTCAGCCAGGTCGGGCTGACGTCGCACAATTGCGCCAGTTCTTCGCGCCGCAGGCCGGGCGTGCGGCGCCGCCCGCCGCCGGGCAGGCCGACGCTGGCCGGCGGGGTGCGCTCGCGATGGGCGCGGATGAATTCGCCAAGTTTGTTGTGCATGGTAGTTCTTATACCAGGATAAGTACTTGTCTTGTTACAGGATAAAAACACGCCTATTCTGCCCTGACTCGCCCATCCTTGGAGAAAAACATGAAACAGCAAGCCGTCGTCGCCCAACAGTTCGGCAATACCGCCAGCGCCTACCTGACCAGCACGGTCCACTCGCAGGGCGCCGACCTGGCCGCCCTGCGCGAGATCACCCGCCTGCTGGGACCGCATCCGACGGTGCTGGACCTGGGCTGCGGCGCCGGCCACGCCAGCTTCGCCGTGGCGCCGGTGGCCAAGTCGGTGACGGCGTTCGACCTGTCGGCGGAAATGCTGGCCGTGGTGGCCGGCGCCGCCAGCGAGCGGGGGTTGGACAACATCATCACCCGGCAGGGCAACGTGGCCAGCCTGCCGTTTGCGGACGCCGCGTTCTGCATGGTGGTGACGCGCTTCTCGGCGCATCACTGGCTGGACGTGCCGGCCGCGCTGCGCGAGGTGAAGCGGGTGTTGAAGAAAGGCGGCGTGCTGATCGTCATCGACATCACCGCGCCGGAAAGCCCGCTGCACGACACCACCTTGCAGGCGGTCGAACTGCTGCGCGACGGCTCGCATGTGCGCGACTACCGTCCGTCCGAATGGCGCGCCATGCTGGAAGGCGCGGGCTTCTCCTGCGAGCGCGTCAGCGACTGGAAGCTGGAGATGAAATTCGACGAGTGGACCGCCCGCATGCGCACGCCGGCCGAGCGCGTGACGGCGATCCGCAGCCTGTTCGCGACCGCGCCGGAAGAGACGCTGCAATACTTCGCCGTGCAGGCCGACTGCTCGTTCTCGATCGACTCGACCTTGTTCAAGGCCAAGCACGATTTCGGCGATATCTACTAGCGCGGGCGCTTGCGCAGTAGCGCAATGATCGCCGGTATCATCAGCCAGAAGCCGGACGTCGGCATCAGCGCGACGCCCAGCGCGCTAAGCAGCAACAGCGCGACGCCTATCGCGGCGGGGATGGGCGTCGCCTGCTTCTCCAGTGCGGACACCAGCATGCCCACGATGAACAGCAGGAAGCCAAACAGCATGAACCAGACCGCAAGGCCGACCTTCTCTGTATGTACCGCGTTGAAAAATCCTTGCGCCAGCAGTTCCCGATAGCCGTTCGAAAAGAGCGCTATCGCCACCGCCGTATGCCCCAGGGCCACGAACATCGTCCACTTGCCGATCCAGTTTTTCATGCGTTATCCAATTGTCAAGATGGCAGCACGATACACGTGAAGATTGAGCTGTGCAAGCTGACCATCGCGTGAACGCGGCTATACTTAAGGCTTGCCATACACGGAGCATGCGATGCCGCGCGATGTGCCATCCGAACCGCGCAGCTGGCTGTTGGAGCGCCGCTGCACACTGACCCAGCGCCAGTTGGCGCTGGTGTTCGTGACGCTGTGCGTGCCGTCGGCGCTGGTGGCGCTGGCTTTCCTGTGGCAGGGCTATTGGTATGTGCTGGTCTATGCCACGCTGGAACAGGCGGGGTTGGCGGCCTGCCTGCGCTACTGCGCGCGCCATCGCGACGACTATGACCGTATCGATATTTCGCCCGGCGTCATCGTGGTGGCGCAGCGCCGGGGCCGCCAGCGCAACGAGCTGCGGCTGCATCCACGCACCACCCGCCTTCTGCCACCGCATCGCGACGGCGATCTGATCCAACTGGAAGACCGTGGCGAACAGATCGAAGTCGGCCGCTTCCTGGGCCCGGCCCAGCGGCGTCGGCTGGCCGATGAACTGGCCGCCTGCCTGCGGGTGCAGGGTTATTGATCGGCCTTCAAGGCCAGCAAGGCCGCGCGCAGCATGCCGCAGATTTGCGGATCGGCGCGCATCGCTTCTTCACTCAAATTAGCGCCCAGCAGCGGCAAGGTGATCGACGCCGCTTCCACCACGCGGGCCGACATCACGGTGATGGTTTCGCGCAACGATGCATAGGCATGGGTGGCGCGCGGCGAAGCGTTCAGCAGCGCCACCGGCTTGTCAATGAAGGTCTCGTTGCCCACCATCCAGTCGAGGCCGTTCTTGATCGCGCCGGTCACGCCGTGCGCATATTCCGGGCTGGCGATCACCACCGCATCGGCGGCCAGCAAGGCCTCGCGCAGCGCGGCCACCACCGGCGGCAGCTCGGCGATATCCGGGTTAAACAACGGCAGCTGGCCCAGCCCGTGGTACAGCCGCACCTCAATACCCGGTGGCGCCACATCGGCCATTACGCGTAACAACATCGAGTTGATAGAGGCAGCGCGCAGGCTGCCGGAAATAGCCAGAACTCGCATCATCCACCCGGTAGAACAAAACGTGCCTCTAACTTGTAAAGCAAGTCGAAGGTATTCATCCATGCGACACCAAAGGCTTCGCACACATTTGGAATGAGGAATTTCTTGACGACGTCGGCGTGGTGACGTTCATGAGTCACCACAGTGGCACTGGTCGCCATAGCTTTGGCAATCAGCCATGGGTCCGCGCCGGAAAGGAAATCTTCGACAGCACCAACCTTCATCCGATGCGCTTTCGAGGCGACAAACTCGACAACGTTGACGAAGCAGGCTTGCGTGCTCTCATCGTCAACAGCCTCAAACAACCCCGGATGACTTCTAACCCATGAGGCGAGCTCATCGTCACCTCGCTTTAATTCATCGCCTATCATCGAGATGCTTGCCACATCATTGGAGTCGTATTTTTGAAGTATCCATTCCCAGTACGCCGGACAGACCGTCATGTTGTAATAACGATTTTTAGCTTCCACAAACGTATTGGCATCGAGCAGATACCTCATTCGTCCGTCTTTTCAGCATAAGTACGGACTTTGGCCGGCTGGACACCAAGCAGCTTCCCGGCTTCACGCAGCAGCAAGCGTCCACTTAATGCTTCAGACAAGACCGCCCGGCTGAATGGCTTGCTGTTCTTGCCCTCTGCGCTGTGGTAGAAGTTCCCGCCACCGCCCTTCTGGTCCCGATATGCCTTTAATTCCGCCAGATAGAATGCAACATAGGTGTCGCGGGAAATGAACCCCAGATCACAAGCTCTGCGAGCGATGACCAGCTTGCTGACATGGAAGCTAGCAGCCAACTCCGTCAACTGCGCTATCCAATTAACAGCATGCTTCCAGCTCTCACGGAACAGCAACTCCGGAACTAGAAACTCACCCGCCACGGCATTGCAGAAGGTCTCTGTTTTCCGGCTGTCCGCTGGCGACGCACTGGAAATCCCGCTACTTCCAATCCAGATATGCGCAAGTTCATGGATCAATGTGAACAGCCTCGCCGTCGGCGCATCCGCGATATTAATGAAAACAACAGGAGCGTATCTGTCGCTGATGGCAAAGCCCCGGAATTCGCCGACATCCAGTTTGCGATGGGTATTCGCCCCCACAATTCCACTGCGCATTACGAGTATGCCCGCAGCCTCGGCACCGGCCACCAATTGCCGCATATATTCATCTCCGCCTCTTCTAAACGGAGCCTGAACGCCCAGCACCCGACGGATGTCTGCAACGACATCTTCGATCGCATCAGCGCTACTAAACCTGCCGACAAAAGGAAGCGCCTCACGCTCCTGCTCGGCCAGATAATCGAAATACCAGGCTTGCTTGCGCAGCACCTCGCGTATCGTATCGAGCAAATCGATACTTGGACTTTCTGGTGTATCGCTACCGACCGTTCTCAGGTCGGGAAGAGGCAACGCCTCCTGCGGCGGCGCTTTCAGGAACAGGAAGCCGAAAGGAATATGAGCGCGGTCAGCCCATTGTTGCGCTTGGCGGAATGTCGGCCTGCTCTCGCCCGTTTCCCAAGCCAGCACCTTTTCCTCTTTGACGGGAATGCTTTCAGCGAGTTCAGCTTGAGTTAGCCCGGCCCTGCGGCGGGACCATGTCATCAAAGCTGGATTGATCAAGGCTTGAGTCATATTGTGAGATTAATACAAAAACGGCGCCGCGGCGCCGTTTTTTTACTGCATCCAGCCAGTCCGGCGCTTACGCCTGGGCCAACAGGGTCTCGGCGTTCGAGACTTCGAACTTGCCGCCCTGTTCGATGTTCAGTTGGGTGACAACACCGTTCTCAACCAGCAGCGAGTAGCGCTGCGAGCGGGTGCCCATGCCGAACTTGCTGAAGTCGGCGTCCAGGCCCAGGGCCTTGGAGTAGGCGGCGTTGCCGTCGGCCATCATGCGGACGGTGCCGGTGGCTTTCTGATCGCGGCCCCACGCGCCCATGACGAAGGCGTCATTGACCGAGATGCACCAGATTTCGTCGACGCCCTTGGCTTTCAGGTCGGCGGCATGCTTGACGTAGCCTGGCACGTGCTGTGCCGAGCAGGTCGGGGTGTAGGCGCCTGGCAGGCCGAAGATCGCGATCTTCTTGCCCTTGACCAGGTCTTGTACGTTGAACGTGTTCGGGCCCAGCGAGCAACCTTCGGTTTCGGTTTCGATGAATTCGGACAGGGTGCCTTCTGGCAGGGTGTCGCCAATCTTGATGGTCATGAATGACTCCTTTTATAAAATGTTTAACGTAAAAAAGCCGCGCCTAGGCGCGGCTTTCACCGGCTTAGAGCGAGCAGTATGCCTTAATCCGCCTGCTTGCGCAGGAAGGCAGGAATGTCGTAGGTTTCCATGCCGTTCTTTTCCATCGCGCGCACCTGCTCGGAAGCCGATTCGCGACGCCATACGGCCGGCGCCTTCATGCCGTCGAAGGCCGGCGATGCACCGCCGCCCATGCCGCTGGTCGCGCCCATCGAGACCGACGACGAAGCGGCGCCGCCGCCCAGTGCAGCCGATGGCATCATCGGGCTGTTGTGGGTGCCGGTGCGCAGCATTTGCTGAGGAACCAGCTGCACGTGCTTCTTGGCCTTGCCCAGGCCGGTGGCGACCACGGTGACGCGGATGTCGTCGCCCATGTTGTCGTCGTAGGCGATACCCTGGGCGATCGACGCGTCCGGCGCGGCGAAGGCGCGCACGGCGGCCATGACTTCCTTGATCTCCTTACCCTTCAGGCCACGCGACGCGGTCACGTTGACCAGCACGCCACGGGCGCCCGACAGGTCGACGCCGTCCAGCAGCGGCGACGCCACGGCCTGCTCGGCGGCGATGCGCGCGCGGTCGACGCCGGACGCGGTCGCGGTGCCCATCATGGCCTTGCCCTGCTCGCCCATGATGGTCTTGACGTCGTTGAAGTCGACGTTGATGTGGCCCGGCACGTTGATGATCTCGGCGATACCGGCAACGGCGTTGTTGAGCACATCGTCGGCGTGTTGCAGCCAGTCGATCAGCGATTCGTCTTCGTAGATCTCTTCCAGCTTCTCGTTCAGGATCACGATCAGCGAGTCGACGTGGGCCGACAGCTGCTCCAGGCCTTCGTCGGCGATGTCCATGCACTTCTGGCCTTCATGCGAGAACGGCTTGGACACCACGGCCACGGTCAGCGCGCCGAGCGACTTGGCGATTTCCGCCACGATCGGTGCGGCGCCGGTGCCGGTGCCGCCGCCCATGCCGGCGGCGATGAACACCATGTGCGCGCCGCGCAGCGCGTCTTCGATGCGCGCGCGCGATTCCTCGGCCAGCTTGCGGCCGACGTCGGGCTTCATGCCGGCGCCCAGGCCGGTCTCGCCGATCTGGATCACGTTGTCGGCCTTGGAGGTCGACAGCGCCTGCGCATCGGTATTGGCGGCGATGAACTCGACGCCCGACATACCCTTGTTGATCATGTGTTGAACTGCGTTGCCACCTGCGCCGCCGACTCCGACGACCTTGATGACGGTGCCCAAAGCTGCGTTATCGACCATATCAAACTCCATGATGTGACTCCTATCAGAATGCGGTTTTCAAGCGCCAGTCCTCATATCGTTAGAAGAACTGGGGATTGAAAACTGCGGTTTTAATATAAAAAGTTTAGCTAATTTTTTACTGCAAAGTGCTTCAGAAATTACCCAAGAACCATTCTTTCATGCGCTGCCATACTGCCTTCACCGAACCATCCTGACGCGTAACGATATGGCCACGCAGGTACTGCTTTTTCGCTTCCAACAACAGGCCAAGCACGGTCGCGTAGCGCGGGCTGCGCACCACGTCGGCCAGCTGGCCACGGTAGTCCGGCGTGCCGAGGCGCGCCGGTTTGAGGAATATGTCTTCCGCCATCTCGACCATGCCCGGCATGATCGCGGTGCCGCCGGTGAGCACGATGCCCGACGACAGCACGCCTTCGTAGCCGGACTCGCGCACCACCTGGTGCACCATGGCGAACAGCTCTTCGACGCGCGGCTCGATCACGGCGGCCAGCGCCTGGCGCGACAGATTGCGCGGACCGCGGTCGCCCAGGCCCGGCACTTCCAGCGATTCGCCCGGATCGGCCAGCACCTGCTTGGCCACGCCGTAGCGGATCTTGATCTCTTCCGCTTCCGAGGTCGGGGTGCGCAGCGCCATCGCGATGTCGTTGGTGATCTGGTCGCCGGCGATCGGGATCACGGCGGTGTGGCGGATCGCGCCGTCCGAGAACACGGCGACGTCGGTGGTGCCGCCGCCGATGTCGATCAGCACCACGCCCAGTTCCTTCTCGTCCGGCGTCAGCACGGCGTCGGCCGAGGCCATCGGCTGCAGGATCAGGTCGGACACTTCGAGGCCGCAACGACGCACGCACTTGACGATGTTCTGCACCGCCGACACGGCGCCGGTGACGATGTGGACTTTGACTTCCAGGCGGATGCCGCTCATGCCGATCGGTTCGCGCACATCTTCCTGGCTGTCGACGATGAATTCTTGCGGTACCGTGTGCAGCAGCTGCTGGTCGGTCGGAATGTTAACCGCCTTTGCCGTTTCGATGACGCGCGCCACGTCGGTGGCCGTCACTTCCTTGTCCTTGATGGCCACCATGCCGCTGGAATTGAAGCTGCGGATATGGCTGCCCGCGATGCCGGCGTAGACATTGCGGATCTTGCAGTCGGCCATCAGCTCCGCTTCTTCCAGCGCGCGCTGGATCGATTCGACGGTCGCTTCGATGTTGACCACCACGCCCTTCTTCAGGCCTTTCGATTCGTGCTGGCCCAGCCCGATCACCTCGTGGCGTCCATCGCCCATCACCTCGGCCACCACGGCCACCACTTTCGAGGTGCCGATGTCGAGGCCAACGATCAGGTTTTTAGCGTCTTTAGTCATTTATCTCTGCCTACTGTATTTTTTTCTTCACGATCGGTTTTGGCTTGGCTCCCTCGGCCGGAATCTTCAATCCCGTCGCACTCAGTGCCAGCCCATTCTGGTAACGCATATCGATGGTCTCGATGTTCTGCAAGTGCTCCACCAACTGCGGATAAATTCCCATCAGGCGGTCCACCCTTTCCTTCAATGTGGTGCTGGTCTGTTCCCGACCCAGCGCCACGCTCATGCCGTTATTCAGCTTCACCGTCCATGCATAGCGCCCCGACAGCGATAACGACTCCGGCACCAGCTTGAGCGGCGCGAACCAGGTGCGCAGCTCGTCGTAACGCGACAGCACTTCCTTCTCGCTGCCTTCCGGTCCGTCGAACTCCGGCAACACATGGTCCTCTTCCGCCTCGGCCAGGTTGGCGGTGAACGACTCGCCCTTGGTCGACAACAGCCTTCCGTCCTCGCCCCACGTGCCCAGTGCCTCATGCTCTTCCAGCGCCACGATCAGCTGGTCCGGCCATTCGCGGCGCACCGTCGCGCGGCGTACCCAGGGCACCGATTCAAACGCCTGGCGCACCGCATCCAGATTCGTCGTGAAGAAGTTACCCTTGATGCGGCCCAACGCGCTGTTACGCAGCGTCAGGTGGTTCACATGCCTTAACTCTTCCTGCCCGATCGTCTCGATACGGATGGTGCGCAACGTAAACATCGGCCGCTGCGCCACCCACCACACGCCTGCCGCGATGCATGCCAACAGCGTCAGGACGAAAATGCCGCTGGCGGTCGCATTCAAGGCTTTAGCGTCTTGCCACATCGTGTTACTCAGCCCTTCATCTTCAGGCGCGCCGTGCGCAGGATTTCCACGCACAGGTCTTCATAGCTGATGCCTTCCGCGCGCGCCGCCATCGGCACCAGCGAGTGGCCGGTCATGCCCGGCGACGTGTTCACTTCCAGCAGGAAGGGCTTCTGGTCGCTCTCGCGCAGCAGGAAGTCGACCCGTCCCCAGCCCTCGCAGCCGATGGCGCGGTAGGCCAGCACGGCCAGGCGCTGCATCTCCTGCGTCAGCGCTTCCGGCAGCACGGCCGGGCAGAAATACTTGGTGTCGTCGGTGAAGTACTTGTTCTGGTAATCGTAATTGCCTTGCGGGGCCACGATCTCCACCACCGGCAGCGGACGCGCGGTGGCGCCGGAGCCCAGCATGGCGACCGTGAACTCGCGGCCGGTGACGAATTCCTCGGCCAGCACCGAGTCGTCCAGCGCGGCGGCGATATCGAAAGCGGCCTTGAATTCGCCGGCGGCGCTGACCTTGGTGATGCCGATGGTCGAACCTTCATGCGGCGGCTTGACGATCAGCGGCAGGCCCAGGTCGGCGCACACGGCGGCCAGGTCGGAGCTCGCGTTGAGCACCGCGTAGCGCGGTGTCGGCAGGCCGGCGGCCAGCCAGACGATCTTGGTGGTGATCTTGTCCATGCCCACCGAGCTGGCCATCACGCCGCTGCCGGTGTAGGGAATGCCCAGCAGTTCCAGCGCGCCTTGCAGGCTGCCGTCTTCGCCGAAGCGGCCGTGCAGCGCGATGAACACGCGGTCGAATTTTTCGCCGGCCAGCTCGGCCAGCGTACGCACGCCGGTGTCGAACAGGTGGGCGTCGATGCCCTTGCTTTGCAGGGCTGCCAGCACGCCGTTGCCGGACATGATGGAGACTTCGCGCTCGGCGGAACGGCCGCCGTACAGCACGCCGACTTTGCCGTAAGCTTTTGCGTCAACAGGAGTAAGGTGATTCACTTTCAGACCTTTGGATAGTTAGTCAGTTTGGCAGGGACGCCGCTGATCGAGCCTGCGCCCATGGTCATGACGACGTCGCCGTCGCGCACCACACTCATGATGGTCTCCGGCATATCGCCGATCGCCTCTACAAATATCGGTTCGGTCTTGCCGCGTGCGCGCAGCGCATGCGCCAGCGCGCGGCCGTCGGCGGCCACGATAGGCGCTTCGCCGGCGGCGTAGACTTCGGCCAGCACCAGCACGTCGACGGTGCCCAGCACCTTGACGAAATCTTCAAACAGGTCGCGCGTGCGGCTGTAGCGGTGCGGCTGGAAGGCCAGCACCAGGCGGCGGCCGGGATAGGCGGCGCGCGCGGCGGCGGTGGTCACGTCCATTTCCAGCGGGTGGTGGCCGAAGTCGTCCACCAGCGTAAAGGTGCCACCGCCGGGAATCGCCACATCGCCGTATTTGGTGAAGCGACGGCCGACGCCGGCGAAGGCGGCCAGGCCGGCCTGGGTGTCCTTGTCTTCGATGCCGATTTCACGCGCGATGGCGATGGCCGAGCAGGCGTTTTGCACGTTGTGCAGGCCGGGCTGGTTCAGCACCACGTCGAGGTCGGGATAACCTTCCTGGATCACGGTGAAGTGCATCTCGACGCCGACCGCGCGGGCGTTCACGGCGCGTACTTCGGCGTCTTCGTGGAAGCCGTAGGTGGTCACAGGCTTGGTCACCTGCGGCAGGATGGCCCGTACATGCTGGTCGTCGATGCACAGCATGGCGCGGCCGTAGAACGGCAGGCGGTGCGTGAAGCTGACGAAGGCCTGCTTGAGCTTTTCGAAATCGTGCTCGTAGGTCTCCATGTGGTCGGCGTCGATGTTCGTGATGACTTCGATCATCGGCGTCAGGTTCAGGAACGATGCATCCGATTCGTCGGCTTCGGCCACCAGGTAGTCGCCGGTGCCCAGCTTGGCGTTGGCGCCGGCGGCTGTCAGGCGGCCGCCGATGACGAAGGTCGGATCGAGGCCGCCCTGCGCCAGCACCGATGCGACCAGGCTGGTGGTGGTGGTCTTGCCGTGCGTGCCGGCGATGGCGATGCCGCGCTTGAGGCGCATCAACTCGCCCAGCATGACGGCGCGCGGAACGATGGGGATCTTGCGGCTGCGCGCAGCCACCACTTCCGGATTGTCCTGCTGGACGGCGGTCGAGGTGACGACGGCGTCGGCGTCGCCGATGTTCGTGGCGGCGTGGCCCTGGAACACCGTGGCGCCCATGCCGGCCAGGCGCTGCGTGACGGCGTTGCTGCCCAGGTCCGAACCGGACACGGTGTAGCCGAGCGTCAGCAGCACTTCGGCGATGCCGCTCATGCCGCTGCCGCCGATGCCGACGAAGTGAATATTCTGTACTTTGTGCTTCATGTTAGTTGTTCCAATACCTGTGCGATAGCGTCGTTCGCATCGCGTTTGCCGACACTGCGCGCCGCCATTGCCATGGTCTGGCAGGCGCCGCGGGTCAGCGTTTCCAACAACGTCGCTACACTCTGCGCGCTCATTTCCGATTGCGGCATGTGAATCGCCGCGTTTTGTTTCGCCATCCACTGCGCGTTGTCGCGCTGGTGGCTGGTGGTCGATGCGACCAGCGGCACCAGCACGCTGGCCACGCCGGCGGCGGTCAGTTCCGACACGGTGATCGCGCCGGCGCGGCAGATCACCAAGTCGGCGTGGCTGTAGGCCGCGGCCATGTCGTCGATGAAGTCGACCACGTTCGCTTCCACGCCCGCCTGTGCATACGCGGCGCGCAGCGCATCGATGTTCTTCTTGCCCGACTGGTGCGTCACCTGCGGACGCTGCGCGGCCGGGATCAGCGCCAGCGCGGCCGGCAGGTTGTCGTTCAGCGCCTTCGCGCCCAGGCTGCCGCCCACCACCAGGATGCGCAACGGACCTTCGCGGCCGAAGAAACGCAGGTCCGGCGTGGGCATGTCCAGAATCTCCTTGCGCACCGGGTTGCCGGTGACAACGGCCTTGCCGGCGGCCTTGCCGAAGTTGGCAGGGAAGCCGAAGCACACGCGCTCGGCGAACGGCACCAGCGTTTTATTCGACAGCAGCAGCGCGGCGTCGGCATTGACCAGCACCAGCGGCACGCCGCGCAGGCGCGCCATCAGGCCGCCCGGCACGGTGACGTAGCCGCCCATGCCCAGCACCACGTCCGGCTTGCGGCTGCCGATGTAGCCGAAGCAGGCGGCGAAGGCCTTGACCATCTTGAGCGCGCCGCCCAGCGAGTGCTTCAAGCCCTTGCCGCGCATGCCGGTGAAGTCGATGCTGTCCATCGCGATGCCGTGCTTGGGCACCAGCTCCTGTTCCATGCCGGCGGCGGTGCCCAGCCAGGTCACTTCCCAGCCGCGTGCGCGCAGCGTCTGCGCGATCGCCAGGCCGGGGAAAATGTGACCGCCGGTGCCGGCCGCCATGATCATCAATCGTTTCATAGTCTGCCACCACGCATCAGGACCCGGTTCTCGTAGTCGATCCGGAGCAGGATCGCGAGTCCGATGCAGTTAATTACCACACCCGTGCCGCCATAGCTCATCAGCGGCAAGGTCAAGCCCTTGGTCGGCAGCAGGCCAAGGTTGACACCCATATTGATAAACGTCTGCACGCCGATCCAGATGCCGATGCCCTTGGCCGTCAGGCCGGCGAAGGTCTGGTCGATGGCGATGGCCTGGCGGCCGATGTCGAAGGCGCGCTTGATCAGCCAGTAGAACATGGCGATCACCACCAGCACGCCGGCCAGGCCGAGTTCCTCGCCGATCACCGCCAGCAGGAAGTCGGTATGCGCTTCCGGCAGGTAGTGCAGCTTTTCCACGCTGCCGCCCAGGCCAACGCCAAAGATCTCGCCGCGCCCGAAGGCGATCAGCGAGTGGGTCAGCTGGTAGGCCTTGTTCAGTGCATTGTCTTCTTCCCACGGATTGAGGTAGGCGAAGTAGCGCTCGCGGCGGAATTTCGACAGCGCGATGATGGAGCCGAAGATCACCACCAGCACGGCACCGATGCCGCCGAACCAGATGGCGTTGATCCCGCCCAGGAACAGGATGCCCATGGCGATGCAGACGATCACGCCGAAGGCGCCCAGGTCGGGTTCGAGCAGCAGCAACAGGCCGACGAAACCGACCGCCGCCGCCATCGGCAGGAAGCCCTTGGTCAGCTTGTGCATGTATTCCTGCTTGCGCACGGTGTAGTCGGCGGCGTACAGCACGGCGACCACTTTCATCAGCTCCGACGGCTGGACGTTGATGACTTTTAGCGACAGCCAGCGGCGGCCGCCGTTGACCACCACGCCGAGGCCGGGGATCAGCACCATCACCAGCAGCACCAGCGTGCCGATGAACAGATACGGCGCGGCCTTCTGCAGATCGCAGATGCGGATGCGGAACACGAACAGGCCGGCCAGCAGCGAGACGACGATGAACATCGCCTGCCGTTGCAGGAAGTAGGTATTCTGCCAGCGCACGTAGTTGGCGAACTTGGGCGAATCGGGCAGCGAGATCGAGGCCGAATACACCATCACCATCCCGAGCAGCATCAACAGCAGCGTGACCCAGACCAGCGGCTGGTCGTACTCCATCATCTTCGATTGCCGCGCGCGGCTGTCCATCGACGGCGGCGTCGACTTGTCAGCAAAGCGGAACGGCATCTGGAAGGCCATCAGAGCTCCTGTCCTGCATCGAGGGCGATCTCGCGCACGGTGTCGATGAACACCTGGGCGCGATGCGCGTAGTTCTTGAACATGTCCATGCTGGCGCAGGCCGGCGACAGCAGCACGGCGTCGCCGGCTTGCGCCAGTTCGCTGGCGCGCTTGACGGCTTGCGGCAGGTCGGTGCCGCAGTCTTCGATTTCATAACCCAGGTCCGCCGATGCCTCCAGCGCGGCGCGGATCTGCGGCGCGTCGCGGCCGATCAGCAGCACGGCGCGCACGTAGCGCGATACCGGTTCGGCCAGCGGCGCGAAGTCCTGGCCCTTGCCGTCGCCGCCCATGATCACCACCAGGCGCTGGTTGGCGCCGGTGAAGGTCTTGCCCAATCCGTTCAAGGCGGCCACGGTGGCGCCGACGTTGGTGCCCTTGCTGTCGTCGTAGTACTCAACTTCGTTGATGGCGCTGACCAGTTCCACTCGGTGCGGCTGGCCGCGATACTCGCGCAGGCCGTGCAGCAGCGGCGCCAATGGCAGGTCGATGGCGCGGCACAGGGCCAGCGCGGCCAGCGCGTTGGCGGCGTTATGCACGCCGCGGATTTGCAGCGCGTCGGCCGGCATCAGGTTCTTGACCATGCATTCGACCGGTGGCGGAGGAGGATCGTTCTTCTTGCGCTTCTTCGGTTCGCCCTCTTCTTCCGACGGCACGGCGGTGGCGAGCCACAGCACGCCGCGTTCGCTGTTCAGGCCAAGGTCGTCGCGCAAGGTCGGCGCGTCGGTGCCGAAGGTGACGTTGGCGCCGGTGGCGCTGGCCATGCGCATCACGGTGGCATCGTCGCGGTTCAATACGCGCACGGTGTCGGCGGCGAAGATGCGGTGCTTGGCGGCGGCGTAGGACGGCATGTCGCCATGCCAGTCCAGGTGGTCCTGGGTCACGTTCAACACGGTGGCGGCATCCGCCTCCAACGTGAAAGTGGTTTGCAGCTGGAAGGACGACAGCTCCAGCACCCACACTTCGGGCAGCGCGCTGGTACCCGACGCGGCATCCATCACTTCGCGCAGCACGTCCAGCGCGGCGGGGCTGATGTTGCCGGCCACGCGCACGGTCTTGCCGGCGCGTTCGCACAGCTGGCCGACCAGGGTGGTGACGGTGGTCTTGCCGTTGGTGCCGGTGATGGCGATGATCTTGGGCGTGTAGCCGCGTTCATGCTCCAGCGACTCCAGCGCCTGGGCGAACAGTTCGATCTCGCCCCACACCGGCACGCCGGCGGCAGCGGCGGCTGGCGCGATCTCGGCCAGTTCGCGGTACGGCGCCAGGCCGGGGCTGACGGCGACAAAGTCCACGCCTTCCAGCAGCGAAGGATCGAATGAGCCCGAAGCGAACGGGCCGGCGACGAAGTCCACTTCCGGCACGGCTTCGCGCAGCGCCGGCAGGCGCTCAGGCGCTTCGCGGGTATCGGCCACGCGCACGCGCGCGCCGCTGCGGGCGAGCCACAGCGCCATCGCCAGACCGGATTCACCCAGTCCCAGTACCAGTGCGTTTTTGCCGTCGTAGATCATCAGCGCAGTTTCAAAGTAGAGAGACCGATCAGCACCAGCATCATCGTGATAATCCAGAAGCGCACGACGACCTGGGTCTCTTTCCAGCCTTTTTGTTCAAAGTGGTGATGCAGTGGCGCCATCAGGAACACGCGGCGGCCCACGCCGTAGCGCTTCTTGGTGATCTTGAACCAGCCCACCTGGATAATCACCGACACCGTCTCGGCGACGAAGATGCCGCCCATGATGAACAGGACGATTTCCTGGCGCACGATGACGGCGATGGTGCCCAGCGCGCCGCCCAGCGCGAGTGCGCCGACGTCGCCCATGAACACCTGGGCCGGATGGGTGTTAAACCACAGGAAGGCCAAGCCGGCGCCGGCCAGCGCGCCGCAGAAGATAATCAGTTCACCCGCGCCGGGAATGTGCGGGATGAACAGGTACTTCGAATAGGTGGCGCTGCCGGTCAGGTAGGCGAACAGGCCGAGCGCCGAGCCGACCATGATCGTCGGCATGATCGCCAGGCCATCCAGGCCGTCGGTGAAGTTGACGGCGTTGCTGGTGCCGACGATGACGCAGTAGGTCAGCGCGATGAAGCCCCACACGCCCAGCGGGTAGCTGATGGTCTTGAAGAACGGGACGATCAGGTCGGCCTTCGGCGGCAGGTCCATCGAGAAGCCGGACTGCACCCAGGCGAAGAACAGCTCGAACACCTTGCCGGCGTTGGGCGCGGACACCGAGAACGCCAGGTACAGCGCGGCGCCGATGCCGACCAGCGACTGCCAGAAGTACTTTTCCGCCGAACGCATGCCTTCAGGGTCCTGGCGCACCACCTTGCGGTAGTCGTCGACCCAGCCGACGGCGCCGAAGCCCAGCGTGACGATCAGCACCGGCCAGATCAAACGGTTGGACAGGTCGCACCACAGCAGCGTCGAGACGCCGATGGCGATCAAGAGCAGCACGCCGCCCATGGTCGGGGTACCGTGTTTTTTCAAGTGGGTCTGCGGACCGTCGGTGCGCACGGCCTGGCCGTACTTCATGGCGGTCAGCTTGCGGATCACGGCCGGTCCGGCCGACAGGCCGATGAGCAGCGCCGTCGCGGTGGCGAACACCGCGCGGAAGGTGATGAAGTTGAAGACCCTGAGTGGTCCGAGGTCCTGCTGAAAATATTGTGCGAGCCAGAGCAGCATGATTAGTGACTTTCCTTGTTAGCTTGTTGCGATCCAATCAAATGCTGCACGACCCGTTCCATTTTCATGAAGCGGGAGCCCTTGATTAATACGGTTGCATCCGGCGTGACGGCTGCTTCGACAGCAGCCAGCAAATCGCCGAAGTTTTCAAAATGACGGATGGACGCGCCTTTCATATGCGCGGCCAGCTCGCCCGTTACCAGCACCTGTTCGATGCCTTTGCTCTGCGCGTAGGCGCCGATTTCTTCGTGAAACTCGCGGCCCTGGGTGCCGACTTCGCCCATGTCGCCCAGCACCAGCACGCGCGGGGCGGCGGCCTTGGACAGCACGTCGATGGCGGCGCGCACCGAATCCGGGTTGGCGTTGTAGCTGTCGTCGATGACGACGGCGCCGTTGGCCGCGGCCTTCTTCTGCAAACGGCCACTGACCGGCGCGAAAGTGTCGAGGCCCAGTTTAATCTTGTCCAGCGCGATGCCGGCGGCATACGTGCAGGCCACGGCGGCCAGCGCGTTGCGCACATTGTGGTCGCCCGCCGCTTGCAGGTTGACGAAGAACTGCTCTGGTTCGCCCTCAGCTTCGCGGATGGTGACGAACATCTCGTTGCCGAAATCATTGGCGCGGAAGGTGCAGCTCACTTCAGCATCCTTGGTCAGGCCGAAGCGCAGCGTGCGGCGGCCGGCCGACAGTTCTTCCCACACCGGCGTGAACTCGTCGCCATGCGGGAACACGGCCACGCCGTCGGCCGGCAGGCCGGCCAGCACGGCGCCGTTCTCGCGCGCCACCGCTTCCACGGTGTGCATGAATTCCTGGTGTTCGCGCTGGGCGTTGTTGACCATGGCGATGGTCGGCGCGGCGATGGCGCTCAGGCGGCCGATCTCGCCCGGATGGTTCATGCCCAGTTCGACCACGGCCGACTGCTGCTGCGCTTCCATGCGGAACAGCGTCAACGGCACGCCGATTTCGTTATTCAGGTTGCCGCGCGTGGCCAGGCGGCCTTCTTCGCCGTGGGCGGCGGCCAGGATGGCGGCGATCATTTCCTTGACCGTGGTCTTGCCGTTGCTGCCGGTGACGCCGATGACGGGCATGGCGAACTGGCGACGCCAGTGGTTGGCGATCTGGCCCAGCGCCACCAGCGTGTTCGGGACAACGATCGCTGGCAGGGTCCAGCCCTCCGGCAGTTCTTCCACGACGACTGCGGCGGCGCCCTTCTCCGCGACCTGCGCGAGGAAGTCGTGGGCGTCGAAAACCTCGCCGCGCAGGGCGACGAACAGCGAACCTGCAAATACGTTGCGGCTGTCGGTGGAGACGCCGCCAAATACAACTTCACCGGAGCCAATCAGCTTGGCGCCGGTCACAGAAGGCAGAATCTGTGCGAGTGCTGCACGCATCAATTCGTCCTCATCATGGTTAAGCGGGCCGACAGCGCCAGCTGCGCGTGGTCGGTGTCGGAGAATGGCAGTTTCTTGCCCTTGATTTCCTGGTACGGCTCGTGGCCCTTACCGGCCAGCAGGATCACGTCCGGCTTGGCGGCGTGCTTGATTGCCGACAGGATGGCGGCGGCGCGGTCGTCCAGCGTCTGCACGGTCGATGCCGGGTTGTTGCGGTCCATGCCGGCGACGATCTGCTCGATGATGGCGTGCGGATCTTCGCTGCGCGGGTTGTCGCTGGTGACCAGAACGTGGTCGGCCATCTGCGCGATCTTGCCCATCTGCGGGCGCTTGCCCGGATCGCGGTCGCCGCCGCAGCCGAACACGCACCACAGCTGGCCGCCGCGGTCGGTGGCCACAGGGCGCAGCGCGGCCAGGGTTTTTTCCAGCGCGTCCGGCGTGTGGGCATAGTCGATGACGATCATCGGCGCGTCCTGGCCGCCGACCTGCTGCATGCGGCCCGGCGCCGGCAGCAGCGCTTCGACCGCCTCGATGGCGGCGCGCAGGCCCAGGCCCTTGGCCAGCATCGCGCCCATCACGCCGAGCGCGTTGCTGATGTTGAAGTTGCCGACCAAATGGGTCTTGACCAGCGCCACGCCCAGCGGGCACTCCAGGTGGAATTCGGTGCCGGCGTTGCGGCTGCTGCGGAACTGGCTGGCGCGCAGCATCAGCACGCCGGGCATGTCCGGGCGCGCGGTGCTGTCGTGCAGCGTGTAGCCGATCAGCGGAATATCGCCCGACGGCGCGTCGGCCGGCGCTTTCGCCTGCAGATGCGCGACCAGGCGCAAGCCCATCGGGTCGTCCAGGTTGACCACCGCCGTCTTCAGGCCGGGCCAGTCGAACAGTTTGGTCTTGGCGGCCTCGTAGGCCTCCATCGTGCCGTGGTAGTCCAGGTGGTCGCGGGTCAGGTTGGTGAACAGCGCGACGTCGAAATGCATGCCGGCCACGCGGCCTTGTTCCAGGCCGATCGACGACACTTCGATCGCCAGCGAGGCGGCGCCCTGCGTGCGCAGTCCGGCCAGCGTGCGCGCCAGCAGCACCGCGTCCGGCGTGGTGTAGCCGGTGACGTCGTATTCGACTTCGCCGCGCGCGCGGAACAGGCCCACGCCCAGCGTGCCGATGACGGCGGCCGGTTCGGCGCCGCGCGACAGCGCGTGGCCCAGCCACACGGCGCTGGAGGTCTTGCCGTTGGTGCCGGTGACGCCGACGCTGAACATCGCCGCATCCGGCTGTTCATAGAAGGCGTGGGCGATCACGCCGGCATGCTGCTTGAGCTTTTCAACGGTGATGTAGGGGACGGCCCAGCTGTCGTTCCAGGTGAAGCCGGCCGGGTCGAACACCACCAGCGCGGCGCCCTGCTCGACGGCGCTGGCGATGAAGCTGCGGCCGTCGCCGGCGTCGCCGGCGTCAGCTGCAAACGCAAAAAACACATCGCCCAGCTTGATGCGACGCGAATCCGAAGCCAGCTGCGCGGACGGCGCAAGCTTGCGGATGGCGGCGGCGATTGCCAGCGGGTCGAAGTCGGAAGTGGTCACTGGTTCTCCTGTGATGCATTATCAGGAATGATGATATGGGTAAGGGTCGAATCGGGCGTGATGTTCTTGGCGCGCAGCGCGTTGGCGGCCAGCGCGGAGAACACGGGGCCGGCGACGTCGCCGCCGACGTGCACCGGGCCGCCCGGTTCGTCGATCATGACGGCGATGATGAAGCGCGGGTTCGACATCGGCGCCATGCCGACGAAGTTGCCGATGTATTTGGATTGCGAGTAGTGGCCGTTGATGAACTTCTGCGCGGTGCCGGTCTTGCCGCCGACGCGGTAGCCCGGCACCTGGGCCTTGACGGCCGAGCCGCCCGGCTGCGTGACCATCTCCAGCATCTCGCGCATCTCGGCGGCGGTCTTGGCGCTGACCACCTGGGTGCCGTGCGGCGCCTCCGTCACTTTCTGGAACGACAGCGGGATGATGTCGCCGTCGCGGGCGTAGATCATGTAGGCGCGCGCCAGCTGGATCAGCGACACCGAGATGCCCTGGCCGAAGCTCATGTTGGCCTGCTCGATCGGCCGCCACGATTTATATGGACGCACGCGGCCGGCCACGGCGCCGGGGAAGCCCCACTTGGGCTGCTGGCCGAAGCCGACCTTGGTGAACATCTCCCACATTTCCTGCGGCGGCATGCCCAGCGCGATCTTGGAGGTGCCGATGTTGGACGACTTCTGGATGATGGTCTGGACGTCGATCAGGTAGTGCGGGTGGGTGTCGTGGATCACGTGGTCGGCGATCACCATCGAACCGGCGCCGGTGTCGAACATGGTGTGCGGGGTGATGCGCTTTTCGTCCAGCGCCAGGCCGACCGTGAACGGCTTGAGCGAGGAACCCGGCTCGAAGGTGTCGGTCATGACGCGGTTGCGCAGCTGTTCGCCGGTCAGCTTGGTGCGGTCGTTGGGGTTGTAGGTCGGCCAGTTGGCCAGCGCCAGCACTTCGCCGGTGTGCACGTCCAGCACCACGGCGGCGCCGGCCTTGGCGTGGAACTTCTCCACCGATTCCTTGACCTGCATGAAGGCGATGTACTGGATCTTGCTGTCGATCGACAAGGTCAGGTCCTTGCCGTCGTGCGGCTCGCGCACCGACTCGATGTCCTCGACGATGCGGCCCAGGCGGTCCTTGATGACGCGGCGGCTGCCCGGCTGGCCGACCAGCGTCTTCTGCTGCGCCAGCTCCATCGACTCCTGGCCGGCGTCTTCGACGTTGGTGAAGCCCACCACGTGGGTCGTCACTTCGCCCTGCGGGTAGAAGCGCTTGTATTCCTTGCGGGTCTGGATGCCGTCGATACCGAGCTTGGTGATCTGGTCGGCGATGTCCTGCTCGACCTGGCGCTTCAGGTAGACGAAGCCGCGGTCGGAGTCGAGTTTCTTTTGCAGGTCGGCGTTGCTCATGTCGAGCAGGCGCGCCAGCTCTTTGAGCTTGGCCGGCGGCGCTTCCTGGACGTCGTCCGGGATCGCCCAGATGGCCTTGACCGGCACCGAGGAGGCCAGCACCTGGCCGTCGCGGTCGGTGATCTTGCCGCGCGTGGCCGGCAGGTCGAGGGTGCGGGCGTAGCGTATCTCGCCCTGCTTTTGCAGGAACTGGGTCGACAGGCCTTGCAGCCACAGGGCGCGCGCGGCCAGGCCGGCGAAGGCGGCAAACAATACGAACAAGACCACGCGCGAACGCCAGACCGGCAGACGCACCGCCAGTACCGGGTTCTTGGAGAACGGCACGCCCTTGGAGCGGGCCACGCGCGAGGTGTTCACATTGCTGCCGCGGCTCATTTCGATCCTTCCGGCGTCAGGTACTGGGTGCGCGCCGCGGTCAGCGGCGTCATGTTCAGGTCGCGGCGGGCGATTTCCTCGATGCGGGCGTGCTTGCCCAGGGTCGACTGGTCCAGCTGCAGCTGCGCCCATTCGATGTCGAGCTGGCGCGCCTGCGATTGCGTGCGTTCCAGTTCGATGAACAGGTGGCGCGCCTGGTACTGGGCGTTCACCAGCGACAGCCCGCAGGCCACCAGCAGCGCGGCCAGCACCAGGTTGATCTTGCCGCTCATGCCGCGCCCTTCGCCGTGGCGGGGTAAGGCAGGCGGCGGGCGACGCGCATCACGGCCGAACGGGCGCGCGGGTTGGCGGCGATCTCGGCCTCGGACGGCTTGAACTTGGCCAGCAGCTTCAGCTCCGGCTGCGGCAGGTCGACCGCGCGGATCGGCAGGCGCCGGTCCGGTTGCTCGACGTTGGCCTTGGAGGCGAAGAAGCGCTTGACCATGCGGTCTTCCAGCGAGTGGAAGCTGATGATGGCCATGATGCCGCCCGGCGCCAGGCTGTTCCAGGCCTGGGTCAGACCGATCTCGAGGTCTTCAAGCTCTTTATTGATGAAAATCCGGATAGCCTGAAAGGTACGGGTGGCCGGGTCCTTGCCCTTTTCCCGAGTCTTGACCGCGCCTGCCACGATGCTGGCAAGCTGTCGTGTGGTTGAAATTGGTTCGACTGCCCGGCGAGCAACAATCGCCTTTGCAATCTGAAAAGCAAACCGTTCTTCCCCATATTCTTTGATCACCTTTTCCAGTGTCTGTTCGGTTTCGATGGCAAGCCACTGCGCCGCCGACATGCCGCGCGTGGTGTCCATGCGCATGTCGAGCGGGCCGTCGTTGCGGAAGCTGAAGCCGCGCGCGGCGTCGTCCACCTGCGGCGACGAGATGCCCAGGTCGAGCAGGATGCCGTCGGCCTGCCCCACGCCGCGCTCGGCCAGCGCCGCGTGCATGGTGGCGAAGCTGTCGTGGACGATGGTGAAGCGCGGGTCGGCGATCTGCTCGGCGGTGGCGATCGCCTGCAGGTCTTTGTCGAAGGCGATCAGGCGCGCCTTGGCGCCCAGTTTGGACAGGATCAGGCGCGAGTGGCCGCCGCGGCCGAACGTGCCGTCGACGTAGACGCCGTCGGCGCGCGCGCCGTCCAGCGCCAGCGCGTCGACCGCTTCGTCTAGCAGCACCGTCCGATGCTGAAATTCCGGCACCGATGTCATTGTCATCACGGAGCCTTAGAAGGAGAAATTGGCGAGTACATCGGGGGTGCCGGCTTCGATCGCCTGCTGCTCTTTTTCCGCCATCTTGGCGGCATCCCAGATTTCAAAATGTGAACCCATGCCCGTCATCATGACTTCGCGCTCGAGGCCGACGGCGTTGCGCAGCTCGGGCGAGATCAGGATGCGGCCGGCCGTGTCCATTTCGACGTCGGTGGCGTAGCCGAGGAAAATGCGCTGCCAGGCGCGGGCCTGCATCGGCCATTGGGCGATCTGTTGTCGGTGTTGTTCCCACACGGGGCGGGGAAACAGCATGACGCAGCCATCGGGATGGCGGGTCAGCGTGAGGCGGCCTTCGCACTGGATCGAGAGCGCGTCACGGTGCTTGGCGGGGATAGACATCCTGCCTTTGGCATCGAGATTGATTGCGGACGCGCCTTGAAACACGGGATTACCTTTTGACCTCAGTAGGGTTAGCGGAGCATGATCGGCGTTTTCCGGTTTGCATTTCCCCCGCCGCTAAGTCGGGTGAAATTTCCCACAAAAAGACACTTTTTCACACAGATGCCCACTTTAGAGGAAGCAAGAATAGTGGTCAAGCGCTTTCAGGCAAACGAAACAGCGATTTTAGTAATGAAATTAAGGACTTAGCGCGATTCCTTGAAGCCGGGTAGAAATAAAATAGTCAGGCAAATTAAGTACTTATGACAAACAGTGAATGTGCTACCTCATCTATGCACATGTGTTTCAGCGCACTAAAACGGTGAAAATAGCCGAATAAAATAATTGAATTAAATGCATATAGTTGCAAATCGCCAACATTGCGGTAGCAAATAGACAAGGGCTGGGCGGGACGGGGAATGTGCGGACGGAGGGGATTTCTTGCGGCAAGTCGCGCCGGCGGCGCAATTAAGCGGATGGGGAAACCTGGGTGCGTTGTTGGACATTACCACGGACCGGCCCAACTTGTATAGACAAGTCATGCCTGTGCCGCCAAGCGCTATTATACGAAATCCGTCGCCGCAAAGCAGAAACGGCAGCCGTGCGGCTGCCGTTTTAAGTGCTTCTTAATCAAGTATTAGTCGTAAGTGGCATACACCGTCACGCCGCTGTAGCTGGTTTTAGCCTTCAGCATGATGTAGTACCAGTGGCCGGCCACCGGATTGGGCAGGTACAGGTTTTCCGCGTTGCCGGCGGTGGCCGACACCATGTCGTACGAGGCCACGGTCGGATAGCGGTCCAGCGCCATGTACAGGTCGACGTCGCCGCTGCCGCCGCGGCTGTAGATCTTGACGTTCTTGGCGCCGGCCGGCACCATCAGGAACAGATAGCCCTGGCTGCTCGAGGCCTGGCCGGTGATGCCGCAGTTCTTGCCCAGGTAGGTCAGCGAGGAGCAGCGCGGCAGTTGCGGTTCCGGCAGCGGCGGCTGGCCGGCGGTGGTGGCGTTGTTCACCCAGTCGGCGAACTCGGCGTCGTAGCTGGTGCCGATGCGGCCCATGAAGTCCTGGTAGGTGCTGTAGGCGCCGACGCGGAAATCACCCAGCACGGCGTCGACGTCGGCGCGGTGCTTCTCGATCATGAAGCGGGTCGCCATGTAACCCCAGCGATAGGCCCGGTTCACATAGTCGTTCATGCTGTAGGTGTTGCCGAAGATCTGGCTCAGGCGGTAGGTGCCGGTCTTCGCCATGTCGATCGCCACCTGGTTGTTATTCTTCAGCGACATGTATTCGGCGATGCCTTCGATCCACCAGACGGTCGGCACCGAGGTGCCCAGGTTGAAATCGCCCAGCATGTCGAAACGGCCGTCCAGGTAGTGGACGAACTCATGCTCCAGGTTCCACACCTGGAACACCGGCCGCAGCCACGAGGCTTCGTGGGCGATGAAGCGCGCCTGGTTGCCGGGCTGGTCAGGCTCGCCTTCCAGGTACATGCCGCCGTTGTTGGTGCTGATGCCGTAAATGATGGAGGCGTACTTGCTGTAGTTGGCGTAGTCGTCGAACACCACCAGCTCCAGCGAGGTGTTGTTGTCGTTGGCCACCGGCGTGCGGTTGGTCTTCAACATCTCGTGCACATAGCCCTCCTCCACCGCCAGCTTGTCGCAGCTGTCCTGCATCTGCGCCGGCGTCATGTCCTGGGCGCGGATGTGCAGCGTCGGGCTGCAGTCCTTGCTGTACTTGAGCACGGCGTTGGCCAGCTTGGTGACATAGTCGCAGGTGCCGTACTCGGCGCAATTGTCGTTGTCGTAGTACTTGACGGCGCTGGCGGCCGCCAGCCACAGGTCGCTGTCGGCGCCGGTCATGCTCGAGCTCGACAACATGGCTTGCACCATCGGCTTGACGCCGGCCTTCAGCGCCGGATACTGCATGAAGCGGAACGCCTCGTTGGTGGCGTCGTTGAGCTGGTAGCCGTAGTAGTCGCCCAGCAGCGCCGCCTTGTTGGAGGTGACGAAGGCGTTCAGCGCGGTCGCATACGACAGGTCGTTTTGCAGCAGCGGCGTGCCTTCCGGACGGTAGTGGGAGTAGAACATCACCGTCAAGGCCGACGTGAAGCCGCCGCTGGCGCTGGCGTTGCGCAGTCCGGCGACCGCGTTCGGGTTGCTCGCGCTGTTGGTGTAGCGCTGCACCAGCGCCTTCACGCTGGACAGGTAGAACGGTTCGTCATGCATATTGGTGATCAGGCGCAGCGCTTCGCCGGCGGTGCTGCTGGCCACCGCGTTGGGCGCATACAGCGCCGTGCCGTCTGCCAGCTGCTTGATCGGTGTGCGCAGCGCGGTCTTCACCGACTGGGCCGGCTGGGCGATGGTGCCGCCTTCGGCCAGGTAGTAGCCGGCGCGCAGGTACAGCGTCAGGTTGACCAGCGCCATATTGCTGGCGTTGTAGCTGGCCGCCTCCTGCGCGAAGCGGCTGGCGATGGCGCTCATGTTGGCGGCCGAGTAGACCGTCGCGCCCTGCGCCGGCGTCAGCGAGAACAGGCCGTAGGTGCATTCGTAGTCCGGCAGGTTGACCAGGTAGTCGGCCAGCGCGGCGCCGCTGTAGGTGGCCAGCTTGCCCATGTCCTTGCATTCCGGCGTCGCGCTCAATGGCGTCAGGCTGTTGCGCTGCGAGCGCGGCAACAAGTCGTAGCGTGGCTTGGTGGTCGGCGCCACCTGGTACTTCTGCTGCTCGACCGACGGCGGCAGGTTTTGACGCTGGTGCGGCATGGGTGCCTGTTTCAGGCGGCCGTGCTGGTCCGCGGCAGGATCGCCGCCCTGGTCTGCATGGGCGGTGATGGTCAGGCTGGCCACGCATAGGCCGCCTAGATACAGGATATTCCTCGATAACGACATGTCTGCCTCTTTTCTTCAAGAATAGTTATTGGTCTGTACCGCATTGGTTTGGCGGCAAGGAAATACTAGCTTGACAAGATTGCAGGGCATTGCGCGCACCGGAGGCGCGCGGGCGGTTCGGTCTATTTAGACAGCCGGGGGTGCGGGAACGGCACAGCGCCGCCACCGAAAAACCACACTCCCCGTACGCGGACGCGCTTCAGGCGCCCAGTTCCTGCCACAAGGAGACGGCCGGCGCCGCCTGCGCGCGCGCGCCGTGGTGCTGGGCGCGGTACTGGACCGGCGTCATGCCGGTCAGCGCCTTGAACTGGCGGCTGAAGGCGCTATGGTCGGAATAGCCGCAATCGTTGGCGATGTCGGCGATGCTGCGGTTCTGGTCGGCCTCGATCAGCGCCAGCGCGCCGTTGAGCCGCGATTGCAGCAACAGCTGGCGCGGGCTGTAGTGGAACACGCGCTGGAACAGCCGCTCCACCCGCGCCAGCGGCAGGCCGGCTTCCTGCGCCAGCTGGTTCAGGCACAGGGGCTCCTTGTAGTTGTCGCGGATGTGCTGGGCGATGCTGGCGATCTGGCGATACACCGGGTGGTGGTCGTCGGCCAGCCCGAGGTCGTGCGAGGTGCCGACCAGGCCGACGATGGCGCCGGCGTCGTTGCGCAGCGGGGTCTTGTGGGTCAGGCACCAGCCGTGGCGGCGGTTGGGATAGAGGTGCAGTTCCAGATGCTTGCTGATGGTGTGGCCGGCCTCGATCACTTCGCGGTCCTGCGCCATGTAGTTCTGCGCCAGGTGGCGCGGATGCACTTCCAGCACGGTCTTGCCGACGATTTCCTGCTTGGTGCGCAGGCCGCAGCGGCGCACCAGCGTGCGGTTGGCGGCCAGGTAGCGGCCGTCGCGGTCCTTGACGAAAAAGGCGACATCGCTCAGTTCATCGAACAGGATTTCGATCGCATTCAGCTCGACGTTTTGCATCGCTCCTCCAGTTGCCCAGGTGATAAGATAAACAATATTACCTTATCCTTGCCCGCACCGGAACCTTGCTGTGAGAATACACGCACCGGGTGTACCCCCGCCCTCCTTCTAGCAAACCTGCTGAATTTTTTACTGAATCCTACTGAATTGAACTTCCTTGGGCTGCTGCGGTCTAACGTAAGCGTCCAGCCGCTCCACCTTCCACACAAGGCTAGTTCTGCGTAGAGTTTGGAAACGGTAGCAGCGTGTCGATC
>NZ_JBWKQE010000014.1:0-172431 GCF_059418605.1 Duganella sp. GW821-FHT07G03
CCCAGGTGGCCGGCCTGACCACCAACGGCGTGGCCGCGCTGGAAACGGCCGACTTCGCCGCGCTGTCGACCAACGCCATCGCCGCGCTGAGCGCCAACCAGGTCAAGGCCCTGACCACCAACCAGGTCGTGGCGCTGACCACCAACGAAGCCGCCGCGCTGGGCACCGCGCAAGTGGCCGCGCTGTCGACCAACGCCATCGCCGCGCTGGAAACGGCCGACCTGTCGGCGATCAAGGTCGCCGCCATCGGCGTGCTGAGCACCGCCCAGGTCACGGCGCTGACCACCGGCCAGGTGACCTCGCTGGCGACCGCCTCGCTGGCCGCGCTGAGCACCGCCGGCATCGCCGCCCTGAGCACCAACCAGGTCGTCGCGCTGACCTCGAACCAGGTGGCCGCGCTGGGCACCGCGCAAGTGGTGGCGCTGAGCACCAACAGCATCGGCGCGATCGAGACCGCCGACCTGGCCGGCCTGTCCACCGCCGACCTGGCCGCGCTGCGCACCGCCCAGCTGGCTGGCCTCTCCACCGCCCAGGTCAGCGTGCTGGCGACCGCGCAGATCGCCGCGCTGTCGACCGCCGCCTTCGCCAGCGGCCTGACCACCAGCCAGATCGGCGCGCTGACCACCGTCCAGGCCGTGTCGCTGAGCGTGCAGCAAGTGGCCGCGCTGTCGACCCGCAACGTCGCCGCACTGGCGACCTCCAGCGTGGCCGCCCTGTCGACCAACGAGATCGCCGCGCTGAGCGCCGTCCAGCTGGGCGTGCTGAGCTCCGACCAGGGCGTGGCGCTGACCTCGACCCAGGTGGCGGCGCTGACCACCGCGCAAGCCGTGGCGCTGTCGACCAACGCGCTGGCCGCGCTCGACACCGCCGACGTGGTGGCGCTGAGCACCGCCGCGTTCGCCGCGCTGAGCACCCGCCAGATCGCCAGCCTGCGCACGGCCGAAGTGGCCTCGCTGACCACCAACCAGGTGCACGCGATGACCTCGGCGCAACTGCACGCGCTGAGCAGCGACCAGGTGCACGCGATGAGCACCGACCAGACCCACGCGCTGTCCTACCTGACCCCGATCGCGCTGGACCTGAACGGCAACGGCGTGCAAACCACCGCACTGGGCCAGGGCGTGCAGTTCGACCTGCTGGCCAACGGCAACAAGGTCAACACCGGCTGGATCGCCGGCGGCGACGGCCTGCTGGCGCTGGACCGCAACCACGACGGCGTCATCAACGACGGCGGCGAGCTGTTCGGTTCGGGCACCACGCTGGCCAACGGCCAGAAGGCCGCCACCGGCTACCAGGCCATGGCCGAGCTGGACACCAACGGCGACGGCACCATCGACGCCAAGGACAGCGCCTTCGCCGACCTGCGCGTCTGGGTCGACGGCAACGCCGACGGCGTCAGCCAGGCCGACGAGCTCAAGTCGCTGCAGGCGCTGGGCATCACCAAGCTGAACCTGGACGTCAAGCAGGACGGCGCGGTCAACAACGGCAACATCCTGGGTCTGAGCTCGACCTTCGAGACCGCCGACGGCGCCACCCACGCGGCGGCCGACGTGTGGTTCGCCACCACGCCGGTCAGCAAGCTGAGCGGCAACGTCAGCGGCCTGGCCCAGGCGCTGTCCAGCTTTGCCGGCGGCGCCGCGGCGGCCCCGGCCAGCGCCAGGCTGGACCTGCCGGGCGCGGTCGGCAGCAACGTCGCCCAGCTGGCCGACGCCATCAAGCAGTTCAGCGACAAGCCGCTGGGCGCCGAGACCCAGGCGGCCACCGACAGCGAGCTGCGCCTGAAAGCGCTGCAATCGCAGGGCGGCCACGGCTTCCTGGCCTCACCGGCCAAGTAAGACGGATCCGTAGCACGGCAGGAACGGCAGGGCTTAGGCCCTGCCGTTTTGCCCTCCGGACCCGGTTTTTCGTAGCGAAATGCAAGTGTCGTGGAATGCATACGCGTTGCGCGTAGTAAACAAAAAATTTTAATGTACTCAGTAAATTTGTCGCTTTGTACGTTCAGGACGGCTGCCGGCGCAGGGGTTTCCGTCACCGATTAACCAAAACTATGTGATGGTGCCAAGCAATAAAAATGTTAACGGTAGGAAAAATCCCGGTGCTGGTATCCTAAAGTTGGCTTGGATATTGACGTTAAGAACTAAAGTCCAGCGCTTTTCTCGCGTTTAACTCAAGCAATTCCGTAGCAAAATAGCAAGTGGTACCCAATTTAACGTTGGAGCCGGGGGGAAATGATTCCCGTGGGCTCCGACCTTCGTCCGTCTAGAACAGTGCGGCACCCCAAGGAGAATGGAAATGAGCCTCGTAACCAGTTTTTCAACTGACCAGATCGCAGCACTGTCGACGGCTTCGATAGCGGCGCTGGCCACCTCTGATATTGCGGCGCTCAATTCCGCCCAGTTCCGGGCGTTCACCACGGACCAGATCGGGGCCTTCACCACGGCCCAGGTCGGCGCCTTCACCACCGCCCAGCTGTCGGTCGCGCTGACCACCGACCAGACTGTGGCGCTGTCCTCGAACCAGGTGGCGCAGCTGTCGTCGGCCCAGGTGGCCGCGCTGTCGACCAACTCGGTCGCCGCGCTGGAGACGGCCGATTTCGCCGCCCTGAAGACCTCGTCCATCACGGGCCTGACCACCGCCCAGCTGGGCGCGCTGACCACCGACCAAGGCGTGGCCCTGACCGTGGCGCAGGCCGGCGCCCTGGGCAGCGCGCAAGTGGGCGCGCTGAGCACCAATGTGCTGTCGACCCTGGAAACGGCCGACTTCGTGGCCCTGAAGACGGCCGGCATCGCCGCCCTGAGCACGGCCCAGGTGTCGTCGCTGAGCACCGTCGAGGTGAGCGTGATGACCACCGCCCAGGTGGGCGCGCTGAGCACCGCCGACCTGGCCAGCGGCCTGACCACCGACCAGGTGGTGGCGCTGTCGTCCAGCCAGGTGGGCGTGCTGAACAGCGCGCAGGCTGGCGCGTTGTCGACCAACAGCATCGCCGCGATCGAGACCGCCGACATCGGCGCCCTCAAAACCGCCGTGTTCGCCTCGCTGCGCACCGCGCAGCTGGTGGCCCTGACCACCGACCAGATCGGCGCGCTCAACAGCGCCCAGATCGCCGCCATCCCCACCGCCAGCATCGGCACCCTGACCACCGACCAGGTGGTGGCGCTGAGCAGCGCCCAGGCCGCCGTGCTGAGCTCCGCGCAGGTGTCCAACATGGGCACCAGCCAGATCGCCGCCATGGAGACGGCCGACCTGCAGGCCCTGAAGACCTCGGTCATCGGCGCCCTCACCACCAACCAGGTCAAGGCCCTGACCACCGACCAGGTGGTGGCCCTGACCACGACCCAGGCCGGCGCGCTGACCAGCGCCCAGGCCGCCGCGCTGACCACCGACCAGGTCGCCAACATGGAAACGGCCGACGTGGCCGCGCTCAAGACCGCCGCCATCGCTGCGCTGTCGAGCAACCAGGTCGGCGCCCTGACCACCAACCAGATCGGCGCGCTGTCGACCGCGCAGGTGGCCGCCACCACCACCGCCCAGCTGACCGGCCTGACCACCGACCAGATCGTGGCGATGAGCTCGGCCCAGTTCGGCGCCCTCAGCACCGCCCAGTTCGCCTCGCTGTCGACCAACGACATCGCCGCGATCGAGACCGCCGACATCGTCGGCCTGAAGACCAGCCTGATCGCGGCCCTGACCACCAACCAGCTCAAGGCCCTGACCACCGACCAGCTGTCCAACCTGACCGTGTCGCAGGTGGCCGCCATCACCACCGCCAGCGTCGCGGCGCTGACCACCGACCAGGTGGTGGCGCTGACCAGCGCCCAGGCCGCCACGCTGAGCACCGCCCAGGCGGCCGCGCTGTCGACCAACGACATCGTCGCCATGGAGACGGCCGACTTCGCCGCGCTGAAGACCGCTGTCATCGGCTCGCTGTCGACCGGCCAGGTCGCGGCGCTGACCACCGACCAGGTGGTGGCGCTGACCGCCGCCCAGGCCGCCGCGCTGGGCACCAGCCAGGCCAGCGCGCTGTCGACCAACGACATCGTCGCGCTGGAGACGGCCGACGTGGCCGCGCTCAAGACGGCCGTGATCGCCTCGCTGTCGACCAACCAGATCGGCGCCCTGACCACCGACGGCATCCACGCGCTGTCGAGCGCCCAGTTCGCGTCCATGACCAGCACCCAGATGGCCGGCCTGACCACCGACCAGATCGTGGCGATGACCTCGGCCCAGTTCGGCGCCCTCAACACCGCCCAGTTCGGCGCGCTGTCGACCAACGACATCGCGGCGATCGAGACCGCCGACATCGTCGGCCTGAAGACCAGCCTGATCGCGGCCCTGACCACCAACCAGCTCAAGGCCCTGACCACCGACCAGCTGTCCAACCTGACCGTGTCGCAGGTGGCCGCCATCACCACCGCCAGCGTCGCGGCGCTGACCACCGACCAGGTGGTGGCGCTGACCAGCGCCCAGGCCGCCACGCTGAGCACCGCCCAGGCGGCAGCGCTGTCGACCAACGACATCGTCGCCCTGGAGACGGCCGACTTCGCCGCGCTGAAGACCTCGGTCATCGGCAGCCTGTCGACCAACCAGGTCGCGGCGCTGACCACCGACCAGGTGGTGGCGCTGACCACCGCCCAGGCCGGCGCGCTGACCAGCGCCCAGGCCACCGCGCTGTCGACCAACGACATCGTGGCGCTGGAGACGGCCGACGTGGCCGCGCTCAAGACCGCCGTGATCGCCGCGCTGTCGACCAACCAGGTCGGCGCGCTGAGCACCAACGACATCAACGCCCTGTCCAGCGGCCAGATGGCCGCCATGACCACCACCCAGATCGCCGGCCTGACCACCGACCAGATCGTGGCGATGACCTCGGCCCAGTTCGGCGCCTTCAACACGGCCCAGTTCAACGCGCTGTCGACCAATGACATCGCCGCGATCGAGACCGCCGACATCGTCGGCCTGAAGACCAGCATCATCGGCGCCCTGACCAGCAACCAGTTCAAGGCCCTGACCACCGACCAGCTGTCCAACCTGACCGTGTCGCAGGTGGCCGCCATCTCGACCGCCAACATCACGGCGCTGACCACCGACCAGGTGGTGGCGCTGACCAGCGCCCAGGCCGCCGTACTGAGCACCGCCCAGGCGGCCGCGCTGTCGACCAACGACATCGTGGCCCTGGAGACGGCCGACTTCGCCGCGCTGAAGACCTCGGTCATCAGCAGCTTGTCGACCAACCAGGTCGCGGCGCTGACCACCGACCAGGTGGTGGCGCTGACCACCGCCCAGGCCGCCGCGCTGGGCACCAGCCAGGCCAGCGCGCTGTCGACCAACGACATCGTGGCGCTGGAGACGGCCGACCTGGCCGCGTTCAAGACCGCCGTGATCGCCTCGCTGTCGACCAACCAGATCGGCGCCCTGAGCACCAATGACATCCAGGTGCTGTCCACCGCGCAAGTGGGTGCGTTGACCACCAGCCAGGTGACCGGCCTGACCACCGACCAGATCGTGGCGATGACCTCGGCCCAGTTCGGCGCCTTCAACACCGCCCAGTTCGGCGCGCTGTCGACCAACGACATCGCGGCGATCGAGACCGCCGACATCGTCGGCCTGAAGACCAGCCTGATCGCGGCCCTGACCACCAACCAGCTCAAGGCCCTGACCACCGACCAGCTGTCCAACCTGACCGTGTCGCAGGTGGCCGCCATCACCACCGCCAACATCGCGGCGCTGACCACCGACCAGGTGGTGGCGCTGACCAGCGCCCAGGCCGCCACGCTGAGCACCGCCCAGGCGGCCGCGCTGTCGACCAACGACATCGTCGCCCTGGAGACGGCCGACTTCGCCGCGCTGAAGACCTCGGTCATCGGCAGCCTGTCGACCAACCAGGTCGCGGCGCTGACCACCGACCAGGTGGTGGCGCTGACCACCGCCCAGGCCGGCGCGCTGACCAGCGCCCAGGCCACCGCGCTGTCGACCAACGACATCGTGGCGCTGGAGACGGCCGACGTGGCGGTGCTCAAGACCGCCGTGATCGCCGCGCTGAGCACCAACCAGATCGGCGCCCTGAGCACCAATGACATCCAGGTGCTGTCCACCGCCCAAGTGGGCGCGCTGACCACCAGCCAGGTGACCGGCCTGACCACCGACCAGATCGTGGCGATGACCTCGGCCCAGTTCGGCGCCTTCAACACGGCCCAGTTCAACGCGCTGTCGACCAACGACATCGCCGCGATCGAGACCGCCGACATCGTCGGCCTGAAGACCAGCATCATCGGCGCCCTGACCAGCAACCAGTTCAAGGCCCTGACCACCGACCAGCTGTCCAACCTGACCGTGTCGCAGGTGGCCGCCATCTCGACCGCCAACATCGCGGCGCTGACCACCGACCAGGTGGTGGCGCTGACCACGGCCCAGGCCGGCGCGCTGAGCACCGCCCAGGCTGCCGCGCTGTCGACCAACGACATCGTGGCCCTGGAGACGGCCGACTTCGCCGCGCTGAAGACCTCGGTCATCAGCAGCCTGTCGACCAGCCAGGTCGCGGCGCTGACCACCGACCAGGTGGTGGCGCTGACCACCGCCCAGGCCGGCGCGCTGGGCACCAGCCAGGCCAGCGCGCTGTCGACCAACGACATCGTGGCGCTGGAGACGGCCGACGTGGCGGTGCTCAAGACCGCCGTGATCGCCGCGCTGAGCACCAACCAGATCGGCGCCCTGAGCACCGATCACATCCACGCCCTGTCGACCGGCCAGGTTGGCGCGCTGACCACCAGCCAGGTGACCGGCCTGACCACCGACCAGATCGTGGCGATGAGCTCGGCCCAGTTCGGCGCCTTCAACACGGCCCAGTTCAACGCGCTGTCGACCAACGACATCGCCGCGATCGAGACCGCCGACATCGTCGGCCTGAAGACCAGCATCATCGGCGCCCTGACCAGCAACCAGTTCAAGGCCCTGACCACCGACCAGCTGTCCAACCTGACCGTGTCGCAGGTGGCCGCCATCTCGACCGCCAACATCGCGGCCCTGACCACCGACCAGGTGGTGGCGCTGACCACGGCCCAGGCCGGCGCGCTGAGCACCGCCCAGGCGGCCGCGCTGTCGACCAACGACATCGTCGCCCTGGAGACGGCCGACTTCGCCGCGCTGAAGACCTCGGTCATCAGCAGCCTGTCGACCAACCAGGTCGCGGCGCTGACCACCGACCAGGTGGTGGCGCTGACCACCGCCCAGGCCGGCGCGCTGGGCACCAGCCAGGCCAGCGCGCTGTCGACCAACGACATCGTGGCACTGGAGACGGCCGACGTGGCGATGCTCAAGACCGCCGTGATCGCCGCGCTGAGCACCAACCAGATCGGCGCCCTGAGCACCGATCACATCCACGCCCTGTCGACCGGCCAGGTGGGCGCGCTGACCACCAGCCAGGTGACCGGCCTGACCACCGACCAGATCGTGGCGATGAGCTCGGCCCAGTTCGGCGCCTTCAACACGGCCCAGTTCAACGCGCTGTCGACCAACGACATCGCCGCGATCGAGACCGCCGACATCGTCGGCCTGAAGACCAGCATCATCGGCGCCCTGACCAGCAACCAGTTCAAGGCCCTGACCACCGACCAGCTGTCCAACCTGACCGTGTCGCAGGTGGCCGCCATCTCGACCGCCAACATCGCGGCCCTGACCACCGACCAGGTGGTGGCGCTGACCACGGCCCAGGCCGGCGCGCTGAGCACCGCCCAGGCGACCGCGCTGTCGACCAACGACATCGTGGCCCTGGAGACGGCCGACTTCGCCGCGCTGAAGACCTCGGTCATCGGCAGCCTGTCGACCAACCAGGTCACGGCGCTGACCACCGACCAGGTGGTGGCGCTGACCGCCGCCCAGGCCGGCGCGCTGGGCACCAGCCAGGCCAGCGCGCTGTCGACCAACGACATCGTCGCGCTGGAGACGGCCGACGTGGCCGCGCTCAAGACGGCCGTGATCGCCTCGCTGTCGACCAACCAGATCGGCGCCCTGACCACCGACGGCATCCACGCGCTGTCGACCGGCCAGGTTGGCGCGCTGACCACCAGCCAGGTGACCGGCCTGACCACCGACCAGATCGTGGCGATGAGCTCGGCCCAGTTCGGCGCCCTCAACACCGCCCAGTTCGGCGCGCTGTCGACCAACGACATCGCGGCGATCGAGACCGCCGACATCGTCGGCCTGAAGACCAGTCTGATCGCGGCCCTGACCACCAACCAGCTCAAGGCCCTGACCACCGACCAGCTGTCCAACCTGACCGTGTCGCAGGTGGCCGCCATCACCACCGCCAGCGTCGCGGCGCTGACCACCGACCAGGTGGTGGCGCTGACCACCGCCCAGGCCGCCACGCTGAGCACCGCCCAGGCCACCGCGCTGTCGACCAACGACATCGTGGCCCTGGAGACGGCCGACTTCGCCGCGCTGAAGACCTCGGTCATCGGCAGCCTGTCGACCAACCAGGTCACGGCGCTGACCACCGACCAGGTGGTGGCGCTGACCACCGCCCAGGCCGGCGCGCTGACCACCGCCCAGGCCACCGCGCTGTCGACCAACGACATCGTTGCGCTGGAGACGGCTGATCTGGTGGCGCTCAAGACCGCCAACATCGCGACCCTGTCGACCAACCAGATGGGCGCGCTGACCACCGGCCAGGTGACCAGCCTGACCACGGCGCAGATCGGCGCGCTGAGCACCAACAGCCTGTCGGCCGGCCTGACCACCGACCAGGTGGTGGCGCTGACCGCGAGCCAGATCGGCGCGTTCAGCACCAATCAGTTCGGTGCGCTGTCGAGCAACTCCATCGCCGCGATCGAGACCGCCGATGTGGGCGCCTTGAAGACCTCGATGATCGCCGCCCTGCGCACCGCGCAGAGCGTGGGTCTGACCACCGACCAGCTCACCGCGCTGTCGACCGCCCAGGTCGCCGCGCTCGGCACCAGCGTGCTGTCGGCCGGCCTGAGCACCGACCAGGTGGTGGCGCTGACCAGCGCCCAGGTCGCGGTGCTGAGCTCGGCCCAGGTGGCGGCGCTGTCGACCAACGCGGTCGCGGTGCTCGGCACCGAGGACGTGGCCGCGCTGAAGACCTCGTCGCTGGCGGCGCTGACCACCGCCCAGGTCAAGGCGCTCACCACCGACCAGATCGTTGGCATGACCACGGCCCAGTTCAACGCCATGACCTCGGCCCAGGCCCAGGCCCTGACCACCGACCAGATCTCGGTGATCGAGACCAACGACCTGCGTGCGCTGCGCACCACGGCGATCCAGGCCCTGAGCACGCTGCAGATCTCCAAGCTGACGACCGACCAGATCCACTCGATGACCACGACCCAGATCTGCTCCATCACCAGCGCCCAGGTGCCGGGCCTGACGACCGACCAGATCAACGCCCTGCCTTCGCCGCTCGGCACCCCGATCGTGCTCGACCTGAACGGCGACGGCATCAACACCCTGGGCCTGTCGGCTGGCGTGAACTTCGATCTGAACGCCACCGGCACCAAGGTCAACACCGGCTGGGCCGGCGGTGGCGACGGCCTGCTGGCCCTGGACCGCAACCACGACGGCGTGATCAACGACGGCGGCGAGTTGTTCGGTTCGGGCACCACGCTGGCCAACGGTCAGAAGGCGACCAACGGCTACGCCGCGTTGAACGAGCTCGACACCAACGGCGACGGTGTGGTCGACGCCAAGGACAGCGCGTTCGGCGACCTGCGTGTGTGGGTGGATGGCAACGCGGACGGCGTCAGCCAGGCCGACGAGCTGAAATCGCTGGCATCGCTGGGCATCACCAAGCTGAACCTCGATGCCAAGCAAGACGCCTCGCTCAACAACGGCAACATCGTCGGTATCACCTCGACCTACGAGACCGCCGACGGCGCCAGCCACGCGGCAGCGGACGTCTGGTTCCAGACCGGCGCGGCCACGACCAGCCTGACCACCTCGGTGAGCGGCCTGGCCTCGGCGATGTCGAGCTTTGACGCGGCGGCGGCAGCGACCACCACCACGGCCAAGCTGGAAGTGCCGAACAGCGTCAACACGGCGGTGGCGGCGATGGCCGACGCGATCAGCAATTACGACAACAAGCTGACCGCGACGACCAACTCGGCTGCAAGCGAGGAAACGCTGCGCCTGAAAGCACTGCAAGGCGGCAACCACCAGGGCTTCCTGGCTGCCAAGTAAGCAGCTTTCATAGCGACAGCAAGAACGGCAAGGCCTGCGGGCCTTGCCGTTTTTTTTATGCCCCGAACAACAAGGTAAATTGCGCTGTGTTTGCGCCACACAAAAACCTCCCGGAAACACTATGCTGGGTTAGAATCCGAAGGCTGGCACGATAGTGCGCTAATGCAAGCTTTTCCCAGCTCTTTCCCATTCATCAGGCCTATGCACGATAAATTTCCCCATACCGCGATCCAGTGTCTGACAGCGATCGCGCAGCATCACGGTCTGCAAATCAATCCGGAACGCCTGATCGACGACTATGCGTTGCGCGCCGAGGAACCAGGCACCGGCGCGCTGCTGCGGATCGCCTCGGACATCGGCCTCAAGGCCAAGGCCGACCAGCTGACCTGGTCGCGCCTGATGGCGCAGGGCGGCGTGTTCCCGCTGATGGCGCGCCTGGTCGACGGCAACATGGTGATCGCGGTCGGCGTCAAGCCCGGAGAGAACGGGGCCGAGGACCAGGTCGCCGTGCTCAATCCCGTCAACGCCAACGCCGCCGTGGTGATGGTCGGCCGCGCCGACTTCGAGCAGCGCTGGCACGGCGAGGTGTTGTTCATCAAACGCCAGCACAAGTTGAACGACCCCAACCAGCCGTTCGGCCTGCGCTGGTTCATCCCCGAGATCCTGAAACAGAAAGCGGCGTTCCGCGACATCTTCATCGCCGCCATCGCGATGCAGCTGCTGGCGCTGGCCTCGCCGATCTTCTTCCAGCTGGTGATCGACAAGGTGCTGACCCACCAGAGCGTGACCACGCTGCAGGTGCTGGCGGTGGGCATCATCGCCGCGCTGCTGTTCGACGCCACCTTCGGCTTCCTGCGCCAGACGCTGACCCTGGCCGCCTCCAACAAGATCGACATGCGCCTGACGCGCCGCGTGTTCAGCCACCTGCTGTCGCTGCCGATCGACTTTTTTGAAACCACCAGCGCCGGCGTGGTCACGCGCCACATGCAGCAGCTGGAAAAGATCCGCAGCTTCCTGACCGGCCGGCTGTTCTTCACCGCGCTCGACCTGATCGCGCTGCTGGTGTTCGTGCCGATTCTGTTCAGCTACTCGTTCAAGCTGGCCATGATCGTGCTGCTGTTCGCCGGCATGATCGCGGCGGTGGTGATGGCCATGGTGCCGACCTTCCAGCGCCGCCTCAACGCGCTGTACTCGGCCGAGGGCCAGCGCCAGGGCATGCTGGTCGAGACCATCCACGGCATGCGCACCGTCAAGGCGCTGGCGATCGAGCCGTCGCAGCGCCGCATCTGGGACCAGCGCTCGGCCGAGGCCATCACCATGCACTTCCGGGTCGGCCAGATCTCGATCGCCGGCAACGCCGTCACCGACTTCCTCGGCAAGCTGCTGCCGGTGATGCTGATCGTGGTGGGCGCGGCCGACGTGTTCGACAGCACGCTGTCGGTGGGCGCGCTGATCGCCTTCCAGATGCTGTCGGGCCGCGTCACGCAGCCGCTGATCTCCATCGTCGGCCTGGTCAACGAATACCAGGAGACCGCGCTGTCGGTGCGCATGCTGGGCGAGGTGATGAACCGCGCGCCCGAGGGCCGCGCCGGCGCCAACGGCCTGCGCCCCATCCTGCAGGGCGAGATCCGCTTCGACGACGTCACCTTCCGCTACCCCGGCGCGCAGGCGATGGCGCTGGACAAGGCCCGCTTCACCATCGAGCCGGGCACGGTGGTGGGCATCGTCGGCCGCTCCGGCTCCGGCAAGACCACCCTGACCAAGCTGATCCAGGGCCTCTACCCGGTGCAGGAGGGCATCGTCCGCTTCGACGGCATCGACGCCCGCGAGATCGAGCTGTCGCACCTGCGGCGCCAGATCGGCGTGGTGTTGCAGGAGAACTTCCTGTTCCGCGGCACGGTGCGCGAGAACCTGTCGGTGACCAAGCCCGACGCCACCTTCGAGGAGCTGGTCGAGGCCGCCGCCGCGGCCGGCGCCGACGAGTTCATCGAGCGCCTGCCGCTGGGCTACGACACCGTGCTCGAGGAGAACGCCTCCAACCTGTCCGGCGGCCAGAAGCAGCGGCTGTCGATCGCCCGCACCCTGGTGGCCAAGCCGCGCATCCTGATCCTCGACGAGGCCGCCTCGGCGCTGGACCCGGAGTCGGAGGCCATCTTCATCAGCAACCTGTCGCGCATCGCGGTGGGCCGCACGGTGGTGATGATCTCGCACCGCCTGTCGACCCTGGTCAACGCCGACAAGATCATGGTCATGCAACAGGGCCGGCTGGTCGATGCCGGCCGCCACGAAGAACTGCTCATCAGTAGCGACACTTACCAGCACCTATGGAACCAGCAAACAAGTCACCTCTAAGCTTCAAGCGGCGCCGCAAGGACGAAACCGAAATCGCCTTCCTGCCCGATGCGGACGCCATCGAGCGCGGCCCGCTGCCCCGGTTCGTGCGCCTCACGCTGCACGTGATGCTGGCCGCGTTCGTGTTCTTCATCGTCTGGGCCAGCGTCTCGCCGGTGGAGAAGATCGTGGTGGCCCACGGCCGCCTGGTCAATCCGCTGCCCAATATCGTGGTGCAGCCGCTCGACACCTCCATCATCCAGAGCATCGACGTGCGGGTCGGCCAGGTGGTGAAAAAAGGCCAGGTGCTGGCCACGCTGGACCCGACCTTCACCGCCGCCGACGAGCAGCAGCTGCGCGTGCGGCTCGACAGCCTCAACACCCAGGCCGCCGGCCTGCGCGCCGAGCTGGCCGGCCAGCCGGGCGCCGTCACCGGCAGCGGCTCGAGCGCCGACAGCCTGTTGCAGGCGCAGTTGTCGACCGAACGCAAAGGCAACTTCGAAGCGCAGAAGAACAAGATGGACCAGAACATCGCGCGCCTGAAGGCCGGGCTGGAAACCAACAAGCACGACCAGGTGATCCTGGCCCAGCGCGTCAAGTCGCTGCGCGAGGTGGAAGCCATGCAGGAGCAGCTGATGGCCGAGCAGTTCGGCGCCAAGATGCATTTGCTGGAAGCGCGCGACCGCCGCCTCGAAGTCGAGCGCGACATGGACCTGCAGCGCAACAAGGCGGTCGAGATGGCCAGCGAGCTGGCCTCGGCCCAGTCCGAACGCGCCGCGTTCGACAAGAGCTGGCGCCAGAAGGCCATGGAGGACTTGCTGAGCGCCACGCGCGACCGCGACGGCGTCGCCGAGCAACTGTCCAAGGCCGACAAGCGCGCCAAGGCGATCCACATGCTGGCGCCGGCCGACGGCGTGGTGCTGGAGATCGGCAAGCTGTCGGTGGGCTCCATCGTGCGTGAGGCCGAGCCGCTGTTCACCCTGGTGCCGCTGGGCGCCCAGCTGGAGGCCGAAGTGCAGATCGATTCGCTCGACATCGGCTACATCAAGCCGGGCGCGCTGGCCCACATCAAGGTCGACGCGTTTTCGTTCCAGCAGCACGGCATGCTGGAGGGCAAAGTGCGCACCGTCAGCCAGGATTCGTTCAAGCGCGAGGCGGCCGACAAGAACGGCGGCGGGCTCGATGCCTACTACCTGAGCCGGATTCCCTACACGGGCAAGCTGAAGAAGATGACCGACGGCGCCCAGCTGCTGCCGGGCATGACGGTGTCGGCCGAAGTGGTGGTGGGCCACCGCACCGTGATGTCCTACCTGCTGTACCCGCTGACGCGGGCGCTGGACGAATCGATCCGCGAGCCATGATCGTCACCGCGGCCCGCGATCCGCGCGGGCCGCGTCGACAGTGCTAGAACGAGACGTTTTTAGCCTTGTACAAAAACTCGTACTCATCCATTTTCGGATTGCACGCCTGGCCCCAGAGGGCGGGCGCGCGCGAGATCAGTTCGAATTTTTCATAATCGATCGCGAACTCATCGGCCTTGATGCCACCGACGCTGGTGTGATTGATGTGATAGATGAATTTTGAGGAAATACGATTGAAGTGCCCCATGTAGTTCGTTACCGTACTCATGGGCATTTCCGACAGGCTGTATGAATTGAAGCAGAGGTCTATCGTATTGTTTTTTATTTCCTGAATCGCAAAGTTAGGCAGGATCAAGGCGTCATATTTGCTGAGGTCGTCCTTTTCCAGGTCGACTTCGCCGTAGAGCCCGATTTTCTTGTCTGGCGCTCCGCTCAGGAGGAAGAACGCGGCCAAGGCCATGTTTTCAGGTAAATCCACGTCGATGTAAGTCACGTCGGGATTGTCCCGTATCATGAAGTAGGCCAGGCCGCCAAATCCACCGCCAATCTCCAGGACGAACTTATGCTTCGGTCCCTGCACCAGGCGGCTGATCATCGTCGCGTAATAATGCTGATAATCGCAACCTGCGCGATAGAAATTGCCTTCAATAAAGCAGCCGTAGGGATTCCCGACATCCGGCGCGTTGAGGGCGGTGATCGGCATGGTCTTGCCGATCGACGCGATCCATATGTTAAAGCGGTGCATCAGGTCGGCGACATATTTTCCCTTGGCGTCGTCGGTGATGGAGCCGGAAAAATAGTCGGTGAACATGTCGACTGGCATGCCATGCAGCCCGACGCTGCAACGCTCGCGGAAGAAGTTGCTGTAAATTTTAGCCACAGCGTCTACATTTTCACTGGACAAGGCCGCCATGATCTCTTTCATGTAGCCTTCATAGATGGGCAGCCACATATAGCCGACTTGATATTCCTCACCGGCGTTTTTTTGCGCGGCCTTCGACAAGTTATAGGCTTTGATGATGCGTTTGATAACTTGGCGATCAACTTCCATCTTGCGATCCGCGAACCCGTTTTCTATGGATAACAGCATAATTTTTCCCTGCAGTGGTTTAGGATAGGTAAGGCTTACGGCAAACTCAATTTACTCAGCACATCGTCGACATTTTCTGCCGTCAATTCCTGATACAGGGTGTCTCTGTTGTTCAGGATGATTTCATCGCTCAGCTTGGCAAAGTCGACCTGGAGCAGCTTGTCGATGACTTGTTGATCGAAGCGGTTTTTGATCAGCTTTGCCGGATTGCCGCCGACGATGCTGTAGGGCGCGACATCCCGGGTGACCAGGCTGCCTGCGGCGACAATCGCGCCCTGGCCGATGGTCACGCCGGACAGGATGGTGGAGTTGTAGCCGATCCAGACATCGTCCTTCACCACGATAGGGCCCTTGGACCCCGACTCCAGCGTGGCGAAGTATTTGGTTAAGAATGGAAAAGTCGACAATCCCTGATACGGGTGGTTGCCGCCCAGCAGAAACTTCACGTCGTCGGCAATCGACACGAAGTTGCCGATGGTTAAACTCTCATCCTTCGCGCCGAACGCCCACAAGGTCAGGCCGCCGTAGGATCGCCGGCCTGCCGTCACCTTGTTGAAGTTGATGACACCACGCCAGTCGGTGATGCTCACCTCGTTGTGGGCGTTCAGGCGCCGCCAGTGGTCCGCGATCTCCATCTTCCGCACCTGGTCGGGAGCGGGCGCCGCTGGCGCGGCCGGCGCCGGCGTGGCGCTGTCGTCGGACAAAATCAGGCCTTCGATCGCCTCGTAGAAATAGTCGTCATGCAGATAGTCCTGCATATGGATGAAGAATCCATTCTTGTGGAAGCCATTCTTTTTGTCGAAATAGAAGGGGATGATATGCCTGATTAATATTATCTTTTTTTCCAGCTGATAGGTGGCGTCCGTCAGCAGGCCCATGGCCAGATACTTCTTCAGGAAGGCCAGGTAATTCTTGCCAAAAACCTGGGCGATATTGTAGCCACCTATTTTTCCGCCGACCATGCTGGTGAAATAGGCGTCATAGAACACGATGGCGCGCTTGCCCTTTTCCATCAACCGGAACAGGATGTCGGTCTGGATCAGCTGGGTTTTCGCGCTGGCGGTGAAGTCGGGGATCGCCCGGAAATCGTCGCGCCAGATGCAAAATCCCCCCATCCAGGTCGTGAAGTACGACGCGGCCTTGACGAATTCGTCGAGGTTATTGCAAATCGTCAGCTGCCCGCCGTTGACGTTGTTATTGCCATTTGTAAAGAAAAGGACCGGTTTTTCAGCTTCGGTCGCTTTGATCACTTTAACCAGTTCAGCAAGACTTCCATCCTTGACGAACAGATTGTCGTTGTGGAGCTTCAGGCAGGCGCCGGTGCCCCTGGACAAGACCCGCTCCAGATTCAGTTCCGTGCCGACATTTGTCTCGTTCTTGAAATACTTAACCTTGCCGGGGAATTTCTGTTCGAATTCCTGGCCCACGTCCTGGGTGTCATCGGTCGAGACATTATCCGAGATGATGACTTCGATTTCTTCTGTGCTGAGAAATGCATCCTGACAGCTAATGCTCTCCAGTGTCTTCCTTAAGAAGCCGGAACGATTGTAGGTAGGTATGCAGATGGATAATAAAATACCTGAGGAGTTCATGGAAAATCACCTATCGTAAAATTGACTTCTGTCCGGGCGGGATGGCGGAGCACTCACCCAGCCTTGGATCGCCGCGATACCTGCCCCAATTTGCCCGCGGCGTTCAGCGAGGCCTGGGTGCCGACCATCGCGCAGACATCCGGCGACAGGCCGCTTTGCAAGACGATGCCAGCGCGTCCAGCCGGCGACAAGGCCTCCATCATCCAGGAACCAAAGCCGCCGTCGACGAGATGGTCCTCGAGCGTGATAATTTCATCCAAATGCGCGCACGACTCGATCTGCATGGGTTTGTAACGGCTTCCCCAGAGCGGCAGACTGTGCACGGAGCAATCCGCGAAGGCTTCCTGCGCGGCGAGCTGCATGCCAAGCTCCAGCGTCGCGCCGGTCGTCAGTATCGTGGCGCTCCCGGCATGCGCGCCGACGCGCGGAGTGGCCAGCCACTTGCCGGGCGCAACCTCCGGTACTTCGCTGTGAAAACAGGGTTCGCCAGCCTTGCCCAGGCGCAGATAGGAGGGTTGGGGATGGTTCACCAGATAGCGCATGCAGGCGCGCACTTCCATCGGATCGCCGGGCGCCGCGATCAGCATATTCGGCATGGAGCGCAGCAGCGCGTAGTCCTGCACCGCATGGTGGGAATAGCCGAGCGCGCCGTAAGCGAGCCCGCCACCCACCGCGACCACCGTCACCGGCAATTGATGGTAGGCGATGTCATTGCGGATTTGCTCGGCACAACGGAAAGTCGGAAAGTTCGCGATGGAATAGGTAAATACGTGATAGCCCTCGGACGCCATGCCGGCAGCCAGCCCGGTCATATTTTGCTCGGCCACCCCGGCATTGATGAAGCGGTCCGGGAAGCGGTCTGCGAAGGGCTCGATCACGGAGTAGCCAAGGTCGCCGACGATCAGCGCGACATTGTCGTGGATGGCCGCCAGCGCGACCAGCTCTTCAATAAATGCGTTTCTCATGAGGTGGATCCGATTTCGTTAATTGCCTGTGCCAGCTGGGTGGCGTTCGGGCTCTTGTAGTGCCATTCGACCTTGTTTTCCATGAAGCTGACGCCCTTGCCCTTGGTGGTGTGGGCGATGAGCATGCTCGGCTTGCCGGGTTCCCAGGGGAGCGTCGTCAAGGCATGCAGCAAGGCGGCGTGATCATGGCCGTCGATTTCGCGCACTGCCCAGCCGAAGGCGGAGAACTTCTCCGCCAGCGGTTCGAGACGCAGGGTGCTTTCATTCGTTCCCAGGCTTTGCAGCTTGTTGTAATCGACAATGCCGACCAGGTTGTCGAGCCGGTGATGCGCGGCGAACATGATCGCTTCCCAGTTGCTCCCCTCGTCCAGTTCGCCGTCGCTCAGCAGCACGAAGGTGCGCCATGCCGCCGCGCGCCGCTTGGCCGCCATCGCCTTGCCCACGCCGAAGGGCAGGCCGTGTCCCAGCGAGCCGGTGGAAAATTCAACGCCTGGCACCTTGTGGCTGATGTGCGACATCAATCTGGAGCCATTCTGCGCATAGGTCTGCAATTCCTCGATCGGAATAAATTTGCGCAAGGCCAGGGCGGCGTAGACGCTGGCACAGCAATGTCCCTTACTCAGGATGAATCGATCGCGCGAGGGCAGGGCTGGCTCGTCGGGATCCACATGCAGCACTTCTTTGTAGAGCACGGCCAGGATGTCGGCGATGGACAGCGCCCCCCCGATATGCGAAGCCTTGGCCTGTGCGACCATTTGCAGCGCCGTGATCCTGATGTCCCTGGCAAAATGTATAGTATTCATAGTTCGCTTGAAGTCACGAGGCCCGCGCTGGAAGGCGGTTTCTGTTGCGTTCGTATGCCACGGTGGCGGCGATGCCGGCTTCCAGCCCGACCTCGGGCTGCCAGCCGGTCAGTGCCGTCAACCGGCCGGTATCGGCCTCCAGGTGCATCACCTGGTCGGGGCGATAGGGGACGGCGCCGTACTCCGGCACCAGGTCCGACGCCAGGCTCTTGCGTATCGCCTCGACATAATCGCGCAGCGGGCGCGCCGAGCCGGAGCCGAGATTCAACACACCCTGCGCGCCGCTTTCGATGACCGCGCTCACTGCGCGCGCCGCGTCGGCCACGTACAGGTAGTCCCATTGCTGTTCGCATTGGGTCAGGGCCGGCTTGCGGCCGGCGAGGAACTCCTGGATCACGTAGGGAATGAACCAGCCCGGCGCATCTTCCGGCCCGTAGGTGGAGAACACCCGGAGCCATGCGCCGTGGAGGCCGCGCGCCTCGCACAGCGCGAGCGCGGCAATGCCGGCGGCCAGCTTGGACTTTCCGTACAGGGTGGTCGGCAGCAGGGCCGCCTTCTCATCCAAGCGCCGGTTCTGATTGCCGTATTCGGCCTGCGAACCCAGTCCCACCCATTGCTTGCAGCCGACGGCCGCCGCCAGATCGACCGCGTCGAGTGTCAGCGTGAGATTGTCCTTGACCTGGAACGCTTCGTTTCTGTCCTTCCCGCCCACCCCCTGCCATGCGCAATGCACAAACGCGTCCGGTTTCGACCCGGCCAGGGCGGCGATGGTGGCCGGCGAATGCAGCGAGACATAGCTGACGATCCTGACACCGGATACATCGGCCAGGCGAGCGAGGTCCGACTCCTTGCGGACCAGGACCGTGACGGCGGCCCCGGACGCCAGCAGTTCGCGGACGATGGCGGCGCCGATAAATCCCGTTCCCCCGGTGATGACGACATGGCGTGGCATGCTTCACTGGCTCCCGGAAAGGACGTCGAGCAAGGAGTAGAACTGGCTCGGTTCATAACCCAAAGGAATCAGCTCTTTTTGAATCTCGGCCATATAGCCGTAGCTGAACACCAGGATGGCGTCGACCGGATGATCCTTGAAGTACGCGATATCGACCAGCGGGATATGCGATTTCGGCACCAGCAAGCCCGCCTTCTTGGGCTTGCGGTCGATCAGGAACGCCAGTTTGCCGGCGTTCTTCACGGCGGCCAGCGTCATCACGCCACGCCCCCCGGCGCCATAGCCGGCCAGCTTTTTGCCTTGCTGGGTGGATTTGTCGATGAACGCTTCCAGATGGCCGATGCCGGCGGCGATGTCCTGGCCGACCCGGGCATAGAAATCGATGTCCTTGAATTTTTCCGGCGTGCGCGGCTGCACGGCCGATTGCGCCCGGGCCGATGACTTCGGCGTCGCGACGATGATCAGGGAGTTGGCGCGCCGGTCCTCGTCCGGCACCAGGTCGAAATCGATGATGGTATAACCTTCGCGCTCGAACAGGGTCTGCGCGGTTTGTTCCGTCAGGTAGATTGAATGTTCATGTTCGAACAGGCAGTATTCCTGGCGGTCGATGATCTTTTCCAGGTCATGAATTTCGATCACCAGCAGGCCGTCCTCGGGATTCAACAAGCGCAAACAGGTTTCCAGGAAAGGCTTGGGCTTGGGCAGGTGGTCAAAGGTATAGGACAGCATGATCACGTCGATGCGCTGGAAATCCGCCGGCAGGGCGCCGATGGAATTTTCGTCGAACAGTCCCTGGATGCTGGAGACGCCCTTCTCCGCGGCGACCTTGCAAAGGTGCGACGACGGCTCGTAGCCCAGCACGCGGCAACCGGTCTTCTGGAACGCCAGCAGCTGCTCGCCGTCGCCAGAGCCGATCTCCAGCACGTTGACGTCCGGCCTGGACGGATAATATTTGGACCGCAGGTTCTCCGCCAGCAGGCGCATGAAGACGCTGGCCTTGCCCGAGGCGCCCACCGAATACTGATAGTCTTCGTAATAATCGCCGACATCGACGTTGTGCTGGGTCTGCGCCGTCATGCACTCGCGGCAGATATAGACCGGGATGTCGGCGCAAAATTCCCGTCCCTGGTTGGCCGGCGTGACGAAGTCGTCCGTGAAAGGCATGGCGGGAAAGTTCAGGAACTGCTGCAAGTTCGCGCAACCACAGGCGCGGCAATGGTCAATCCGGGTAATGGTGGGGGTACTCATGGCTGGTTCGCTTTCTGGTGAGCTGATTCGTTCTGGTAGGTGCGGATTTGCTGCTGCGTCACCGTTCTCATGTCGGCGCCGGCGATATATTCCTTGGCCCATTCCGTGGTCAGGCGGAGCGCCTGTCCCAGATGGATGTGGGGCTGCCAGCCCAGCTTGTTGCGGGCCTTGGAAATGTCGAGCTTGAGATAGTTGGCCTCGTGCGGCAGGTTGCCCTTGGTCTCGATCCACTGGGCGCCCCCGCCCCATAGTCGCGTCATTTCCTCCGCGATCCAGCCGACCGGTTTGCAATCGGTGTCCTCCGGGCCGAAGTTCCACGCCTGGGCAAAGCGGGGCCCGGCGCCATACAGCTGTTCGGCCAGCATCAGGTAGGCGCGCAGCGGCTCCATCACATGCTGCCATGGCCGGATCGAAGCGGTATGCTGGATCTGCACCGGCACGCCGCGGCCGAAGGCCGACACGATGTCCGGCAACAGGCGGTTGGCCGCCCAGTCGCCGCCGCCGATGACGTTGCCGGCGCGCGCGCTGGCGACCGCCACGCCATGTCTGGCATGGTCGGCCGGGTTGAAGAACGAAGAGCGATAGGAGGCCGTCAGCAACTCCGAGCAGCCCTTGCTGCTGCTGTAGGGGTCGTAGCCGCCCATGGGTTCGTCCTCGCGATAACCCCAGTCCCACTCCCGGTTTTCGTAGCACTTGTCCGTGGTGACGTTGACCACCGCCTTGACGCCGCCGGCCTGCCGCACCGCTTCGAGCAGGTGCACCGTCCCCATGACGTTGGTCGAATACGTCTCGACCGGATGCTCGTAGGAATAGCGCACCAGGGGCTGGGCCGCGAGATGCAGCACGATCTCGGCCCGGCTGGCGGCCAGGGCGGCTTGCAAACCGGACAGATCCCGGATGTCGCCGGTGAGGGAGCGCATGCCCTGCGCGACACGGGCGATCTCGAACAGGCTGGGCCGGGTTGGCGGCGGCAGCGCGTAGCCCGTGACCTCCGCGCCCAAGGCTTGCAGCCAGAGCGACAACCAGCTGCCTTTGAACCCGGTGTGGCCGGTGAGGAAAACCCGCTTGCCCTGCCAAAATCCAGGGTTCATTTCCATACCTTCCAGGGCGCCTTGCCGGATTGCCACAAGCCTTCCAGATAGGTCTGGTCGCGCTGGGTGTCCATGGGCTGCCAGAAGTTGCCGTGGTAGTAGGCGTGCAGCTGGCGGTCCTTGGCCAGGGTCTGCAGCGGAGCGCGTTCCCAGATGGTGGTGTCGTCCTCGATCAAGTCGATGACCTTGGGGGACAACACAAAGAAGCCGCCGTTGATCCAGCCGCCCTCGCCGGGCGGTTTCTCCTGGAAGCTGTTGACCTGGGTTCCATCGATTTCCAGCACGCCGAACCGGCCCGGCGGCTGCACCGCCGTCAGGGTGGCGAGCTTGCCATGCTCCTTGTGGAACTTGACCAGCGCCGAGATATCCACGTCGCTCACACCGTCGCCGTAGGTCAGGCAAAACGCCTCGTCGTCCGCCAGATAGGGCGCCACGCGCTTGATGCGGCCGCCCGTCATGGTGTCGGCGCCGGTGTCGACCAGCGTGACCTTCCACGGTTCGGCGTGGCGCTCGTGCACCTCCATGCTGTTCTTTTGCAGATCGAAGGTGACGTCCGATGTGTGCAGGAAGTAGTTGGCGAAGAATTCCTTGATCACGTAGCCGCGGTAGCCGCAGCAGATCACGAAATCGTTGATGCCGTGCGTTGAATAGGTCTTCAGGATATGCCACAGGATCGGCTTGCCGCCGATCTCCACCATGGGCTTGGGCTTGACAGTGGTTTCCTCGCTCAGCCTGGTGCCCAGGCCGCCTGCCAAAATGACTGCTTTCATGCTATCCCCTGGGTTTGATACTGCGTTGTCGATGTGTTCCGATCAGCCTGTATTGTCGGCCACATCCGTCGTATTCTAAACGAAAAGAAGGGCCGTTTTGGCCCATTAGCCTAATGGATAGGCAGTCCCGCAAATAAAAATCAGGGCGTGGTGGAAAGTAGCAACTGGTAGCCCTGGCGCATGACCTGGTGCAGCTCTTCCAGCAGCGGCGCGGCCAGCGGCGACAGCGCGCCGTACTGGGCGCACAGCAGCGCGGCGCAGGCGCCGAGACGCGAGGCCAGCAGGGTTTTGAAGTGCTGCGGCTCGGCGGCGAACAACTGTTGAGCGTGGGCGTCATACAACAGGCGCAGCTGGTCGAGCGCGCGTTCGAGCGCGTTGGCGGGGCTCGGTCCGGCCGCGTCGGCGGCCGAGGCCGGCAGGCGCCGGGTCGACAGCGCATCCGGCAGGTAGACGCAGGCGCGGCCGGCCAGCGCGGACAGCGCGGTGGCGACGTCGGGCAGGGCGTGGTAGCGGCGGCCCAGGTAGCGGCCGAAGCCGGCGCCGACGGCGCCGCGCCGCAGCAGCAGCGCGGCGGGATGGCACAGCGCGGCGCCGGCCGGGCTGTCGCCCGACAGCAGCATGGCGGCCAGCGAGACGCCGCCGACCGCGGTCTCGACGCCGAGCGGTGGCGTGGCGGGCAGGTCGTTGCCGTCGGCGTCCTGCGGCTGGCGCCAGCTGGCCACCAGGCCGATGCCGGGGTACTGCTGGTAGAACGACAGCATGCGTTTGAGCTTGTCGGCGCGCAGCGTGTCGCCGGGCGCGGCCACGGCGATGTACTGGCCCAGCGACAGCGCCAGGCAGTGGTCGAGGTTGGCGGCCGGCGCCAGGCCGGGCGCGCGGCTGTAGCGCAGCTGCGGGTGGCGTGCCAGCCATGGCGCGACGCGGGCGCGGATGGCGTCGCCGCTGCTGCTGTCGCTGACGATGATCTCGACGTGGCCATGGCTTTGCCCGACGGCGCTGCGCAGCGTGCGTTCGAGCGCGTCGGCGGCCGCGCGCGCGCGCGTGGCGGCCCGCGCGCCACTGCCGGGCCCCGCCGCGGCCGCGTCGCCGCCGGCGGCGATCAGGATGCTCACCAGCGGCAGCGTGGCGTCGCCGTGCGGCGGGCGGTCCGTCGCGCGCCGCAGCGTGCCGCGGGCCACGCGCAGGTACAGCTGCTCGAGGTCGCGCACGAAGCGCGGGCTGTCGAACAGCGCGCAGCTGTCGCGGTTGCGCGCCAGCCGCTTGCGCAACGCCCCCAGCTTGCGCGGCGCTACGGCCAGCGACACCGCCTGGTCCTCGTAGTCCTGCCGGCTGTGCGTGACCAGCTCCGGCAGCCCGGCCGCGTGCAGCAGGCTGCCCGTCATCCGCGCCGCGAAACCGCGCCCGGCGCAGGTCAGCAGCGGCAGCCCGGCCCACAGCGCGTCGCCGGCGGTGGCGCCGGCGTTGAACGGCAGCGTGTCGAGGAACAGATCGGCCGCCTGGCAGCGCGCCAGGTGCTCGGCCGGCGGCGCGCGGTCGGCGAACACCAGCCGCTCGCTCGCCAGCCCATGCCGCAGCGCCGCCACGCGCAGGTTGTCGCGCGCCTGCTCGCCGTCGGCCTGCAGCCACAGCACGCTGTCCGGTACCCGCCGCAGGATGCGCGCCCAGCTGGCGAACTGCGGCGGCGTGATCTTGTGGTTGTGGCTGAAGCAGCAGAACACAAAGCCGTGCTCCGGCAGCCCGCACGCGGCGCGGCCGGGACGCGGCCCGACCGGGCGCCGGCGGCCGTTGATCTGGAAGGTGTGCGGCAGGTACAGCGGCTGCTCGCTGAAGTATGGCGCCAGCTCCGGCGGCAGCACGAAGGCGTCGGCCAGCACGTAGTCGATGCAGTCCATGGCGCTGCTGCCGGGGAAGCCCGGCCAGGCGATCTGCACCGGCGCCGGGCGGTGCGCCAGGATGTCGGGCCGGGCGCCCGAGCCCAAGCCGTGCAGGTCGACCAGGATGTCGATTTCATGCGCGCGTATCAGCTGCGCGGCCTGCAGGTCGTCCATGCCGGCGATGCGCACCTGATGGTCCATGCCCTCGATGACGTGCTGGCGCGGCGCCGGATCCCGCTCGTCGGCCCAGCAGAAGCCATAGACCTCGACCAGCTCGCGGTCATGCAGCGCGTACAGTTCGGTGGCCGGCGCCGAGACCGCGGGCGGGCGCAAGTCCGGCGCCAAATAGCCGATGCGCAGCCTGCGGTGGGTGTAGCCGGCGCGGTCGGCCAGCGGCGCGGCGCCGCGCAGCGCCTTCCCGCCCGCATGGCGGCGCGCCGCCGCCAGCTGCAGCGCCGGATCGTCGCTGGCGCTGAGCGTGGCCAGCGCCGACGCCGCGTCCAGCAACTGCGCCGCGTCCAGTCCCGGCAGCGGCGCGAACACCGGCCAGGCGCACAGCTTCTGGCGCAGCCGCACCCAGGACGTGGCGACGGCCGGCTGGCGCGGATCGAGCAACAGGCTGCGGGTCAGCGCCTCCTCGGCCTGCGGGAGGCGGCGCAGTAGTCCGGACAGGCGGCCAATGTTGTTGAGCAGCTGGGTCCGCAGCGCGCTGGCGCCGGCCGCCTCGAGCGGCTCCAGCGCCTCGTGCCAGAGCGTCAGCGCGGCCTCCGGGCGGCGGCTGCGCTCCATCAATCCGCCCAGGCCGAGGCGCGCCTCGGCGAAATCCGGGTTGAGCTCCAGCGCGTCGCGGTAGGACTGCTCGGCGCCCCGGTCGTCGCCGGCCGAGGCCAGCAGCACGGCCAGGTTGTACAGCGCGGCGTAGTTGAGCGGCGTGTCGCAGCGGCTGAGCCACAGCCGGTACAGCGCGATGGCCTGCTCCTGCCTGCCCTGCCCGCCCAGCAGGCCGCACACGCCGAACAACTCGGTGATCGACAGCACGCCCAGTCCGGCCTGCGCAAACGCCAGCATCGCCGCCTCGGCGATGTTGCCGGCGGCCATGGCGGCGCTGAGCTGCTGGGACATGATGGACGGGGCTAGGCCCGGGGAGTATCGGCGCCGGCGCCGCCACCCGGATCGGCCAGATCCCAGCCGGCGGTGATCTCGGCCGGGTAGCCGCGCTTGAAGTGCGTGGTCCACGGATAGGCCGGATCGCCGCTGCCGTCCTTCAGGCGGATCTTGCTGGCGTCGCACAGGAACTGCGCCGGATTGCCGGCCACCACGGTGTCGGGAGCGACGTCGCGGTGCACCTTGCTGTGCGCGGCCACCAGCGCGCGCTCGCCCACGGTCACGCCCGGCAGGATCACCGACATCGCGGCGATGGCGGCGTAGTCGCCGATGGTGGCGCCGACCAGCACGTTGCTCGGCGGATGGGGATCGTTGGTCAGCACCACGTAGGGCAGCAGCCAGACGAAGTTGCCGACCCTGGACATCTTGCCGATGAAGACGTTGGACTGGCAGCGCACGTAGTCGCCGATCACGCAGTCGCCCTGGATGTCGTTCATGGTGCCGATCTGGAAGGCGACGCCGGCCACGGTCTTCTCGCGCACCACCACGCGGTGGCCGGTGACGAGCTTGTCGCCGAAGCGCGAGCCCTCGTAGAACACCGAATGCGAGCGGATGCGCGCGCCGGCGCCGATCACCAGCGGCTGGCCGTCGGCCAGCGGGGTCGGGTAGCCGATCTCGCAGTAGCCGTCGATGACCGAGCCGGCGCCGATCTCCACGTTGTCGTGGATGATGGTGAACGGGCCGACGCTGACGCCTTCCCCCAGCTTGGCCTTGGGCGAAACGATGGCGCTAGCATGAATCATGTGGTTTCCTGTCTCTTATGCCGCGCAGAACTTGCGCACCGCCGCCACCACTTCCATCGCCTGCTCGGCGGTCATGGTCGGGCCCATCGGCAGGCTCAGCACTTCCTTGTGGATGGCCTCGGCCAGCGGGAAGTCGCCCTGCTTGTAGCCCAGGTGGGCGTAGGCCGGCTGCAGGTGCGGCGGCACCGGATAGTGGACGATGGTGCCGATGCCCTGCTCGGCCAGCGCCTTGGCCAGCGCGTCGCGCTGGGCGTGGCGGACCACGTAGACGTGCCACACCGGCTCGGCCCACTCCGGCACGTGGGGCAGCGCCAGGCCGGGCAGGCCGGCCAGCTCGCGCTGGTAGATGGCGGCGATGGCGCGGCGCTTGGCGTTGTCGCCGTCCAGCTTGGGCAGCTTGACGCTCAGCAGCGCCGACTGCACCTCGTCCAGGCGCGAGTTATAGCCCGGCACCTCGTTGTAGTACTTGACCTTGGAACCGTAGTTGCGCAAGGTGCGGATCTGGTCGGCCAGCTCGTCGTCGCTGGTGGTGACGGCGCCGCCGTCGCCCAGCGCGCCCAGGTTCTTGCCCGGATAGAAGCTGAAGGCCGCCGCGTCGCCCAGCTGGCCCGCCACGCGGCCGCGGTACAGCGCGCCGTGCGCCTGGGCCGCGTCCTCGATCAGCTTCAGGCCGTGCTTGGCGGCCAACGCGATCAGCGGGTCCATGTCGGCGCTCTGGCCGTACAGGTGCACCGGCATGATGGCCTTGGTGCGCGCCGTGATGGCCGCCTCCACGCGCGCCGGGTCGATGTTGAAGCCGTCGGCGGTCGGCTCGACCGGCACCGGCGTGGCGCCGCAGTCGCTCACCGCCAGCCAGGTGGCGATGAAGGTGTTGGACGGCACGATCACCTCGTCGCCGCGGCCGATGCCGTAGGCCTTGAGGATCATGAAGATCGCGTCCAGGCCGTTGGCCACGCCGATGCCGTGCTGGCTCTTGCAGTAGGCCGCGAAGCTGGCCTCGAAGGCGCTGGTCTCGGCGCCCAGGATGTACCAGCCCGAATGCAGCACGCGCTTGAACGCGGCTTCGAGCTCGTCGGCTTGCGACAGGTTGATGGCTTTCAGGTCGAGGAAGGGGACGCTCATGGCAAAACTCGCTTAGTCGTTACTTGGGTTGTTGGTGTGCCGCGGCCACGAACTCGTCGTAGTCGTGGTAGTAGTCTTTCGGGTCGTACAGCGTGGAGGCCAGCACCACGCACACCGCGCCCGATGAGAAGTTCTCGACCTCGCGCCACATCATGCCGGGCACGTACAGGCCGTAGTAGGAGCGGTTGAGCTGGAACTTCCTGCGCTCGTAGCCGTCGTCGACGATCACGTCGAAGCTGCCCGACATCGCCACGAACAGCTGCTGCAGCTCGATGTGGCCGTGGCCGGCGCGCGCCGAGCCGCCCGGCACGTCGTACAGGTAGTACACGCGCTTGATGTCGAACGGGATGTGCACGCCGCCCTCGATCACCGACAGGTTGCCGCGCACGTCGTGGTGCGGCGGCAGTTCGATCAGCCTGCATTGGTCCATCATGATGCCGTCTCCGTTGCCGCGCGCTGCGCCGCCAGCACGTCGCGGAAGCGCTGCTGCGAGCGCCCCACCATCGGGAAGATGCCGCTCAGGCGGGCGGCCACGTCGTCCACGGTCGGCCGCATCACCGCCAGCTCATCGGGCGCGACGATGCCGATGTCGCATGACTCGATCAGCAGGTCGATGTAGTCGGAGAAGCAGTAGCCGAAGTTGGGGTTGCTGTTGATGTTGCTGTTCGATTCCAGCCGCTGGTCGCGGCGGAAGTAGGACAGCTCCTCGTCGATGTAGAACACCTTGCCGTCGCGCGCCAGGTTGAAGTAGGCGGCCACGTCGGCCAGGCCCAGGGTGCAGTCGTGCCGGTGGTAGCGGAACAGGTGGCGGCCGATCTCCCACAGCCGGTCGCGGCGGAACATGATGGAGCTGAACTCGCCGACGAAGTTGCGCATGCCCAGCACCATGCTGCGCTGCATGTCGCGCGCGTCCATGCTGCCGCTGGCCTGGTACGGCCGGCGCAGCTCGGTGCGCTCGTTGTCGACGTTGATCACCTGCGACGACGAGAACACCAGCTGGATCGCCGGGTCCATGTTCATCGTCGCCACCATGCGCTCGACGCAGAACGGATGCAGGATGTCGTCGTCGAACAGCGGCTTGATCAGCTGGCCCTTGGCGGCGAACAGCGCGGTCAGCACGTTCTGCTCGCGCAGCGCGGCGTTGCGCTGGTAGATCAGGTGGCCGGCGTACTTGGCGCACATGTCCTTGATCGCCTCGGTCGGGCAGTTGTCGCTGACCAGGATCTCGATGTTGGGATAGCTCTGTCCCAGCGCCGACTTCAGGCAAGCCTCGAAGTGGGAGGTCTTGTAGGACGGGATGACGATGCTAACTAATGGCAAACTCATATCTATGGCTCCTGTCAGGCGGCGACCGCCAGCACGATGTATTGCCACGGCAGCGCGTCTTCCACCGCCACCACCGGGTCGAGGCCGCTGGCGCCGGCCATCAGGCGGATCGCCGCCAGGTATTTCTCGCGCGCCGGCTCGTCGATGATGCGGGCGCTGCCGCCGGCGATCTGGAAGCCGGCCTGCTGGAACAGCTCCAGCATGGCGCCGCGGGTGAAGATGCGCTTGCGCGATTTCTCGATGCCGGCCGGACCGTAGCGCAGGTCGCCCGCGTTCAGCCGCGCCTGCATGCTCCAGTGCTGGAAGTTGCGGATGGTGGCGACGATCTTGCCGCCCGGCGCGATGCTGGTGCGGATCTTCTGCAGCACGGTCCACGGGTCGTTGAGCGTTTCCAGCGTCTCGTCGATGACCCAGCAGTCGGCGCCGCGCACATGGTCCCACAGGTCGGCGCCGGCGTGTTCGAGGTCGAGGTTGAAGACGAAGTCGCAATGCGGACGGGCGGCCTGGGCCTGGGCCGGCTCGGCCTCGATGCCGGTGTAGTTGCAGATCGGGTTGCGCTGCCGGTAGGCCTTGGCGAAGGCGCCGTCGCGGCAGCCGACCTCGACGATCTTGCGCGCCGCCGGCGGCACGAACTGCAACAGGTCGGCGTTGACCTCGCTGGTGGCGCTGGGCAGGTCGTAGTGGTAGCCGCCGGTGCGGATCACGGTGCCCTGCCAGTCGTGCTTGATGTAGTGGCGCGTGGCCGGCTGCGGGCTGAAGTCCTCGCGCACCCAGTCGATGCTGGCGATGAGCTCGTGGGCGCCGGCGTGGTGCAGGGCCAGCATGGTCTGGATCAGCGGTGCGCCGTGCTTGATCGGCAGCGGCCACTGGCGCACCACTTCGATGTTGGTCAGCATGCAGGCCGGGTGCAGGTAGCGCACCGGGCCGTTGTCCGGACGGTCGTAGCCCTGCTCGTCGACCAGCTGGATGCTGCCCACGCCGTACATGCCCGGCTGCAGCCGCTCGTGCAGCGATTCCAGGAAGCCGGCCTTGAGGATCTCGACGTCGGAATCGAGGAACAGCACCTCGCCCGACAGGCCGAGGTGGTTGATGGCCCAGCTCAGGCCGGGGCCGTGGTGGATGTTGTAGCCGAAGGGGATGAACTCGACGTTGTCGTGGCCGTCGGTGATGGCGCGGATCTTCTCGGCCACGTCCGGGTTGGAGCCGTCGATCACGTACACGCGGTTGGTGTAGCACCGGCGCAGCGTGCGCAGCAGCGCCTCGATCAGGTCCGGCGCGTTGTAGGAGACGGTGACGATGGGGATGTCGGCGATGCGCACCGGCTCGGCGGCCTGCGACGGTTCCTGCGGCCGCACCGCGTGTTCCGGCGCGGCCAGGCGCGGCGCGGCCGGCTTGGCCACCTTCAGCAGCGCCGCCTCCAGGTTGCGCACGAAGCGCGGGCTGTCGAACAGCGGGCAGGTCAGGCGGTTGGCGGCCAGCTGGCGCTTCATCGAGGCGATGCGGGCCGGGGCGTTGGCCAGCGCCACCGCCTTTTCCTCGTAGTCGGCGAAGTTGTCGGTGATCAGCTGCGGCAGGTCGACCGCGCGCAGCAGGCTGCCGGCCATGCGCGACGAGAAGGTCTGGCCGGCGCAGGTGAGCAGCGGCAGGCCGGCCCACAGGGCGTCGCTGGCGGTGGTGCCGGCGTTGAACGGGAAGGTGTCGAGGAACAGGTCGGCCAGCTGGTAGCGCGCCAGGTACTCGGCCGGCACCGCGCGGCTGTTGAAGATCAGGCGGTTGCGGTCGATGCCGGCCTCCTCGGCGTAGCGGTACAGGTTCTCGCGCACCTCGGGGTAGTCGGCCACCAGCCACAGCACGCTGCCCGGCACGCGGCGCAGGATGTTCATCCACACCGTGAACAGGTCGGGCGTGAACTTGAAGTTGTTGTTGAACGAGACGAAGACGAAGGCGTCCTCCGGCAGGTTGACGCTGGCGCGGGTCGGCTTGGGCGCGATCAGGCGCTGGCGGTCGTTGATCTGGAAGGTGTCGGGCAGGTACAGCGGCTGCTCGGTGAAGTCCTTGGTCATCTCCGGGGTGATCAGGAACTCGTCGGCGATCACGTAGTCGACGCCGGGCAGGCCGGTGCTGCCGGGGAAGCCGAGGTAGGTCAGCTGCACCGGCGCCGGGCGGTAGGCCAGGATGTTGGGGCGCGCGCCCAGCGTCAGGCCGTGCAGGTCGACCAGGATGTCGATCTCGTGGGCGCGGATGGTGCGGGCGGCCTGCTCGTCGGTCAGCTTGTCGATGCGGATGTAGTGGTCCATGGCCTTGACCACGCGGGCGCGGATCGGCGAGCCGTCCTCGCGGCTCCAGCTGAAGGCGTAGATCTCGAACTTGCTGCGGTCGTGCAGCTCGTACAGCTCGGCGGTGAGGATGGACACCGCGTGCGAGCAGAAGTCCGACGACAGGTAGCCGATGCGCAGGCGGCCGTGGCCGTAGCCGTGCTGGCCGGTCAGCGGGGCGACGGCGGCGTTGACCTTCTCGTTGACGAAGCGGCGCGCGGCGGCCAGCTGCTGGGCCGGATCGGCCGAGGCGCTGAGCATGGCCAGCGCCGAGGTGCCCTCCATCATGGTAGCGACCGAGATGTGTTCCAGGCCGCTGTAGACCGGCCATTCGCACTGCTTCTGGCGCAGGTGGACCCAGTGGGTCATGACGTTGGCCTGTTGCGGATCGACGCGCAGGCTCAGCGCCAGCATGGCTTCGGCCTCCGGGTAGCGCTTGCGGATTTCCAGCAGGCGGCCGAGGTTGTTCAGGGTTTGCACGTACAGCGTTGGATTGGTCTTGATGTCCGGCTGCACCTCGTCGGACAGGATGGTCTTCCACATCGCCAGCGCGTCGTCCGGGCGGCCGGTGCGTTCGAGCAGCGTGCCCAGGTTGAGGCGGGCTTCGACGAAACCGGGGTTGTGGGTGATGGCCTTGCGCAGCACCGCTTCGGCGCCGGTATCGTCGCCCGCGTTGGACAGCACCACGGCCAGGTTGAAGCAGGCGGCGTAGACCAGCGGCGAGGGCGTGTGGTCGATCCAGGCGCGGTAGAGGGCGATGGCGGCGGGCAGTTGTCCGCTTTCCTGCAACACGGCGGCGGCGCCGAACAGATCGCCGATGGACAGCGCGCCCTTGACGGCCAGCGCCATGACGGTGCCCAGCGGGCTGGTATCGGTGGGAGCGGAGGATACTTGAGTGGTCATAGCTGGGCGTAGGATGGGATGAGCCATAAAAGGGTATGCACTATCATACCTTTTTGCCGCTAACTGAGGGGCAACTTTTGGCTCAGGAGCAAGACTGTAAAACGCCGCCTGCTCAACGGATAGGCAGTGGGGTCAAGTCAGACTTGACCCCACAGGGTTTAGCGGTTGGGGACGCTGAACCAGTTGCCGGTGTTGTGTTGCTGGTCGTCGGGCTGCTTGCTCAGCGCGGCGGCGGCGCCTTGCAAGGCTTGCCGGCTGCGGTAGTGCTGCAGCGCGCCGGCCATCGCTTGTGCGTTGGCGTCGACGGTTGCCGTGTCGGACTGGCACGGCGCCGGCTGTGGCGCCGGCGCCGCGGCGGCGTCGCTGGCGTAGGCGGACAGAGCGCTGCTCAGGCCGCTCACCTGCTGCTGCAGCGTCGCCGCTGCCGTGGTCGCGGTCTTCTGCGCCAGGAACCACACGTCGGCGCTGGCGTGGCTGCTGCCATCCGTGCCGGTGTAGCTGGACGTCAGGCCCACCGCGTTGCCGTTCTGTAGCGTCAGCGCGTGCTCGGCGCCGGTGCCGATGGCGGCGATGCCCAGCTGGTCCAGCGTCTTGAGCTCGTCCGCCTGGCTGATGCCGTCGGAGTTGCCATCCACCCACACCCGCAGCGCGCCGAACGCGCTGTCGGCGCCGGTGATCTGGCCGTCGCCGTTGCTGTCGAGCGACTTGAGCGCGGCGTAGCCGTCGGCCGCCTTGCCGCCGCCGGCCAGCGTGGTGGCGCTGCCGAACAGTTCGCCGCCGTCGTTGATGACGCCGTCGCCGTTGCGGTCCAGGGCCAGCAGGCCGTCGTGGGCGTCGACCCAGCCGGTGTGCACAGCCTTGCCTTCGGCGCGGATGTCGAACTGCACCCCGGCCCCGATGCCCAGCGTTTGCACGCCGTTGCCGTCCAGGTCCAGCACCAGCGGCGTGGCGTAGTTGGTCGACGAGGCGTTCAGCGCCATGGTCTGTGTGACCGACATCACCGCCACCTGGCCGCCGGTGAAGGCGTTGGCCTGGGTGACGCTGAGCGCGGTCAGTCCCGCCGTGGTCAGCGACGGCACCTGGCCGGCCGTGAACGCGGCGATCTGGTCGGTGGTGAAGGCGATCAGCTGGCTGGTCTTCAGACCGGCCACCTGGGCGTTGGTCAGGCCGGCGATCTGCGTGGTCGACAGGTAGCCGATCTGCGTCGCCGTCAACGAACCGAGCTGGCTGGTGCTCCAGGCGCCCAGCTGCGTGGTGGTGAAGGCGTTGATCTGGTCCACCGTCAGCGCGGCGATCTGGGCGTTCTTCAGCGCCGCCATCTGCGTGGTGGTCAGCGCGGCCGCCTGGGTGCCGGTCAGCGCGTTGAGCTGGGTCGAGGTCAGCGTCTGCAGCTGCGAGGTGGTCACCGCCTGCAGCTGGTCGGTGCTGAGCACGGCCATCTGGTCCACCGTCAGCGCGGTGATCTGGCTGAGTTTGATGCTGGCCACTTGCGCCGTGGTCAGCGCCTGGATCTGCGTGTCGGACAGCGCGGCCAGCTGGGTGGTGTTCAGGTAGCCGATCTGCGTGGTGCGCAGCGCGGCGATCTGGCTGGTGCTCAGCGCGAACATCTGGTCGGCCGTCATCGCGCCCAGCTGCAGGCTGGTCAGGGCCTGGATCTGCGCGGTGTTCAGGCCGGCCAACTGGCCGGCCGCCAGGCTGCTGACCTGCAAGGTGCTCAGCGCGGCCACGTCGGCCGTCTGCAGGGCGCCGATCTGGTTGGTCGACAGCGCGACCACGGCGTTGATGCTCAGCGCGGCCGCCTGCGCCGTGCTCAGCGCGCCGAGCTGGTCGGTGCTGAGCACGTTCACCTGCGGCACGTCGATGGCGGCGATCTGCGCGGTTTTCAGACCGTGGATCTGCGCCGTCGTCAGCGCGACGGTCTGGTCGGTGGAGAGGCCGGTGAACTGGCTGGCGGTCAATGCGGCCACGTCCTGCGTGTCGAGCGCGGCCACCTGGCCGGTGCTCAACGCGGCCAGCTGGTCGGCGGTCAGCGTCGGCATCTGCGTGGTGGACAGGCCGGTGATCTGCGCCGTGGCCAGCGCGACGATCTGGTCGGTGGAGAGGCTGCTGGCCTGGGCGGTGGTCAGCGCCGCGATCTGCGCGGTTTTCAGCGCGCGCACCTGGTCGCTGGTCAGGGCCAGCAGATTGTCGGTGCTCAGGCCGTACGCCAGCTGCGCGGTGCTCAGCGCGGCGATGTGGGCGCTGTCGAGCGCCGCCACCTGGCTGCTCTGCAGGCCGGTGGCCAGCTGGCAGGTGCTGAAGGCGGCCAGCTGCGTCAGGCTCAGTGCGTTGAGCTGAGCGCTGCTCAGTTCGCTGACCTGGTCCGTGGTGAAGGCGGCGATCTGGCGCGTGGCCATGGCGTTCAGGTCCACCGTTTCCAGCGCGGCGATCTGGTCGGAAGTCAACGCGGCAACCTGCTGCGTGGACAGCGTGGACGCCTGCGCGGTGCTCAGCGCAACGATCTGGTCGGTGGTCAGCGCCTGCACCTGGCCGGTGCCCAGCGCGACCGTCTGCGCGGTGCGCAGCGCGACGATCTGGTCGGTGGTCAGGACGGCGATGCTGTCGCTGCTCAGGCCGTATGCCAGCTGCGCCGTGCCCAGCGCCGTGATGTGTGCGCTGTCCAGCGCGATCAGCTGGGCGGTGCCGAGGCCGAGGTTGATCTGGCTGGTGGTCAGCGCGGTCAGCTCGGTGGTGGTCAGCGCGTTCAGCTGGTCGCTGCCCAGCGCGGCGATCTGGTCGCTGCCCAGCGCCACCATCTGGCGCGTGCCGAAGGACGACAGGTCGGCCGTTTCCAGCGCGGTGATCTGGGCCGTGGTCAGGGCGGCCACCTGGCGCGTGGCCAGCGAGCTCGCCTGCGCGGTGGTCAGCGCGGCGATCTGGTCGGTGTTCAGTCCGCTAACGAGCTGGTCGGTGGTGAGCGCCGCGACCTGCGCGGTGCTCAGGGTGGCGAGCTGGTCGGTCAACAGCGCCTGCAGCTGGTCGCTGCCGAGCAGCGTGACCTGGGCGGTGGTCAGCGCGGCCAGGTCGACCGTTTCCAGCACGACGACCTGGTCGCTGGTGAGCGCGGTCAGCTGCACGCTGTTCAGTGCGCGCACCTGGGTGGTGCTCAGCGCGACGATCTGGTCGGTGGACAGCGCGCCGAACTGGGCGGCCAGCAGGTGGTTGACGGCGCTGGTGCTCAGCGCGGCGAACTGGTCGGTTCCCAGCGCGGCCAGCTGGTCGGTGCTCAGCGCCGGCGCCTGCACCGAGGTCAGCGCGGCCACTTGCGTGGTGCTCAGCTGGCCGAACTGCGCCGCCGTCAGCGCGCTGATCTCCTGCGTGGTCAGGCCGGTGAAGGCGCTGGTCGACAGGGCGTTGAGCTGGTCGCTGGTCAGCGCGGCGAACTGGGCCGTGCTGAAGGCGGCCAGCTGGTTGCTGTGCAGCGCCACGAAGTCCATGGTGCTGAGCGCGGCGATGTGGTTGGTGCTCAGGCCGCTGATCTGCAGCGTGCTCAAGGCGCCGACCTGGGCCGTGCCCAGGGCCTGGATGTGGTCGGTGCTCAGGGCGGCGATCTGGCCGCTGCCCAGGCCGGCGATCTGCGCGGTGGTCAGCACGCTGACCAGGTCGATGGTCAGGGCGCCGATGTTGGCGCTGCCGATGGCGGCGATCTGCGCGGACTTCAGCGCGACGAAGTCGGCCGTCTCCAGCGCGTCCAGCTGGTCGCTGCTGAGGGCGGCCACCTGCGCGGTGCTCAGCGCGGCCACCTGCATGCTGCTCAGACCCACCATCTGGTCGGTGGTGATGGCGCCGAACTGGGCGGCGTTGAGCGCGCCGATCTGCGTGCTCGACAGCGTGGCGAAGTTGTCGGTGCTGATGGCGGCGATCTGGTCGCTGCCCAGCGCGTTGAGCTGGCGGGTGGTCAGGTTGTCCACCTGCAGCGTGGTCAGCGCGGCGATCTGCGCGGTGGTCAGCGCGGCGGCCTGGGCCGAGGTCAGCGCGTCCATCTGCGCCGTGGTCAGGTTTTGCAGTTGGTCCATCGTCAGCGAGATCAGCTGGTTGGTGGTCAGCGCCTGCACCTGCGCGGTCTTCAGCGCCTGCAGGTCGTCGGTGCCGAGCGCCTGCAGCTGGTCGGTGGACAGCGTCACCAGCTGGTTGCTGCTCAGGGCGGCCGCCTGCGCCGTGGTCAGCGCGCCGATGTGGGCCAGGTCCAGTTGCGAGATCTGCAGGGTGCCCAGGGCCAGGATCTGGTTGCTCAGCAGGGCCGCCAGGTCGGGCAGCTCCAGCGCGGCCAGCTGGTCGGAACTGAGCGCGGCCAGCTGGGACGTGCCCAGCTGCGCGTATTGTTGCGTGGTCAGCGCGATGATCTGGTCGGTGGAGAGGGCGCGCAACTGCGCCGTGGTCAGCGCGTTGAGCTGCGCCGAGCCCAGGTTTTGCAACTGGTCGGCGATCAGGACGTTGAGCTGGTCGCTGCTCAGGGCGGCGATCTGCGCGGCTTTCAGCGCGTCCAGGTCGTCGCTGCTCAGGGCCTGGATCTGCGCCGAGTTCAGCGACAGCAACTGGTTGGTGGTCAGCGCCTGCGCCTGCGCGGTGGTCAGCGCGGCGATGCGGTCGGCCGCCAGCGCCTGCATCTGGCTGGTGCTCAGCACGGCGATTTGCGCGGTCTTCAGCGCGGCCAGGTCGTCGACTTCGATCACGCTCAGTTGCTGCGTGCTCAGTGCGGCCACCTGCGCCGTGCCCATGGCCACGAATTGCTGCGTGGTCAATTCGACGATCTGGTCCGAGCTCAGCGATTGGATCTGCGCGCTGCCCAGGGCGTTCAGCTGGGTGCCTCCCAGGCTTTGCAGCTGGTCGATGCCCAGCGCGGCGATCTGGTCGCTGGTGAGCGCGGCGATCTGCGCGGTCTTCAGCGCCAGCAGCTCGTCGGTGCTGAGCGCCTGCACCTGCTCGGTGGTCAGCGCGGCGACCTGCGCCGTGGCCAGGCTGGCGGCCTGCGCCGTGGTGAGCGCCTGCACCTGGTCGGTGGTCAGCTGGCTGATCTGCAGCGTTTTGAGCGCCGCCAGTTGCGCGGTCTTCATCGCGGCCAGGTCTTCCAGTTCCAGCGCGCGCAGCTGGTCGCTGCTCAGCACGCTGACGCCGGCCGTGCTCAGGCTGCCGATCTGTTTGGTGGTCAGGGCGACGATCTGGTTGGTGCCCAGCGCGGCGATCTGGTCGGTGGTGAGGCCGCCGATCTGGGCCGGGGTGAGCGCCTGGATCTGGTCGGTGGTCAGGTTGCTCAGCATGCCCAGCGCGCTCAGCTGCGCGGCGCTCAGCGCGGCGAAGTCGGACGTGCTCAACGCGCCGATCTGGTCGGATGACAGCGAGGACAGCTGGGCGGTCGACATCGAGCCGACCTGGCCGCTGGTGAGGGCCATGATCTGGTCCGTGCTCAGCAGCGTGATCTGGGCGGTGCGCAGCGCGTTGATCTGCGCGGTCTTCAGCGCGACGATCTCGTCGGTGTTGAGCGCGGCCAGCTGGCCGGCGCTCAGGCTGGCGATCTGGCCGGTGGCCAGCGCCGCGACCTGCAGCGTGCGCAAGGACGCGATCTGCGCGGTCTGCAGTCCGACGAATTGCGCCGTGCTCAGCGAGGCCAGCTGGGCCGGGGTCATCGCCTGCAGCTGGTCGGTGCTGAGCGCGTCGAGCTGGTCGGTGCCCAGCGATTGCAGCTGCGCGGTGCGCAGCGCGGCCAGGTCCTGGGTTTCCAGCGCCTGCACCTGGCCGGTGGTCATGGCCGTCAATTGCTGCGAGCTCAGGCCGGACACCTGGGTGACGCTCAGGCCGGCGATCTGGTCGCTGTTCAGCAGGACGAACTGGTCGGTGCTCAGCGCGGCCACCTGCTGCGTCTTGAGCGCGGCCAGGTCCTGGGTTTCCAGCGCGGCCAGCTGGCTGGCGCTCAGCGCGCGCACCTGGGCGGTGCCGAGGTTGGTCGCCTGCAGCGTGCTCAGCGCGACGATCTGGTCGGTGGTCAGCGCCTGGAACTGGGCGCTGCTCAGGGCCGCCATCTGCGTGATGCTCAGGGCGCGGAACTGGTCGCTGCCCAGCGCGTCGAGCTGGTCGGTGGACAGCGCCAGCACTTGGGCGGTGCGCAGCGCGGCGATGTCGCCGGTGGAGAACACCTGCAGCTGCGCGGTGCCCAGCGCGGCCAATTGGCGCGTGCTCAGGCTGGCGATCTGGGCGGTGGTCAGCGCGGCGGCCTGCGCGGTGCTGAGGCTGGCGATGACGTCGGTGCCCAGGGCGGCGAACTGCGCGGTCCTGAGCGCGGCGAAGTCCTGGCTTTCCAGCGCGTTCAGCTGGTCGCTGCCGAGGGCGGCGATTTGCTGCGTGGTCAGGTTGCTGACCTGGGCGGTGGTCAGCGCGGCCAGCTGGTCGCTGTTGAGGACGGCGATCTGCGCGGTCTTGAGCGCGGCGATCTGCGCCGTGCGCATCAGCGACAGGGCTTGCGTGCCCAGCGCCACCAGCTGGTCGCTGCCCAGCAGGGCGACCTGGGCCGTGGCCAGGCCGCTCACCTGCGCGGTGCTCAGGTTGGCGATCTGCGCGGTGGCGAACGCGGCCAGCTGGGCGCTGCCCAGCGCGGCCAGCTGGGCCGTGGTCAGGGCTTGCACCTGCGACGAGGTCAGCGCGTTCAGGTTGTCCGTGCTCAGGCCGGCGATCTGCGCGGTCTTGAGCGCGGCCAGGTCGCGCGTTTCCATCGCGACGATTTGGCTGCTGCCCAGCGACAGCAGCTGGCGCGTGCTCAGGCTGGCCACTTGCACGGTGGTCAGCGCGACGATCTGGTCGGTGCTGAGCAGGCCGATCTGGTTGCTGCCCAGCGCGGCCAGCTGCGCGGTCCGCAGCGCGGCCAGGTCGTCGGTGACGATGGCCAGCAACTGGTCGCTCGACAGCACGGCGATCTGCTGGCTGCCCAGGCCGCTGGCCTGGGCGGTGCCCAGCGCGGCGATCTGGTCGGTGGTCAGCGCGGCCAGCTGCTTGCTGGTCAGCGCGGCCAGTTGCGCGGTCTTGAGCGCTTGCAGCTGGGCGGTGGTGATGGCGGCCACGTCGGACGTGGCCAGCGCGGCGACCTGCTGCGTTTTCAGCGCGGCCAGGTCTTGCGTTTCCAGCGCGACGATCTGGTCGGTCGACAGCAGCGCCACTTGTTGGGTGGACAGCGCGCCCGCCTGCAGCGAGCTCAGCGCGACGATCTGGTCGGTGCTGACGGCGGCCAGCTGGTTCGAGCTCAGCGCGTTGAGCTGGGACGATTTCAGCGCGGCCCAGTCGGCGGTGGTCAGCACCGCCACCTGCTCGGTCAGGAGGAAACCGATCTGGGCGGTGGTGAAGGCGTTCACTTGCGCGGTGTTCAGCGCGCCCAGCTGGGCGGAGTTGAGCACGTGGATCTGGTCGGACGTCAGTTGCACGATTTGCGTGGTCTTCAGCGCGGCCACCTGGCCGACGGTCAGCGCGGCGATCGCCTTGGTGCCCAGGCCCAGCAGCTGGCTGGTCTGCAGCGCGGCGAAGTCCTGGGTCTCCATCGCGTTGAGCTGGTCGGAACTGAGCGCGTTGAGCTGGGCCGGCGTCAGCGCGCCCGCTTGCGCGGTGGTCAGGGCGACGATCAGGTCGGTGCTCAGCGCGCCCACCTGGAGCGAGGTCAGGGCGGCGATTTGCGCGGTCTTCAGCGCGGCGAAGTCGGCCGTCTCCAGCGCGTTCAGCTGGTTGGTCGACAGGGCGGCGATTTCACGCGTGCTCAGCGCGGCGGCCTGCTGGGTGGTCAGGGCGACGATCTGGTCGGTGGTCAGCGCGGCGACCTGGGCGGTGGTGAAGTTGCTCAGCTGGACGCTGGCCAGCGCGGCGAACTGCGTCGTGGTCAGGGCGGCGACGGCGTTGCTGCTCAGCGCGGCGGCCTGCTGCGATTTCAGCGCCACCAGGTCCTGGGTTGCCATCGCGGCGATCTGGTCGGTGCTCAGCACGGCGATCAGCTGGGTGGCCAGCGAGGCCACCTGCTGCGAGCTCAGGCCGGCGATCTGGACGGTGGTCAGCGCGCCGAACTGGGCGGTGCCCAGCGCGGCCAGCTGCGCCGTCCTCAGCGCGGCCAGGTCGCGGGTTTCCAGCGCGGCCAGCTGGTTGCTGCTCAGGGCGGCGACCTGGCGCGTGGTCAGCGAGGTGGCCTGGGCCGTGGTCAGGCTGACGATCTGGTCGGTGCCGAGCGCGCCGGTCTGCTGCGTGCTCAGCGCGGCCACCTGCGCGGTGGTCAGCGCGGCGACCTGGTCGGTGGTCAGGCTATGGACGTTGTTGGTGCTCAGGCCGGCCAGTTGCTGGGTGCGTAGCGCGGCCAGGTCTTGCGTGTTCATGGCGTCGAGCTGGTCGCTGCTCAGCGCCGACAGTTGCAGCGAGCTCAGGGCGTTGGCCTGCGCGGTCTTCAGCGCGGCGATCTGGTCGGTGCTGAGCGCGGCGATCAGGCTGGTGCCCATGGCGGCCAGCTGCTGCGTCTTCAACGCGGCCAGGTTGGCGGTGCTCAGCGCGCCGAGCTGGCTGGTCGACAGTGCTGCCACTTGCTGCGAGGAGAGGCCGCCGACCTGCGCGGTGCTCAGCACGGCGATCTGGTCGGTGCCGAGCGCGGCCACTTGCGCGGTCTTCAGCGCGCCCACTTGCAGCGAGCTCAAGGCGGCGATCTGGTCGGTGCCCAGCGCGGCGATGCCGTTGGTCGACAGGGCGGCGATCTGCAGCGTGCGCAGCGCGGCCAGGTCTTGCGTTTCCATCGCGGCCAGCAGGGCGGTGCCCAGCGCCGCCAGTTGTTGCGTGGCCAGGCTGGCCGCTTGCGCGGTGCTCAGGCCGGCCAATTGGGCCGTGCCCAGCGCATTGATCTGGGCGGTGCTGAAGGCGGCCACTTGCGCCGTCTTCATCGCGGCCAGGTCGCGCGTTTCAAGCGCGGCCACCTGGTCGGAGCTCAGCACGATGATTTGCGCCGTGCCCAGCGCGGCCACCTGGGCCGTGGTCAGCGCGACGATCTGGTCGGTGGAGAGGCCGCGCAGCTGGCCGCTGCGCATCGCGGCGACCTGGGCCGTGGTCAGCGCGGCGATCTGGTCGGTGCTCAAGACGGCGGTGGTGGCGGTGCTCAGCGCGTTCAGCTGCTGGCTCTTGAGCGCGGCGAAGTCCTGGGTCTCCATCGCGGCCAGCTGGGCGCTGGACATCTGGCCCAGTTGCAGCGTGGTCAGCGCGGCGGTTTGCGCGGTGGTCAGCGCGACGATCTGGTCGGTGCTGAGGGCGGCGAATTGTTTGGTGCTCAGCGCGGCGATCTGCGCGGTCTTGAGCGCGGCGAAGCCCTCGGTGCCCAGCGCGGCCAGCTGGTCGCTGCCCAGGGTGCTGATCTGCTGGGTCGACAGGTTGCTGCTTTGCGCGGTGTGCAGCGCGGCCATCTGCGCCGTGGTCAGCGCGCCCAGCAGGGTGGTGCCGAGCGCCAGCAGTTGCTGCGTGCCCAGCGCGGCGATGTCGTCGGTGGCGATGCTGGCCAGCTGGTTGCTGCTCAGTGCGGCGACCTGGCGGGTTTGCAGCGCGGCGGCCTGGCTGCTGCCCAGCGCGACGATCTGGTCGGTGCTCAGCGCGCGCACTTGCGCGGTGGACAGCGCCACCAGCTGCGCGCTGCGCAGCGCGGCGATGTCGCCGGTGCCGACCATGGCCAGCTGCTGCGTCCCCAGCGCGGCCAGCTGCACGGTCGCCAGTGCTGCGAACTGGTCGGTGGTGAGGCCGTTGACCAGCTGGTTGGTGCTCAGGCTGACGATCTGGCCGGTGGTCAGCGCCGCGATTTGTTTGGTGGTGAGGCCGTAACCCAGCTGCGCCGTGTCGAGCACCTGCAGGTTTTGCGTGGACAAGGCCCGTAACTGGCTGGTTCCAAAAGCGCCGAGCTGCTCGGTGCGCCATGCGGTCATCTGCAAGGTGCTGAGCAAAATGATGTCCGCAGTCGTCAGCGTTGCGATCTGATCGGTGCGAAGGCTGACGATTTGGTCGGTCGTTAAACCAGGTACGAGTGATGGCATGTTAAGTTATCTCCTTACGGAAATATATAGTACCGCCAATCGAACCCATGCGGAGAGTACAGCCCCAAAAGTAGTTTAAATCTTAGCCTGAAAACAATGACTTAGCGCCGTTTCAGTCATCGAATTGTCATCAATTCTCACCGCCAAAAATAATCATTTAGGAAACACTGTAAGATCATGTTTTGCGATGAACCCTGAGCCTCCCCGCCATGTTGCTGACGCCCGCCACATTTACGCCGCTGATCCGCCCCGCCGTGCATGATCATTCGCTAACTTTCGTGTTCCATCGCGGAGAGTTGCTTTTGCGCAACGAAGTCCTGGGTTTGCCCGACCAGCAGGCGCTGGCGGCGCTGAATTTGCCGCCGGAGCGCTTCCATGCCTTGGGCGAGTGGCAAGGCCGTTACTATCAACTGGCGTGGGTCGATCAACCGGAACTACCGGGGCCGGAGTACGGCTACCACGGTTTGCGTGCGCTGTTCGGCCTCGTCGACGACGGTTTCGTGGCCCTGGCCGGCCGCGCTTTCCAGCTGGCCGACTGGGCCCGCACCCATCGCTATTGCGGCGCCTGCGCGACGCCGATGCGCCAGCTCGAAGGCGAGCGCTGCTACCAATGCCCGGCCTGCGGCATGAGCGCCTATCCGCGCATCTCGCCGGCGATGATGGTGTTGATACGCAAGGGCGAGCAGGTGCTGCTGGCCATGCACGCCAACGCGCCGTACAAGCGCTACACGGCGCTGGCCGGCTTCCTGGAGGCGGGCGAGTCGATCGAAGAGGCGGTGCACCGCGAGGTGTACGAGGAAGTCGGGCTGCGGGTCCACAACTTGCAATACTTCGGCAGCCAGTCGTGGCCGTTCCCGCATTCGCTGATGATTGCCTACACGGCGGACTACCTGGACGGCGAGATCCGCGTCGATCCGGGCGAGATCGCCGACGCCCGCTGGTTCGGGCCGGGCGACAGCGAGTGGCCGGACATGACGGCCACCATATCGATCGCCGCCGAGCTGCTGAAGGCCAACCGGCCGGGAGCCTAGCGGGTGCGCCGCCGCGGATTTCTATATACTGTCGGCAATCGTAAAAAAAAGGTGTTTCATCATGTCTCAAAAAGAATTCTCGGAAGGCGACTGGCGTCGTCTGCTCGCCAGTTTCGGTGAAGATCCCGACCGTCCGGGCCTGGTGGAAACGCCGGCGCGCGTCAGCAAGGCATGGAAACACTGGACCTCCGGCTACGGCCAGGACCCGGTCGAGCTGCTGAAGGCCTTCGAAGACGGCGCCGAGCAGTACAACGAACTGATCGTGGTGCGCGGCATCCCGGTCTACAGCCATTGCGAACACCATCTGGCGCCGTTCTTCGGCAAGGCCACGGTCGGCTACGTCCCGAACGGCAAGATCGTCGGCCTGTCCAAGCTGACCCGCCTGGTCGACTGCTTCGCCAAGCGCCTGCAGGTGCAGGAACGCATGACCATGCAGATCGCCAACGCGCTGATGGAAGTGCTGGAGCCGAAGGCGGTTGGCGTGGTCGTCAAGTGCCGCCACCTGTGCATGGAAAGCCGCGGCATCCGCACGCCGGGCGAAGAAACCGTCACCTCGGCCATGCTCGGCGAGCTGCAGCCCAACCTGGCGATGCGCACCGAATTCCTGGCCCTGGCGCGCGAGAACTAAGCGGCATGGCGGCGATCGCATGGCAGCAAGGCGGCCTGGCCGCCGCATTCGCCCTGGCGGCGGCGCAGCAGCGGCCGCTGTTCCTGTACTGGGGCGCGGTCTGGTGCCCGCCCTGCAACCGGGTCAAGTCCGATATTTTCGCGCGTGACGACTTCGTTCAGCGCTCGACCTCGGTGGTGTGCTGCCAGCTCGATGGCGACAGCGCCGGCGCGCAGGCCTTGGCCGCGCAGTACGGCTTGCGCAGCTATCCGACGCTGCTGCTGTACGCGCCGGACGGCGGCGAAATCACGCGCCTGCCGTGCGAGCTGGACGGCGAGCTGTTCACGGCCGCGTTCGACGTGGCGCTGGCCGTGCATGCGGCCGGTTCGTCCGCCTCGGCCGCGCTGGCGGCGGCCTTGTCCGGTGAGCGCAAGCTCAGCGCCGGCGAATGGTCGCTGCTGAGCCATTATTCCTGGGATACCGACGAAGGCCGCTTGCTGGGCGCGCGCGCGCTGGCGCCGACGCTGCTGGCGCTGGTGCGCGCCTGCGACGACGCCGACGCCGACGCCGGCGTGCGCCTGCAACTGCACGCGCAGCTGGCCACGGCCGGCAAGGATGTCGACGCGGCGGCCAACGCCGCCTTGCTGCTGCAGGTGTTTGCCGATGCGCGGCTGGCGCGCGCCAACATGGACCTGCTCGGCAACAGCGGCGTTGCCCTGATCAAATTCGCCACACGACGCGAAGAACTGGTGGCGGCGCTGGGCGCCACCGCCGCGCAATGGGCCGACGATTTCTGGCTCAGCGCGCCGGACCGCCTGATGGCGGTGCGCCTGCAAATGCGCCTGGGCCGCCTGCTGGCGCCGACGCAGGGCTTGCAGCAGCAGGTGCGGCTGCGGGTGGAAGCGGCGCTGGCCGAGTCGACCGATCCGTACGAACGCCACACGCTGGTCAACACCGCGGTCAGCGCCCTGAACGACGCCGGCCTGCCGGCGCAAGCCGAGCAAGTGCTGCTGGCCGAACTGCCGCGTTCGCATTCACCCTACTACTTCATGCTGAGTCTGGCTTCCAGCGCCAAGCGGCGCGGCGACATGGCGGCCATGCTGGACTGGTACGACCAAGCATGGCAAGCGGCCGTGGGTCCGGCGACGCGCCTGCAATGGGGCGTCACCTACCTGCTGAGCCTGATGGAACTGGCGCCGCAAGACAGCGCCCGCATCGCGCAAGCCGAGCAGGGCCTGCGCGCCGACATCGCCACCGCCGGCGCCGACGCCCACCACCAGCGCAACCAGTCCCAGCTACAAAAACTCCGGGGGCTGGTCCTAATGCCGTTCGGTTAAGCGACGTCGTTCCCGCGAAGGCGGGAACCCATGCTGAATTTGGCCAGCAAGCGCTCTATGGATTCCCGCTTGCGCGGGAATGACGTTGGTTGATTTCGCCTTGATTAACGGCATTTCGGCATCGGGGTCAGGTTGACTCCGGGTTTGCGTCTCGGTGTTAGCGCTTGAACTCGGCGTTGTCTTTCCATTGCGGGCGGTCTTTGCCTTGGGCGGTCTGGTAGCCGGCTTTGAACAGCAGTTCGATGTCTTCCACCGCGCCGCTGGTGTCCCATTTGGCTTGCACCGTGTCGTTGACGGTGTGGTACTGGTGGGCGCTGTAGTTGAGCAGCTTTTCGCGGCCGTAGCCGGCTGCCTTGCCGACGAAGTTGGAACTGCTGCGCAGATACACCACCGGCACGCCGCCCCTGGCGAACTCGAACTGGTCGCCCCGGTAGAAACTGCCGTAGTCGGCGTTGCTGTCCGGCCGCACGCTGCGCCCCTGGCCGCGCGCGATGCCGGCGACCAGATCGTCGGTGTTGGATTTGCCCATGCCGCTCAGCTCGACATCGCGGGTGCGGCCCCACATGTTCAGGCCGTCCACGTTGATGTCCAACAGCGTCTTGTTCAGCGGGTACAGCGGATTGCGCGCGTAGTACTGCGCACCCAGCAGGCCGCGTTCCTCGGCCGTGGTCAGCACGAACACGATGGTGCGCTTGGGCGCCACCGGCAGCGCCTTGTACACGCGGGCGATCTCCAGCAGCGCGGCGACGCCGGTGGCGTTGTCCATGGCGCCGTGGAAGATCTGCTGCGTGCGCGGACCCGGCAGGCTTTCGTCGATGCCGAAATGGTCCCAGTGCGCGCTGTAGACGATCACTTCATTCTTCAGCAGCGGATCGGAACCGGCGATCTTGCCCACCACGTTGTGCGAGCCCACTTCGCGCCAGGCGTTCAGCGCCGTGACGTTGAGCTTGACGCCCAGCGCCACCGGCTTGAACGTGCGCGACAGGGCCTGCTGCTTGAGCGCGTCGAAATCCAGGCCGCCGGCCTTGAACAGCTCGCGCGCGCGCTCGCCCTGCAGCCAGCCGGGGATGGCCGGGAAGGCCGGGTCCGGCGTCTTGCTCTTCAAGGCGAAATTCTCGCGGCCCCAGCTGTTGCGCACCACCTCGTAGGGATAGGTGGCCTGCTTGGTCTCGTGCACGATCAGCGCGGCGGCCGCGCCCATCTTGGCCGCCATCTCGAATTTGTAGTTCCAGCGGCCGTAGCGGGTGATCGCGTTGCCGCCGAACATGGCCGGGTCCAGCAGCTTGGGATGCTTGGGGTCCGGCAGCGGCGGGTCGTTGATCAGCATGACCAGGGTCTTGCCCTTCAGGTCGACGCCCTTGTAGTCGTCCCACTGGAATTCCGGCGCCTGCACGCCGTAGCCGACAAACACCAGCTCGGAGTTGGCCACCTCGATTTTCTTGTCGGTGCGCGCGGTCCAGGCGACATAGTCGTCGCCAAAGGTCAGCTGCTTGCTCTGGCCGTCCTTGACGTAGCTCAGCGTCGGATGGCTGGAAATGGCCACCAGCGGCACCGCCTGCAGATAGGTGCCGTCCGGGTTGCCCGGCTCCAGGCCCAGCTTCTTGAACTGCTGCTGCAGGTAGTCGATGGTGACGGTTTCGCCGCGCGTGCCGGGCGCGCGGCCTTCGAACTCGTCGGAGGCCAGCATGGTGATGTGCTGTAACAGGCGGTCGCCGTCGATGCCGGCAAGCGCGGCCTCGACCGGTTTTCCGGCTTTGGGCGCGGCGGCGTGGGCGTGGCCGACGCCTAACGCCAGCAGCGCCATCGACAGTAGGTATCTCATGTGGAAAGGATTGTTAAGAAGGAATGCCTCATTCTGACACAGTTTGTTGCTCAAGGACACTGGCAAGCCAGTCGACAAACACCCGCACCCTCGGCGACAGGTGCCGATTATGGGCGTACACGATGTTCAGCGGCAGCGGCGCGGGCCGCCATTGCGGCAGGATTTCCTCCAATTGGCCCGAGGCCAGCAGCGGCGCCAGGCTCTGGCGCGGCATCTGGATCAGGCCCAGGCCGGCCAGGCAGGCGGCCAGATAGGCTTCGGTGCCGCTGACCGAGACCTGGCTGCGCATGGCCTGGGTGCGCTCGACACCGTCGGCGTCCACGTATTCCCAATCGAGGTCGCGCCCGCTCTGGCTGGAGAAGAAGTTGACCGCCGTGTGCTGGCGCAAGTCGTCCAGCGTGCGCGGCCGGCCGTGGCGTTCCAGGTAGGCCGGCGTGGCGACGTTGATCTGCTCCATCGAGTCGATGCGGCGCGCCACCAGCGTGGAATCGCGCAAGGTGCCGCCGCGCACCGCGCAATCGATGCCCTCGCCGACCAGGTCGACGAAGCGGTCGTTCGAGCCCAGCCGCACCTGGATGTGCGGGTGGCGCTGGAAGAAGGCCGGCAGCGCCGGGATCACGTACAGGTGGGCCAGCCGCTCCGGCAGGTCGACCCGCACCGCGCCGGACAGCAGCCGGCCTTCGCCGGCGAACAGGCCGTTGAGGTTGTCCAGGTCGTTGAGCAGGGCGGTGCAGCGCTCCAGGTACTGCGCGCCCTCGACCGTCAGGCTGACCTTGCGCGTGGTGCGCTGGAGCAGGCGCACGCCCAGCTGCTGTTCGATGGCCTGCACGGCGTTGGTGACGCTGGGCTTGGGCAGGTCCAGCTGCTCGGCGGCCTGGGTAAAACTCTTGCAGTCGGCCACCGCCTTGAAGATCTGCATGGCCTTGAATTGGTCCATGATTGTTATCTGTGCTCGAATAAAGTAATAGGATTTACGGTATTTATTGCCGCAATCGATAATAGCATAATGGCTCCACTCGCTCACCACCCTGGAGATTCATCATGATGCAAACCCGCAAACTCGGCCGCACCGGCCCGCAAGTCGCTCAACTGGGCCTGGGCCTGATGGGCATGTCCGACCTGTACGGCCCGGCCGACCGCAAGGAAAGCCTGGCCACCATCCGCGCCGCCATGGACGCCGGCGTCACCCTGCTCGACACCGGCGATTTCTACGGCATGGGCCACAACGAACTGCTGGTGGCCGAGGCGCTGGCCGCCGGCGGCCGCGAGCAGGTGCAGATCAGCGTCAAGTTCGGCGCCATGCGCGACCCGGCCGGCAACTGGATCGGCATCGATACCCGCCCGGCGGCGGTGAAGAACTTCGCCGCGTATTCGCTCAAGCGCCTGGGCGTCGAGCACATCGACATCTACCGCCCGGCTCGCCTCGATCCCAACGTGCCCATCGAGGACACGGTCGGCGCCATCGCCGAGCTGGTCCAGGCCGGCCACGTCAGGCACATCGGCCTGTCCGAAGTCGGCAGCGAGACCCTGCGCCGCGCCCACGCCGTCCATCCGATCGCCGACCTGCAGATCGAGTATTCGATGATCTCGCGCGGCATCGAGAACGGCATCCTGCAGACCTGCCGCGAGCTGGGCATCGCCATCACCGCCTACGGCGTGCTGTCGCGCGGCCTGATCAGCGGCCACTGGAGCAAGCAGCGCCAGGGCGAGGCCGACTTCCGCGGCCTGGCCAGCCCGCGCTTCCAGGGCGAGAACCTGGACCGCAACCTGGAACTGGTGGAAAAGCTGCGCGCCATCGCCGGCGAACTGGGCGTGTCGGTGGCGCAGGTGGCGATCGCCTGGGTGGCGGCGCAGGGCCAGGACATCGTGCCGCTGGTGGGCGCCCGCACCCGCGTGCGGCTGGAGGAGGCGCTGGCGTCGACCCGGGTGCAGCTATCGGCCGCCGACCTGGCGCGGCTGGAGCAGGCGGTGCCGGCGGGCGCCGCGGCGGGCAACCGTTATGACGCGCATTCGACCACGGTGCTGGACAGCGAAAAAGGCTGATAGATCGGCTTATTGATCAGATTATCGGATGGGTTTGACCGGATATTTGCGCTTTTATATCTGAAAAATTAATCCTAATATGACTCCATCGACGACGCAAAGCCGGTTGGCACCCAGAACCGGGTGCCACACTTAATCTGACCAGGAGCATCAAAATGAACGCCAAATCCATCATCGCATCGGTCTCCCTTCTGCTGGCTGCTGGTGCAGCTTTCGCGCAGAGCCCTGTGGAGCAGAACGAAGTCACCGCGGACATCGCCAACATCAAGTCTGCGCCCAGCACGGTCACTCGCGCCCAGGTGAAGGCTGAAACCATCGCCGCCATCCAGGCCGGCGCGCTGGAGCAGAACGAAGTCACCACCGACGTCGCCTACGTGGCGCCGCGCGGCAAGACCGGCCGGGTGGAGGCGCAACTGGCCGCCAAGACCGTCCAAGGCCGCAACGCCCAGTAAATCGGTGCAGGTTTTCCCAGCGGGCGCCACGCTGCAGAGCGCGGCGCCTACTGTGTTTTTTTGATGCAAAATTTGTAAATAAGCGACATTCGCACGAGACAATTCAGGTATTCTGGTTTCCATAAGACAATACGGAGACTCTGTACCATGAATAAGTTGTCCTTCCAACAGAAGCTCTGGGTACCGTTGATTTGCAGCCTGCTGTGCATCACCGCCATCTTCATCTATCAGACCATGCAGATGCGCGACGTGCGCATCGAAGAGCGCCAGATCGACCTGATGAACCTGGACGACGCCGGCATGAGCATCCTCAAGCTGTACGGCGAGAAGGCCAGCTCCGGCGCCCTGAGCAAGGAAGACGCCCAGAAACAGGCGATGGCCGTGATCGCCGGCCTGCGCTTCGGCAAGGACGGCTACATCACCATCACCCAGGGCACCCGTTCCTTGATGAATCCGTTCAAGGCGGAAAACAACGGCAAGGACATGGCCGATTTCAAGGACCCCAACGGCGTCTATCTGTACCGCGACATCGCCGCCGCCGGCGCCAAGCCGGAGGGCGGCGGTTTTGTGCGCTATTCCTGGACCCGGCCGAACACCAAGGAGCCGGTGCCGAAGATGAGCCGCGTGGTGCACTTCGCGCAGTGGGACTGGGACCTGGTCACCGGCGCCTACGTCGACGATATCGACACCGCCTTCTACCAGTCGCTGTACAAGTCGGCCGGCGTGCTGGCGCTGGTGTGCCTGGTGCTGTGGTTCATCGTCAGCATGGTCAACAAGAGCCTGCGCCACACCATCGGCGGCGATCCCGAATACGTCAGCGAGATCGCCCAGCAGATCGCCGGCGGCGACCTCAGCGCCAACATCAAGACCCATGATTCGGACCGCGCCAGCATTTTGTACGGCATGAAGTCGATGCAGGCGCGGCTGGCCGACACCATCGGCGAGATCCGCCGCAGCGCCGACACCATCGCCACCGCGTCCGGCGAGATCGCCTCGGGCAATATGGATTTGTCGGCGCGCACCGAGTCGCAGGCCAGCTCGCTGGAAGAGACGGCCGCGTCGATGGAGGAGCTGACCTCGACCGTGAACCAGAACGCCGACAACGCGGTGCAGGCCAACCAGCTGGTGCTGTCGGCCTCGTCGGTGGCGGAGAAGGGCGGGCACGTGGTGTCGAAGGTGGTGCAGACCATGGACACCATCAATGCCTCGGCCACGCGCATCGTCGACATCATCAGCGTGATCGATGGCATCGCCTTCCAGACCAACATCCTGGCGCTTAACGCCGCCGTCGAAGCGGCGCGCGCGGGCGAGCAGGGACGCGGCTTCGCGGTGGTGGCGTCCGAGGTGCGCAACCTGGCGCAGCGTTCGGCCGGCGCGGCCAAGGAGATCAAGGAGCTGATCAACGCTTCGGTGGAAAGCATCAACGCCGGCAGCGTGCTGGTGGCGGAAGCCGGCACCACGATGGACCAGGTGGTGGCCAGCGTGTCGCGGGTGACGCAGATCATGTCGGCGATCACCGAGGCGTCGAGCGAGCAGAGCACGGGTATCGGCCACGTCAACATGGCGATCACGGAGATGGATTCGGTGACGCAGCAGAACGCCGCGCTGGTGGAACAGGCCGCGGCCGCGGCCGGCAGCATGCAAGAGCAGGCCGGCTTGCTGGCCGAGCTGGTGAGCCGGTTCAAGCTGAGCGGCGACCAGGGCGCCGGCGGCAAGCGCCCGGGCAGCCGCCTGGCCTTGCGCTGATTATTTTGCTGGTGCGCTAACGTCGGCGCCGGCCGGTTCAAGGACGGCGGCTTCGAACACCAGCTTCTTGCCGTCCACCCGGAACACCCCGATCAATTCGCCGCCGTCGCCTTTGACGTCGGGGTATTGGGTGCAGCTCTGGGTTTCAACCTGCCACATCTCCTTGCCGGCCCGCAGCGTCCAGACGTTGTCGCCGCCGGACAGCAGTTCAATCTCCACGTCATCGGCCGGCAGCTCGGTCAACTCGATCCGTCGCAGACATTCCGGCAGCCGCTGCATGATCAGCTCGACGCTGCTCTGGCTGCTCCAGAAGTGCTTTTGCGCGCGGTGCAGCGTCAAGGCGTGGTTGCCGGTGCTGCCATCCGCGTAGTACGAAGCCGTGTCGTCGACGCATGCGGTCAGCATCAGGGCGGTCAGGACGATCAGGATTCTGCGCATGGGCCGGGCTTCCGTTAGTGGTGGGTGCCCACCATTATAGCGGCCCCCGGCGCCGCGCCGGCATATCAGAAGCGGTAGCCGACGCCGACGCCGACCAGCAGCGGATCGACCTTCACGCGACTGACCTTGGCGCCGCTGATGAAGACGTCGCTGCGGATCTGGACTTTCTTCACGTCGAAGTTGAGCGACCATTTTTTGTCGATGGCGTAATCCACGCCCGCTTGCAGCGCCAGGCCGAAGCTGTCGTGTTCCAGGCCGCCCTTGCCGCCCAGCAGATCGACCTTGGACATGGTGGTGTAGTTCACACCCGCGCCAACGTAAGGCTTGAACGGCGAATTGAGTACGAAGTGATACTGCATCAGCAGCGTAGGCGGCAGGTGCTTGAAGGTGCCGATGTTTTTGCCGTCCAGTGCCACGTCATGTTTTTGCGGGTAGGTCAGCAACAGTTCGGCCGCCAGGTTGGGCGTGAAGAAGTAGGAGATATCGACATCGGGGATGGTCTTGCTGCTGACGGTCAGGCGGTCGGATGCGCCGACGCCGCCGACAGGATCGGACTTGTCGGCCGTATCCAGATGCACGGCGCGCACCCGCACCAGCCATGGGGATTCTTCCGCCATGGCATTGCTGCCAGCCGCCAGGCTCAGGGTGGCCAATGCTGCCGCTGCTAAAAGCTTGCTCATTTCACTTCCTCTTTTCGTCGTTAAGTAACGGAGAGAAGTCTATTGATGCAGCGCAGTAAAAACTTTGATCCACGTCAAAATACAAAATATTTTTCAAAATTGTGTAAGCAATCGGGAAGTGGCCGCGACAGAGTCATGCAGCACCAACCCAACTTACCTCTTTTGGAGAATCACATGAACCACATCACTCGCATCGCAGCAATGGCAGCAACCGTCGCAACCATGGCCATGTCGGCATCGGCCATCGCCGCCACCACCACCATCAGCGCCGACGACACCGTGCATTGCGCCGGCATCAACAGCTGCAAGGGCACCAGCGATTGCGCTACCGCGGAAAACGCCTGCAAGGGCCAGAACTCCTGCAAGGGCCACGGCTTCCTGGCCACCAAGGCCGGCGCCTGCTTCGCCAAGAAGGGCAAGATCGTCGACCTGGACAAGTAATCATCCATGCAGCGCCGGCACGGCCGGCGCTCCCCAACCATGACATCCACACTACCATCGCCAGGCTTCGGCCTAGGCCTGCGCCCCGCGCACTACCACGACATCCTCGCCACGCCGCCCGCTGTATCGGGCATCGACTGGTTCGAGATCCTGTCCGAAAATTACATGGTCCCCGGCGGCAAACCGCTGGCGATGCTGGATCGCATACGCCGCGACTATCCGGTGGTGATGCATGGCGTGTCGATGTCGATCGGCACGCCGCAAGGACCGTCCGACGCCTACCTGCGCGAGCTGAAGACGTTGATGCGGCGCGTCGAGCCGTTGTGGGTGTCGGACCACCTGTGCTGGACCGGCACGCACGGCGTCAATATGCACGACCTGTTCCCGCTGCCGTACACCGAGGAGGCCGTGGCCACCGTGGTGCGCAATGTGCGGCGCGTGCAGGATTACCTGGAACGCCCGCTGTTGCTGGAGAATGTGTCGAGCTACCTGTCCTTCGAGTCGGACACTTTCCAGGAATGGGACTTCGTCGCCGCCGTGGCCGAGGAGTCCGACAGCCTGATACTGCTGGACGTGAACAATGTCTACGTCAGCTGCGTCAATCACGGTTTCAATCCGATGACTTACCTGGACGCGTTGCCGGCGCAGCGCGTGCAGCAGATCCACCTGGCCGGCCACAGCGTGCAGGAAGGCTGCATCATCGACACCCACGATCAGGCGGTGGCCGATCCGGTGTGGGGCTTGTACGCGCAGGCCTTGCGCCGTTTCGGCAAGGTGGCGACGATGATAGAGCGCGACGACAAGATTCCGCCGCTGTCCGAGCTGTCGGCGGAGTTGCGGCGCGCGCGCGCCCTTGCGGAGGCGGCATGAACCCGCTCGAACGTTTGCAGCTGGACTTCCAGCGCTACATCCTGACCGACGAGGCGCCCGGCGCCATCCATGCCGCCGTGCGCGAGCAGTATGGCCTGGGCGCCGGCTCGCGCCTGGCGATCTATCACCGCGCCTATCGCAGCCGCTTGCGCCAGGCGCTGTGCGAAGCCTACGACAAGACCTGGACCTTCGTCGGCGACGACATGTTCGCCGAACTGGCGAACAGCTATCTCGCGGCGCATCCGTCGCAGCACGCCAACCTGCGCTGGTTCGGCGCCGGCCTGGCCGCGCATGCGGAAACGGCGCTGCCGGACTATCCCTTCATCGCCGAACTGGCGGCACTCGAATGGACGCTGGGCCTGGCCTTCGATGCACCGGACGTCGCGCCGCTGGCGGCCGTCGACGTGGCGGCCATACCGCCCGCGGAATGGGGCGATCTGCAATTCGGCCTGCATCCGTCGGTGCACCTGCTGGACATGCACTGGAACGCGGTCGCCCTGTGGCAGGCGCTGGCCGCTGAAGCCGAGCCGCCGCAGGTGCAGCAATCCGACAACGCGACGCACTGGCTGGTGTGGCGCCAGGGAGAGCAGCCGCATTTCCGTTCGCTGGCGGCGGCGGAGGCGCAAGCCCTGTACCGCATCGCCGAGGGGGCGAGCTTCGGCGAAGTGTGCGCGGCGGCGGGCGAGGAAGCGATGCTGGCGCTGGCTGGCTATCTACAGCATTGGCTGGCGCAGGGCGTGCTGGTCAGGCACTAGCCAGCCATGCCTTGCTGGCCTGCCATTGGGATTGCGTCAGTTTGGTCATCGCGGTGGCGGCGGCCAGCATGGGCTGGCGCCAGCCGTCGTCGTGGCCGTGGGCGATCAGTTCATCCGCACCGGCGGCGCCGGAACGGCCTGCGGCGCGCAGTTGGTCCCAGGCCAGGTTGCGGCCCATGGTGGCGATCACTTCTTCCAGGCGACTGAGCTTCTTGCCCCACGCATCGAGCGCCACGCGGTCTTCCGACGGTTGCAGACCGCGCAGCACGCAGGACTTGCCGTCCAGCGGTATCGCGTGCAGGAAGGCGTGATCGACCGCCTGCATGCGCCGCTGCACCGCCACCACGCGGCTGGCCTGGTCGGGCCACGCCGGTTGCTTGATCTTCCACGCGGCCAGGCGCGGCGCCAGCGCGGATGGCTTGCATTCCTTGATGTCGAGCAGGTAGTTCCCGTCCGGCGAACCTTTGCCTTCGACCAGCACGACAAAGCGCATCAATCCCAGGCTGCCGGTGCCGGCGATGCGGCGCCCCGCCTGCAGCATGGTGTAGAAGCCGGGGTTGTCCTGCTGCTGGGCGAAGTGCGGCAGGAATCCGGTCAGCAGTTCGAGCTGGCCGGGCAGCAGCGGCAAGGCCTTGTCGCCGTCGAGCCTCAGGCTGCGGCGCTGGTTTTTGCAGGTGGTGCGCTGGTCGAGGAAATCGGCGCGCTTGCGGTTTTTCAGATCGCACAGCAGGTCCTGGATCAGGCCCACGCTGGTTTCGCGTTCCACCCAGCGCGGCTTGCCGTCGGCGAGCGCGGCGCGGTAGGCGTCCAGGCAGTGGGCGCTGAGGTCCTCCGCTTCCGGCGCCGACACCCGCAACGCGTCGGCGCCGCACTGGATGCTGGCCAGCAGGCGCACCAGGTCCCAGCTGGCCGGCGCCAGCGCGCCTTCGTCGAAATCGTTTATATCAAAATAGACCTGGCGGTTATCGCCCTTGTAGCTGCCGAAGTTTTCCACATGCAGATCGCCGCAGGCCCAGGCCAGCGGCGCGCTGCGGAACAGCGGCTGGTCGGGCAGGGCGTCGTAGAACAGGTGGTCGGCGCCGCGCAGGAACAGGAAGGCGCTTTGCGCCATCTTCTGGTATTTCATGCGCAGCAGTTGCGGGTCGCGGTCCTGGTTGTGGGCTTGCAGGGCGGCGACCAAGGCGTCGGTGTTCATGCTGGTCTCCTAACGGTAGCGCGCCAGGATCTGGTCGATGGCGCCTTCCTTGAGCATGGCGTCGATGACCCGGTTGGCGTCGGTGAACGGGACTTGCGATTTGCGCGAGAACGCGCACTGCGCCTTGAAGGTGGCGAACACCAGCTCCGGCCGCAGTTTCAGTGTGGGATGGATGCGCTGCAGGTAGAACAGCGTGTTCTCGCCGGCCAGCGTGTATTGCGCCTTGCCGGCCACCATCTGCTGCACGTTGACGTCCATGCTGGCCGAGTCGATGCGGAAGAAGCGCTTGCCCAGCACCTTCTCGAGGCGCGGATAGCGGTAGCCGGCGACGGTGCCGATCGGCCTGTCGCGCAGATCGTTGAGCGAGCGCAGGCGGGGGGCGTCGGCGCTGGCCACAATCAATTCGGTGTCGGGCAGCAGCGGCGTGCTCCAGTCGTAGTCGCCGTCGATCCAGACCGGCATCACGTAGCACATGGCGTCGGCGCGGCCGCTGCTCAGCGCCGGGGTGACGCCGGGCACGTCGACGCTGAGGTAGACCGCGCGCAGGCCCAGGCGCTGCGCCAGGGCGTCGCCCACGTCCTTGAGGATGCCGCCGTCCAGCGCGCCATTGCTGAAGCGGACGATGGGCATGGTCTGGTCCAGCGGCGCCAGCATCACCAGTTCGCCGGTCGCGGCATGCGCGCTCATCGGCGAAAGCGCCGCTACCAAGATGGATAGGCAGGACAGGGCAGACTTTGGCATCGACACCTTCCAGTGACTGGGGGAGGAATCATTATAGACGCAGTCCTGGCGGGGTGTTCCGATTCCCTCCAGCCGCTTTTTTCGGGATTAGAGCTTCGGCTCTAATCCCGGCGGCGCACCTTTACCTTTTGTGCCGTTGTGCAAGAATGATCAGCACGAACTCATTGAACGGTAATAACAAAAACATCGTGTTCACCCCACTCGCTAGTGCCCTCGCGGCAACCGCAGCAACTCCCCCACACGCCAGCCTGACCATTGCCAGCCCGCCGCGCTAGCTGCGTCAGACCGCACCCGCTACACCTGCATCCACAACTTTTTCCACAACCGAAAGGTTCGTATGTTTACCCTGCTTGGCAGTGAAGTGACCGTTGTCGTCCTGATTCTTTTAATCGCCGTCCTGGTCAAGTTTTCCGGGATCATCAAGTACATCCCCAACGACCGGGTCGGGGTGATAGAAAAACTATGGAGCTCGTCCGGTTCGGTGCAGAACGGCCTGCTGGCGCTGAACGGCGAGGCCGGCTTGCAGCCTGATTTGCGCCGCGGCGGCTTCCATTTCTTCGCGCCGTTCCAGTATCGCGTGCACATCCATCCGATGGTGTCGGTCACGCAGGGCACCATCGCCTACGTGTTCGCCCGCGACGGCCTGGACCTGCCGGCCGGCCAGACGCTGGCCGACAACTCGCGCATCGTCGACTTCCGCAATGTGCGCGACTTCCTGCGCGACGGCGGCCAGAAAGGCCCGCAGCGCATGGTGCTGCGCGAAGGTACGCACATCATCAATCCCGCGCTGTTCGTCGTGATGACGGAAGAGACGACCTATTCGATGTCGCTCGACGCGCTGGAAAAAGCCTACTACCAGCAGATGCGCGGCGTGCTCGACGAGCGCGGCGGCTTCAAGCCGGTGGTGATCAAGGAAGTCACCGGTTCGCATGACTCCGACCAGCTGGCCGTGGTGACGGTGCAGGACGGCCCCGGCCTGCTGAAGGACGAGCTGCTGGCGCCCGATGTGGGCGACACCCACAACGCCTTCCAGGAGCCGGAGAAGTTCCTCGCCGCCGGTGGCCGCCGCGGCCGCCAGGAGCGGGTGTTGGTGGAGGGTACCTACTTCATCAACCGCTTGTTCGCGACGGTGGAGTTCATCAAGAAGACCATCATCCCGGTCGGCTTTGTCGGCGTGGTGGTGTCGTACACGGGCCGCGTGGGTACCGACTTGTCGGGCAGCGAGTATTCGCACGGCGAGCTGGTGGAGACCGGCTGCCGCGGCGTGTGGCGCGATGCGCTGATGCCGGGCAAGTACGCGTTCAACACCTACGCCGGCAAGATCGAGCTGGTGCCGACCACCAACTTCGTGCTGATGTGGAAGTCCGGCGAGAGCGGCTCCAACTTCGACAAGAACCTGCGCGAGATCACCCTGATCACCAAGGACGCGTTCGAGCCGCAGCTGCCGCTGTCGGTGGTGGTGCACATCGACTACCGCAAGGCGCCGATGGTGGTGCAACGCTTCGGCAACGTGGCGCAGCTGGTCGAGCAGACGCTCGATCCGATGGTGTCGTCGTACTTTAAAAACGTTTCGCAGACCAAGACCTTCATCGACCTGATCCAGTCGCGCAGCGAGTTGCAGAACAACGCCTCGATCGACATGAAGCAGCGCTTCCAGGCCTACTCGCTGGAATTCCAGGAGGTGCTGATCGGCACGCCGAAACCGCAGCCCGGCGACAACAAGATCGAGGACATCATGGCGCAGCTGCGCGACCGCCAGATCGCGCGCGAGCAGGTCGAGACGTTCGCGCAGAAACAGATCGCGGCCGACAAGCAGCGCGAGCTGAACGAGGCCGAACAGCGCGCCGCCAAGCAGAAGGAGCTGACCGGCTCGCTGGTGGACATCTCGATCAAGGAGAACCAGGGCTCGGCCAACGTCAAGGCCGCCGAGAAGCGCCGCCAGGAAATCGAAGCGCTGGCGCAGGCCGACAAGTTCCGCCAGGAGATGGAAGGCGCGGGCCGCGCATCGGCGATCCGCTCGGTGGGCGAGGCGGAGGCGGCGGCCATCCAGGCCAAGTCCGAGGCGATGCAGGGCGAAGGCGCGGACAAGCAGCTGATGCAGACCGTGATGCTGCGCCTGGCCGAAGCGTTTGAAACGGCCAAGGTGCCGCTGGTGCCGCAAGTGCAGATGGGCGGTGGCGACAGCAACGCCTTCAGCACGCTGATGGGCCTGATGAGCGCGATGAAAGCCGGGGAGTTGACCCAGGCTATCGAAAACAAAGGCTGATCTTCAGCGGCCGGAGCGCACGGACATCGCCGGTGTTCGTGCGCACGGGTTTCCTGCTGGCAAACGGGCGCTACGCCTGTCGCATCGGACGTAGACTGGAATGGCGACCGATCTCTAGCGCCCGCCTTAACCCAGGAGCCCATCATGACCCACACACTGGCAGCTGTATTTGAAACCCGTGCCGAGGCTAACCGCGCCAAGGACGAACTGGTCCACAGCGGCTACGCCGCCGAGCGCATCACCGTGAGCGATTCCGGCAGCGTGGCCGGCACGCCGCGCATCAACGACAACGAATCCATCCTGCATAGCATCAAGCAGATGTTCAGCCAGTTGCTGGGGCGCGAGCATGCGGACAGGCATATCTATGCGGAAGCGCTGAATCGCGGCCATGTGGTGCTGACCGTCCAGGCCAGCAACATGGACGAGGCCGACCGCGCGGCCGACATCGTGGAAGATTTCAATCCGATCGACATCGACGAGCATGAGACCATGTGGCGCGCCAGTGGCTGGACCGGTGGCGAGGTGCAGCGCAGCAGCGCCGGCGCAGCGCAGGCCAGCGTGGGCGCGCAGCAAAGCGCGCCGGAGCAGCACGGCATCCGCCAGCGCGAGGAGGCGGTGGACTTCGCCCGTTCCGAGCAGGGCTCGCTGACGCAGGGCTCGATGCAGCGCGGCGAGACGGTGTCGCCGACGATGACCGGCGTGAACGCGCCGATCTCGGAGCAGAGCACGGTGCAGCGCAGCGGCATGCGCATCTACCCGCGCGACGCGGCCGCGCCCAACCAGGCCAGCCTGGACATCCTGCGCGGCGAGAGCGAAGACGTGCTGTATTTCCGCACGCACTGGCAGAACACGTTCTCGTACGGCGGCGGCACGTATCAGGAGTACGACCCGGCCTACCGCTACGGCGAATCGATGGCCGGCAACCCCGGCTACCAGGACAAGCCGTGGGAGGAGGCCGAGCCTGAACTGCGCAGCAATTGGGAAAGCAAGCACGCGCAGTCGAGCTGGGAAAAATTCAAGGAGGCTGTGCGCGCCGGTTGGGAGCGGGTGACGAAGTAAGCCTGTCGGCGACGCATGCTCCGGGCGATAACGGCAAATTGTCCAACCTGATGGTGAGCCTGGCTCGCCCGTCGTCGTTATCTGTTACCCGGATGATCAGGATAAAGCAGGGCGCCATGCTGCCGCACATGCTGTTTGAGCGCGTCGTTGGCGACCTTGTCCCAATGAATGATGTCGAGCCGGAACAGGATAGGCAAGTCATCCAGGGCGCTCCACAGGCTGCCGAAATCGCTCTCACTCATGGTTGGGGCAAACACGGCTAGATCGATGTCGGATTGCGGACGGTACGTTCCGGCTGCGCGTGACCCGTAGATCTTCACGCTGTCGATAGTCGGATATCGAGAAAATACCTCGCATAGCGAATCCAGGATGGACTGGCTCAGGCCGAAGCGATGAGGGCGTAGCGCTAACTCGTCCACGTGCTCACCGAAGCGCCGCCAGCAACAGGGGCCAGGCGGTATCCCAGGCGATGCGTTCCTGCTCCAGCCGCAGCGACTGACCCAGCGTATTCGCGCGCAGGGCGCGGTAGACGTCGGTCTCCGCCGCCGTCAGCATGGACAGATCGGCTGCGGCGCACTGCGATTTCTCCGTCGTGCACAGCGCCAGGAAGCGCAGCAGCGTCAGCCGGTCCATCATGACCGATTGCAACTGGGGCAAGATGCTCCTGGCGCGATGCAATATCGCGTAGCCGTGGGTATCGATATCGCCCCAGTAATAGCAGGCGGCCGGCGCGATCCACGGCATCGCGGCCAGCACATCGACGCCGTATCCCAGTCCCATGAATGCCACGGCGCCCGGCAGGTCGTGCAGGGCCAGGCCGGTTTGCAGGTTTTCCACGATCAGTACCGTCGATGGTTGCCAGCCCAGGCGCGCCAGCGTCTGCACCGGCGCGCTCACATCGTCCAGGCCGCCGAGTCTGGCGCGCAGCCCGGCGTCCAGCACCCGCATGCGCACGACCGACGGCGGCTGCCTCAATCCGCACAGTTCATAGAAATTTCCGCCGGCGCCGGCGCCGGTGCCGACGCCGCCGCACAGCGCGGCCACCAGTTCGCCCACCGCGCCCCGGCGCGACTCCAGCCATTTGCTGTCGATGCCAGGCAGCGGGATTTGGCGCGGGTACAGGCCGGATTGCCGATGGACGAACAGCCACGCAGCCAGGTCCAGCAGGCGCTGGAAGTCGCCGTCGTCATAGTCGGCCAGCACCGGATAAAGCGTCGCCAGCGGCCAGTCGATGGCGGGCCAGCGCGCCGCCAGCAGCGCATGGCGCTGGACGGCGCGGCCCCAACGGTCCTGCTCGCCTATCCAGAGCGCCACCTGGTCGGGACCGTGCAGCACCAGCGATTCCGGCAATTGCTGGCTGCCCAGCACTTTCCAGCGCCGTTGAGCCCAGCGCAATTCACCCGCGCCGCGCCAGTGCCGCCAGCTGTCGGCCCAGGCGCGCACGGCGTCCGGCTGGCGCAGGGCCTGCGCTTCGGTCGGCGCCCCGAGCGGGATGCTCAGGGGCCAGCCCGAGGCCGGCGCCGCCAGCCAGTCGCGATGCTGGTTCTGGTAGCGCCGCGCCAGCCATGCGCGGACCTCATCCGGCAGCTTCAAGCGCGACCTCCAGCCCTTGCTCCGGCAGCTTGAGCCGCTGGCGTTCGTCATCGTATTCGATCATCAGCACGCCGGAAATCTTGCGGTCGCGGATGTCGACGAAGCAGGCGCCGCCGATGAACGGTTCCAGCGTCATGACCGACTTGAGCGGCGTGGCGACGATCATCTGGAAGCCGAAGTTGGCGAAGATGTTCATCGCCAGCGCGGTGAATTCGTTGTCGGCCTTGTCGAACGCTTCGTCCAGCACCACCGGCGCGTAGACCGGCAGCGCGTGGTCGCTGCCGCCCAACTGGTAGCGCAGGGCCGCCGCCAGGCAGGTGGTGGCCAGCTTCTGGCGCTGGCCGCCGGACTTGCCGGCGCCGCTCTGGTAGACCTCGACCTCGTTGCCGTCGGTGTCGATCTCCCGGCCGATGAATTCCACGTGCAGGCGCACGTCCAGCACCGCCTCGCGCCAGCGCCGCCGGTCCGGTTCCTGGCTGGCCAGGTCGTCGACCAGCCGGCGCAGCGCGACGAAGCGCGCTTCGGCGGACTCGCGGTCCGCGCTCCAGGCGTCGCTCAGTGCGCGCTGGATGGCTTGCTTGAAGTCGCGCACCTCGGGCAGCTGGCGGTCGGTGGGCTGGATGTGCAGGTAGGTGCTCAGATCGGCCGTCTGGTTGAACGGCACCTGGCGCAGGCTGGCGTTGACCAGCTCCATGCGTTCCAGGATGGCTTTGCGGGCGTCGTTCAGGTAGGTCGACAGCGCCGCCAGGTTCTGGTTGCTCTGGTTGTGCAGCAGTTCGAAGAAGCGCTGTTCGTGCGCCGGCAGCCCGTCCGTCTCCAGCCGCGCCAGCTTGGCGAAGAAGTCCGAGGCGGCGGCCAGCGTGGCGTCGAGCCCGTCGGAATCGGCTTTCCAGTTGCGGATGAACTCGGCGAAGCGGGCTTCGATGTCACGCTCGCATTGCATGCTGTCGCGCTCCAGCGCTTCCACCGTGGCGCCGATCAGCTTGGCGACGGCGCGGTCGGCCTGGTCGACCTTGGCCAGCACCACCGGCTCCGCCAGGCCGGCATACAAGCGGTCCAGCCCCTGCTGCTGGTGCGGCGTCAAGGCCACGATGGACGGATCGTGGCGCAAGCCTTCCAGCAATTGCTGTTGCTCGACGATCTTGGCCAGGCGGGTGCGGTGATTGACGTCGGTTTCCCGCAAGCTGTCCTCGGCGGACTTCACCAGGTCGGCCTGTTCGCGCAGGCGGTCGTCGATCTGCTGCAGCTCGGCGTTGCCGTCGCGCAGGGCGCGCAACTGGCGGTCGATGGCGGCGATCCGTTCGGTGGGCGGCAGGCCGTCGATTTCCTGCCATTGCAGGTTGATCAAGGTGTTGCACGACATCAGGCGCTCGGCGCTGCGCTGCATCTGCCGGCGCAGGCTGTCCAGTTCCGTCTCCAACTGGGCGACGCGCTGCTGCAATTCGCGCTGCTGCCCCTCGTACAGCGCCAGCTTGTCGCGGTTGTCGAAGCCCAGCACCCAATGGCGGCGATCGTCGACGCTGTGGCGGTCATCCTTCTCGTGGCGCGTGCGGCTGTGCTTGACCTGGCCTTCGCGGGTCAAGGCGCGCTCGGGCGCCGCGCGGAAGGCCCGCAGCGACGTCACGCAGGCGTAGTCGTAGCGTTGCCGCAGCTCGGCCTTGAGCCAGGCCGCATGGGCGCCATCCTTGACGTCGAGTTTGTGCACCAGCGACTCCGCCCCGAGCATCCTGGGCGTGGCGGACTCGGCGGCGCCGGTGCGGAAGTACACCAGCCGGCGCCCCAGGCTGACATCGTTGAGGTGCTGGGACAGCGCGTTGTAGTGCTCGTTATCGACCAGAATCGACAGCGCAAAGCCGTGCAGTACGCGCTCGGCGGCGCCGCGCCACGGCGCTTCGTCGGCCTTGACGTCGATCAGCTCGCCGGCGAAGGGCAGCGCCGCCTCGGCCACGCCGATCGCCTCGGCCAGCGCGCGGCGCAGTTCGAGCATGGGCGCCGGGATGTTGGACGGCTGGCGCCGCAGCGAGGCGATCTCCTGCGTTACGCCGGCCAGCGTGGCGGCGGCGGCGGTGCGCTCGCGGTCACGCAGCAACAGCGGTTCCTGGTCGGCGCCGGCTGCCTGCCAGTCGGCCACTTCCTGGCGGGCCTGGCCCAGCAAGGCGGCGAAACCCTGCGGGCTGGGCGGCAGCACCCAGCCGAGCCGGTCGCACGCCTCTTTGGCCTGCTTGCGGCGGCGCAGCCGCTCGCCGCGCTGCGTCTCCAGCGTGGTCCGCTCGTTTTCCAGATGTTCGATCTGGTCGCCGCCGGCGGCGCGGCGCCGGCTCTCCAGGTCGCGCAGCGCGGCGACCCGGTTGTCGAGCGCATCCTGCTGGCGCTGCAACTGGCCGGCGTAGCCTTCGGCCTCGACCGCCAGCGTGGCCAGGTGATCGGTCAGCAGGCCGATGCGCAGGCGTTCGCGGTAGCTGTGCATGCCGGCGCGCAGTTCCTCCTGGCCGGCGCGCTCGAGCCGCAGGCGGCGCAGGTCGTCGTGACGGGCGCGCGCCGGCGCCAGCGTCTGGACTTGCTGGCGGGCGGTGACGACGGCCTGGTGCGCCGCGTTGAGTTCGCCGAATTCGCTGACCAGGCGGTCGGCGACGGCGAAGGTTTCCGGCTTGTCGAGCATGAAATCGCGCAGGAAGGCGTTGAGGTCGCCAAGATTCTTGGCCGACTGGGTCTTGTGCAGCAGGCGCAGCGCCATCTCGCTGTCGATGCCGAGCAGGCGGCAAAAGCGTTCGCAATACGGACGGAATTCGTCGCGCGCATAGGCCTCGGGCAAGGTTTGCTTGAGCTTGCGCACGTCGAAATTGCCGCTGCCGAAATCATCCAGTTCGCGCAGGTCGAACGGGCGCTCCAGGATCAGGTAGTAGCGCTTGACGTCGGTGTTGCCATTGCTGTTGCCACGCAGCCAGAACAGCTGCACCAGCACCACGTCCTGCCCCTTGGCGTTGCGGTAGTGCAGGGCCAGTGCCGACCAGGTCGTGCCCTCGCGCAGGTAGCGGGTGGCGTATTCGCCGGAGACGGCGTCGCTCTGGGCGGCCCAGGCGCCGCGGATGTAGCTGACCAGGTTGCGGTCGCGGCCGGCGCGGTCGGCTTCGCGCGCGGCGGCGTTGAAGTCGACCCAGCGCGGCGGCACCAGCAGTGCCGAAAAGGCGTCGAGCAGGGTGGACTTGCCGGCCCCGGAGCGGCCGACGATCAGGAAGCCGCGTTCGCTGATCGGCACCTCGTGCAGGCCGCCGAAGGTGCCCCAGTTGTAGACCTGCAGCCGCGCCATGCGGAATTGTTCGCCCGACATCGGCGTCGCCGGCTTGGCGTCGGCGCTCACGCGTCGTCCTCCGGCTCGTCGGCGTCGGCCGGCTGCTTGCCGGGCAGGGCGGTGTCGCCGGCGGCCATGCGCTGGTAGAGCTGCGTCAGGCTCTGGATTTCCTCGGCCGAGAACAGCAGCTTGAGCGTGGGCGCGATTTCGTAGCGCTCGTCGCTGGCGCGGATTTTCTGCAGGATGTTGTGCTTCTTGACCTTTTCCACCGAGGCGTGCACGCGCTTGGCGAAGCCGGCGCGGTCGGTGCTGGCGGCGCGTTCATACAGCGTCAGGTTCTCGACCATCTCCGGGGTGGAGACGACGGCCCGCTCGCCGTGGGCGTCGGCCTGGGTCAGGCGCTGGCGCAGGTACAGGATCAGCACGGAATCGATGAAGGTCAGCTGGGCGCGGCGCAGCAGCAGCGGCACTTCCAGGTCGCCGGTGTCGGCCTGGCGGGTGAAGGCGACCTGCATGTCGCGGTCGATGACCAGCTCGAGGAACAGTTCGGCCAGGCGGCGCTTGACGGCCTGCTCGTCGCGCAGCAGCACCGGCCACAGCTTGGCGTGGCGGCGTCCGTCCAATGCCGGGCCGGACAGCAACTGCACCAGTACGCGGCGGGTGTCGAGCGGCAGTTCGCCGCTGTCGCCGCCGTACAGCGCGGTGGACGGCGGCGCGCCGTCGGCGCCGGCCATGGCCTCGGCGGGCGGCGCGTAGTCCGGGTCTTCAGACGAGCTCATCGGCGCGTTCTTTCACAAAGTAGATGACGGGGATGCGGGCGCTGCGCTGCTGCTGGTCGCCGCCGGTCCAGCTGACCGTTTCGCTGTGGCCGGCGATCAGGCCATGGCGGCTGCCGAGCGCCAGCAGGCCGAGCACGCTGCCCAGGCCCTGGGCGGCGGGGTGGGCGCGCAGCACGTCGGCCACCGACGCTTGCGAGGCCAGCTCCAGCACCGCCCGCACCTGGGCCTTGAGGGTGCGAAAGTCGATCTCGGACTGCGCCACCAGCTCGCCGACCGACTCCAGGCTGATCGGCGCGGCCTCGCCGGCCTGCATCGCGTCCGGCAGCGCCTGCAGCGCGGGATCGTGCAGCAGCCACTGCGACAGCGAGGCCAGCTTGCTGCTGGTGAGCGTGAGCGCGTAGTGCAGCGTGTCGGTGGCCTTGAGCTCGTCCTTGAGCGCCAGCGCGGCCAGCTGGGCCTGGCGCAGCAACTGGTTGACGCGGCGCTGCTCCTGGAATTCGCGGCTTTGCACGAAGTGCTTCAGGCTGCGGGCGAAGGATTGCAACACGTCGTGCACCAGGCCGCCCTGTTCGAGCAGCGTGCGCGTCAGGCGCAGCAGGAACTTGCGTTCGTGCAGGTCGAGGCTGGCGACGAAGTCGCGCGACAACAGCTCGTCGAGCGCCCGTTCGAGCGTGGCCGACTGTTCCGGATCGGTCAGCAGGCGCCAGAAGGCCGAGAAGGTGCGGCCGGCCTCGCTGTCGCTGATCAGGTCGATGCCGGCGAACAGCGAGTCGAGCACGTCGCCGCGGTTGCCGTCGCTTTCCATGATGCGCGCGCGCAGGTCGCGGTTGAGCTGCTCGAACTGGTCGCGCACGCGGCGGAAGTCACCGGCCAGGCCGTCGGCCAGCGTGATGATTTCGCGGGTGCGCTCGAGCGCGGCCTCGCGCGGCAGGATGTGCAGCACGCCCTGTTCGATGGCGGCGATGTCGCGTTCGATGCGCTGCTGCTCGTCGCGCAGCCGGGCGATGCGCCGGGCCTGGTCAGCGTCGGTGTCTTCCGACAGGCGGGCCAGCGCATCGATGACCAGGCCGAGCCGGCTCTCGGTGGCCGCCGAATGCGGCTTGACCTGGGCCGTGACGAAGCGGATCGCTTCGATCGTCGAGGTCGCCAGTTCGTACTCTTCCTCGGAAGCGCCGGGTGGAAAGCGCCGCTCCAGGTGGCCGTCCGCCAGCCACGCGGCCACATAGGCCTGCGCCGTTTGCGGCCAGTCCTCGCCCAGGCCGCGCAGGTGCTCGAGGTCGCGGGCGATGCGCTCGTGGAAGATGGATGCCGGCAGCGTGCGCTCGCCGTCGTAGAGATGCGTTTGCATCAGCGCCAGCGCGACCGGGCCGCTGGGCGCAGCCAGCAGCCGCCACAACGGTTGCTGGCGCAGGCGGCGGTTGGCGGCAAGGGCTTGGTCGGCTTTCATGGCGCCATTGTAAGGCAGGCGGGTGAAACCGGTGATCGCAGCTGGCTTCAAGCCGGCGGTGCGCCGGTATAATGGGCGTTTGCCCTTTGCCTGCCAGCCATGCCGCCGAAAAAGCCCAACTCCGCCATCCGTGTTGCCGATATCCCCGCCGCGCCGCAGTCGCGCATACGCCAGCAATTCAACACGCTGATCAAGAAGCTGGAGAAAGAGCGCGCGCTGTTGGCGGGCTGGCAGGAAACCTTGCCGTTGCTGCGCACCATTACCGAACAGGAACTGGCGCCGCTGGGCGCGGCTTTCCGCGCCCACGAACGGCAGATGGTGTTGCTGTTCGACCAGGCCTATGGCCACAAGTCCATGGGAGTGAAAAACAAGGAGACGCTGGTGGACTACATCCGCACCGCCGGCTGGGATCTGCTGCAATTTGGCGACGACGAGGAGCTGGACCGTATCGTCAGCAAGTATGACGACTCGCTCTTCGGCGCGCCGGATGCGCAGGGCGGCGCCGACCTCAGGACGGAGATGGAAAACCTGTTCGGGGTGGAACTGGAGGACGGCGGTTCGGACGACGCGGTGATGGCCGCGCTGCACGCCAAGATGGACGAACTGGAACGCCAGGCCGAGGCGCGATGGCGCCAGGCCGAGGAGCAACGGCGGCAGGCGGAGGCGCGCCGGGCCCAGTCGCCCGGCGCCATCAAGCAGGCCCGGCGCAAGGAGGCCGAACAGGCGCTGATGAAGCAATCGGTGCGGGAGATCTACCGCAAGCTGGCCAGCGCGCTGCATCCGGACCGCGAGACCGACCCCGCCGAACGCAGCCGCAAGACCGGGTTGATGCAGCGCGTCAATGTGGCCTATGAGAAGAACGACTTGCTTGGTCTGCTGGAGCTGCAACTGGAGATCGAACAAATCGACCAGGCCGCCATTGACGGCCTCAGCGACGAGCGCATCGGCCAGTTCAACGCCGTGCTGCGCGCGCAGGTGCAGGAACTCGAGGGCGACAATTTGGAGCTGGAGAGCGCCGTGGCGATGGAATGGGAGCTGCCGCTGTACCGTCGCCTGACGCCGCAGGCGGCCTTGCGCGGCGTGCGCGACGACGTCGCGCAGATACGGGCGCGGCTGGCCGGCGCGGCGCGCGAGCTGGAGGATCTGCAAGACATCCGGAAGCTGAAGGCGTGGCTCAAGGATTACCGTGACAAGCAGTACGACGAGGATTGGTTGGACTGACGCATGCAACTGTACACCCCCGACGATGTGCGCCGACAGTTCGACAGCACCACCTACGCGCGCGGCGCCGACTACCACCGGCGCGAACTGGTCATGCAGGCCGGCCATGAGGGCGGCCTGATCAAGGGCAAGGTGCGCGGCAACGCCAGAACCCCGTACCGGCAATCGATCAAGCTGGTCGCGCGCGGCGCCGCCCTGCGTTTCGAAGGGGATTGCAGCTGCCCGATGGCGTATAACTGCAAGCATGTGGTGGCGGTGCTGCTGGCCGCCCGCGAGGCGGCCGCGCCGGCCGCGCAGCCGGCGCTGCCGTACGAGCTGTCGAACTGGCTGGGCACGGTGGCGTTGCATGTGCAGACGGCGCAGCGCGAGCAGGAGGCGCGGCCGCCGGCCGCCAAGGCGACTTTCCGGCTGATCTACGTGCTGATGCCCGAGCCCGGCGGCCCCCAGCTGCGCCTGTATCTGTGCAAAGGCCGCATCGCCGCCGACGGCGCGATTCGCACCGCCACCCAGGTCAAGGACCTGTACGCCTTCCAGCATTCGCCGCCGGCGTTTATGCGTCAGCAAGACCACGCGCCCGCGCAAACCTTTATCGTCCTGCTGAAAAGCGTCTGGGGCCCGGGCGGGCTGGAACTGGCTGGCGAGAACGTGGGCAAGCTGTTGCTGCAGCTGGAGCAGATGGGCGCGCTGTACCTGGCCGACGACCGGACCGGTTTGCGCTCCGGCCTGCGGCTATTGCAGGCCGGGCCGGCACGCAGCGGCCGCCTGGCCTGGCGCGCCGGCGACGACGGCAATCTGGGCCTGGGCTGGGAATTCGACGACGGCGCCGCGCCGGATGGCTTGCTGCCGGTGACGCCGGCGCAGTACGTGAGCGACGGCCGCATCGGGCAGCTCGAGCTGCCGGCGGCGCTGGCGGCATTGCCGATGAAGACCTGGCTGTCGCTGGTGGCGCGCAGCCCGCGCCTGGCGCCGGCCCAGATGACGGCGTTCGCGCAGGCCTTGCAGTCGTCCAGCCTGAACGGCTTGCTGCCGTTGCCGCAACAGGGCGTCAGCGCGCGCAGCGGCGTGCGGCCGCAAGTGGCGTTGACGCTGCGCAGCACGGAGCAGGGCGACAGCGCCCTGCTGGGCTTTGTCTACGACGGCCTGCGCGCCGGCGCCGACCCGCACGGCGAACTGACCCGCGTCGGCGCGCAGGGAATCGAGCTGATCGAGCGCCATGCGCAGGACGAGGCCGCCGCATGGTCGGCGCTGGACGTGGCCGGCTTCCGGCCGCCGGCCGGGACGTCGGTGCTGGCCGGCGCGCCGACCGGCGAACTGCGGCTGGCATCCGAGCGCGCCTGGCTGCGGTTCATGGACGAAGGCTTGCCGCGGCTGCGCGCCCAGGGATGGCTGATCGAGCTGGCGCCGGGTTTCCGCTTCGACCTGAGCGACATCGACGACTGGTATGCGCGCGTGGACGAGGAGCCGGCCGGCGCCGGCCAGGACTGGCTGGATCTGGAGCTGGGCATCGTCGTCCACGGCCAGCCGGTGCCGCTGCTGCCGGTGCTGGTGCAACTGATACGCCAGGCGCCGCGCGACTTCGCGCCTGCCGCGCTGGAGGCGCGCGCCGACGACGAGCCGTTGCTGGCCACGCTGCCGGACGGCGCCAGGGTGGCATTGCCGTGGGGGCGCGTCAGACCCATCCTGCGCACGCTGGGCGAACTGTACTTCAGCGACCGCATCGGCAATGCGCTGCGCCTGCCGGCGCTCGACCTGGCGCGGCTGGCCGAGCTGGAGGCCAGCGCGCAACTGCGCTGGACCGGCGGCGAGCGCTTGCGCGCGCTGGGCCGCAAGCTGGCCGCGTTCGAGCGGGTGCATGCGGTGGTGGCCCCGGCCGGCCTGCAGGCCAGTCTGCGCCCCTACCAGGCCGAAGGTCTGGCCTGGATGCAGTTCCTGCGCGAATATGACTTGGCCGGCATCCTGGCCGACGACATGGGCCTCGGCAAGACCATCCAGACGCTCAGCCATATCCTGACCGAAAAAGAGGCCGGCCGATTGACGACGCCGGCACTGGTGGTCGCGCCGACCAGCCTGATGCCGAACTGGCAGGCGGAGGCCGCGCGCTTCACGCCGGGCTTGCGGGTGCTGGTGCTGACCGGACCGGAGCGCATGGGGCGCTTTGGCGACATGGCCGACGCCGATCTGGTGCTGACCTCGTACGCGCTGCTGCCGCGCGATGAAGAGGCGTTGCGCCGGCAGCCCTTCCACCTGCTGATCCTGGATGAATCGCAATACATCAAGAACAGCCGCGCCAAGGCGGCGCAGACGGCGGGCCTGCTGCAAGCGCGCCACCGTCTGTGCCTGACCGGCACGCCGTTGCAGAATCATCTGGGCGAACTCTGGTCGCAATTCCATTTCCTGATGCCGGGCTTGCTTGGCAGCGAGCAGGCGTTCAATGCCGACTTCCGCAAGCCGATCGAGAAGCAGGGCGACAGCGAGCGCAACGCTTTGCTGATCCGTCGCATCAAGCCCTTCCTGCTGCGGCGGACCAAGGACAGCGTGGCCAAGGAGCTGCCGCCCAAGACGGAGATGGTGCGCATGGTCGACCTGGCCGGCGCCCAGCGCGACCTGTACGAAACGGTGCGGCTGGCCATGGACCGCAAGGTGCGCGAGGAGATCACCCGCAAAGGCGTGGCGCGCAGCCAGATCGTGATCCTGGACGCGCTGCTCAAGCTGCGCCAGGTGTGCTGCGATCCGCGCCTGATGAAGGCGGCCGGCACGCGCAAGACGGAGGCGCCGTCGGCCAAGCTACAGGTGCTGATGGAGCTGGTCGACGAATTGCTGGCCGAAGGCCGCAAGCTGCTGGTGTTCTCGCAGTTCACCAGCATGCTGGTGCTGATCGAGACCGAACTGCAGGCGCGGGCGGTGCCGTATGCCTTGCTGACCGGGGATACCGTCGACCGGGCGGCGCAGGTGGAAGCCTTCCAGGGCGGCCAGGTGCCGGTGTTCCTGATCAGCCTGAAGGCGGGCGGCGTCGGCCTGAACCTGACGGCGGCCGACACGGTGATCCACTACGATCCGTGGTGGAATCCGGCCGCCGAAAACCAGGCCACCGACCGCGCCTGGCGCATCGGCCAGGACAAGCCGGTGTTTGTCTACCGGCTGATCGCCAGGGGCACGCTGGAGGAAAAAATCCAGGAGCTGCAACGCACCAAGGCCAGCCTGGCCGATGCGGTGCTGGCCGGCGGCGAGATGCAGGGCTTGCAGATCACGGCGGAGGATTTGCTGGGGGTGTTGTCGGCGGAGTGAGGTTCACAGCAAAAGTGTACGAACAGCGATATGCGTTGCTACACATCAAATGGAGGAATACGCGTTAAGTGCTCTAGTTAGCGCGCTTCGCTTATCAATGAAGCAAACGAAAAAACCAACCTCGGCGGTTGGTTTTTTTATTATCGGTGACAGTACTTTTTCACAGATCTGTTACAGTTTTTACTTGCCGTGTCGTAGAGCGCCATAGTTAGAGCAACTCGTTTCATCGAAAATCAAGGACATAGATGACTTGGTGACAAAGTGCAGACCGGGTTGAGTCAGAGTTTGTGCGACCAGCCTACGGAGGTGCCAAAGTTTGTGCACCTCTTTTTTTCGACTGTTGTGGACGAGCAGACGTGAGCAGTGAAGAGGATCGCGCTGGAATGAGATGCACCTTGAGAGCGGAGAGACGAGAGAAAAATCAACAGGGATCTACTGAGTGAGAGGGAGGATGGGACGATGTTCTTCGTCTGCTCGGAGCGAAATTTTGAGTTGCAAATTTCATTTTTCGGCAGATCCTGCAAAGTGTTGTGCAAGTATGGAGAACACGATGCGGACAAAGAAATGTGAGGCATGTGGCCGGCGATTTCAACTGCGGCCGCAAACGCCGAATCAGACCTATTGCCCTGATCTGGCGTGTCAACGGATTCGTCGGCTCAGGTGGCAACAGGACAAGCGCAAGACCGATCCCGACTATGCAGACAACCAGGCACGAGCACAACGGGCCTGGAGCGAGCGCAATGTCGACTACTGGAAAAATTATCGTGCCACGCATCCTGAGTATGTCGAGCGAAATCGGAAAAATCAACTTGATCGGGGGCGGCGCGGCATCACGGAAGACGCTGGCGAAATTGCAAAGATGGACTCGTCAACCCTTTTACCCACAGTGCCATCCGGGATATATCGGATGAATTTTGTCTCGCGCTCAGGCGTTGTAAAGATGGACGTGTGGATAGTTGAGTTACGATTGCTTTCTTACTCAGATCTGGAAAAAACTTGCGTTGCAAAGAGATGACGTGTGGATGTCGCCGATGGCAGCTGCTATCTTGGATCTAGCGTCTTTGCCTGACGAGCCGGCTTCAACCGCCTCCGGAAAGACGAGTTAATGATCCAGGTGCGGCGGCTATGTCAAAAGACCCATTTAGCGATGATGAAGTAACGACGCAGACCCGCGTGCGCGCAGTGGAGTACGTCCGTATGTCGACCGAGCATCAACAATACTCCACCGAAAATCAAGCGTCGAAAATTCGCGAGTACGCGGCTCGGAGAGGCATCGAGATTATTCGCACCTATGCGGATGCGGGTAAAAGCGGTCTACGTCTCGACGGGCGTGAAGCACTGCAACGACTGCTCCTTGACGTCGAGAATGGATCTAACGAGTTCCAGATGATCTTGGTGTACGACGTGAGCCGCTGGGGCCGCTTCCAAGATGCCGATGAAAGTGCGTACTACGAGTATCGCTGCCGTCGGGCTGGTATCCAGGTGGTTTACTGTGCTGAGCAGTTCGAAAATGATGGTTCGCCGGTATCCACAATCGTGAAAGGAGTGAAGCGAGCCATGGCCGGTGAATACAGCCGTGAGCTGTCTGCCAAAGTCTTTGCTGGCCAGTGCCGACTGATCGAGCTTGGCTATCGCCAAGGTGGTCCAGCAGGGTATGGGCTGCGTAGAGTTCTCATTGATCAGCACGGTTGCTTGAAAACCGAGCTTCACAGAGGTGAGCACAAAAGCCTGCAAACAGACCGTGTAATTCTAGTATCTGGACCCGATGAGGAGGTTGAAACCGTCAACCAGATGTACCGGTGGTTTATTGACGATAGTTTGGTCGAGTCCGAAATCGCAGACAGGTTAAATCGTGAAGGGCTCAAGACGGACCTGGGCCGGTTGTGGACACGAGCCACGGTGCGTGAGGTTCTAACGAACGAGAAGTATATTGGGAACAACGTATATAACCGGACCTCTTTCAAGCTTAAAAAACTGCGTGTAGTAAATGCGCCAGACATGTGGGTTCGCAAGGAGAGCGCCTTCGATCCTATTGTGCCGAGCGAAGTTTTCTATACGGTGCGTGGAATTATGACGGCACGTGCCCGGCGATATTCGGACGAGGAGTTGATCACACGGCTTCGTACTCTTTATCAGAACCGCGGCTTTCTCTCTGGGCTTGTGATCAACGAGACCGAAGGGATGCCTTCCACTGCGGTTTACTCGCACCGGTTCGGTAGCTTGCTGCGAGCCTACCAGACTGTCGGATTTTCTCCTGATAGGGACTATCGTTATCTCGAAGCAAATCGGTTTCTGCGACTTTATCATCCGGAGATTGTGGGCCAGGTCGAACGATCTATCGCCGATCTCGGTGGCTCGGTAGTAAGAGATCCGGCTACAGAAATGTTGATGCTTAATGGAGAGTTTAGCGTCTCTTTGGTGGTGGCCAGATGTCAGGAACATGGCGCAGGTCGGTATTCATGGAAGATCCGATTCGACGCAAGCTTGGCCCCGGATATTACGGTCGCGGTGCGGCTAGACCGCACAAATCAGAGCGCGCTCGACTATTACCTTCTTCCTCGACTGGATTTTGACTCAGCGCGTATCAGTCTCAAGGAGAGCAATTCCATCGAATTTGAGGCGTATCACTTTGAATCCTTGGACTACTTGTACAGCATGGCCGAGCGAGCCCGAGTAAGAAAGGCTGCCTGAAATGGAACAGTGGCCAACAGAGATGAAGATGATTTCGATTGATCTGATCGAAACACTTAATCCACGAGAGCGTAATGCCAAGGTCTTCGAGGATATCGTCGCCAACATAAAAGCAATCGGTCTTAAAAAACCTATCACCGTGACGCCGAGGAAAAGATCGGACGGAACCGAGCGCTACCTTCTCATTTGCGGGGAAGGCCGAGTGAAAGCTTTTAAAGCGCTCGGTGAGACATCTATACCGGCGCTTGTTGTGGCGATAGATGATGAGGGAGCTCTCATCATGAATCTCACCGAGAACATCGCGCGCCGACAGTATCGGCCACTAGAGGCGATGCAAGCTATCGAAAATCTGCGGAAGCAGGGCTATGACAAGAAGATAATAGCGGCAAAGACAGGACTGCGGCCTGAGTATGTTCACGGCATCCTGTCGTTGCTTAAAAACGGTGAAGAACGACTGCTTGTGGCAGTAGCGAAAGGTCGAATCCCTTTGACTGCGGCGCTTACGATCGTCGATGCCGGCGACGATAACGCCGCGGTGCAGGTGGCATTGCAGAATGCGTATGAATCTGGAGCGCTGCGTGGCCAACAGCTTCTGCAGGCGAGAAAGGTTATAGAGAACCGGCAGGTTCTTGGCCCTTCAGTCTCCACCGGAACGCGACGCAAGCGCGCGGATGTCACTACGTCCAGTCTGATCCGGACCTATCAAAAAGAGGTAGCTCGCCAAAAAATGATGGTCAAGAAAGCAGAGTTTGCACAACAGCGGCTGTTATTTGTTACTGGGGCCTTGCGCCAATTACTTGTGGATGAAAATTTCACGACACTACTACGAGCAGAGGGCCTTGATACATTGCCCAAGTATCTTTCTGAACGTGTTTGGCCTATGGGGAACGCAGCATGAGCAAGATCGCATTGGGCTTTTTGCCGGAGCCGCTTAACGTTCAGATAGATCACATCCTTCTTTCGCGAAAAGTGCCGCCGGAGTCGATTACATCTCGGAAGTTCGACCAAATTCGGGCATCGATTGAGGAGGTCGGAATGATCGAGCCCTTGTCGGTCGTGCCATCAGGCAAGGACTCAAGCCAGCCAGGGTTATACATCTTGCTTGACGGTCATTTACGTCTAATTGCCCTACAACAGTTGAGCTGCACCGATGCATGCTGTTTGATTGCTACGGATGATGAGGCCTACACATATAACAGTCGAGTCAATCGCTTGTCGACGATACAAGAGCATTTTATGATTCGCCGTGCGATTGATCGAGGAGTCACGCCCCAACGCTTGGCCAAGGCACTCAGTGTCGACGTTACGCAAATCAATAAGAAGCTCGGACTCTTGAATGGTATCTGCCCTGAGGCCGCGGAGCTTTTGGCAGACAGGCAGTTCTCCACGGAGATTTCACGCGTGCTTCGTAAGATGAAGCCGACACGGCAAGTCGAGTGTGTTGAGCTCATGGTCTCTGCCAATAACATTACTGTGGCCTATGCTGAAGCAATGCTAGTGGCCACGCCGGCGCAGATGCTGGTGGACGGAAAAAAGCCAACGCGCATGTCGGGCGTGTCGTCAGAGCAGATATCCAAGATGGAACGCGAGATGAGTAATCTGCAGGTACAGTATAAGACCGTGGAGCAAACATACGGTCAGGATGTCCTGCATCTTGTCCTGGCGAAAGGCTACCTCGCAAAGCTGCTGGAAAATAGGGCTGTATCTCGTTATCTCAAGCAGAAGCAGCCTGAAATACATTCAGAATTCGAGATCATTGTGAAGACCGTTTCGCTTGATCAGTAAACCGGAGGAGCCGATGGGTGGTGATTGCTCTTTCAATCTTTCCTTGCGCGCAGCCGCTTATGTCAGGATGTCTACCTCCGCTCAGGAGCTATCACCGAAGTTGCAGGAAGCGTACTTACGAAGCTACGCAGATGCGCATGCCATGCAGGTAGTACGGGTTTATGCTGATGAAGGATGCAGTGGGCTGGTGTTGGCCGGGCGTCGCGGTTTGCAGACTCTTTTGGACGACGTCGCAACTGGTCATGCCGATTTCGCCGTATTACTCATATACGACGTTAGTCGGTGGGGACGTTATCAAAATGGGGACGAGGCTGGATACTACGAGTTCGTGTGCCGAAAGGCCGGTATTCGCCTTGTATATTGTGCTGAAAATTTTTTCAACGATGGATCGATGCTATCGCAATTAATGAAGAACATTAAACGCAGCATGGCCGCCGAATATAGTCGAGAATTGTCGTCGAAAGTGTTCGCTGGTCAGAAGCGTCTGGCATTGCTGGGGTTTAAGCAAGGCGGTGCCGCCACATACGGACTGTGTAGAGTAGCAGTTAGCGCTAATGGTGAAAAGATGCGCACGTTAGAATCCGGTGAACGCAAGCCGCGCCCAACTGACAGGGTATTGCTTGTACCAGGTGATCCGCGTCAGATCGCCGTGGTGCGCCAAATTTTTCAGTTGTACAACCATGAGGGTTTGACCAAGCGCGCTATAGCAAGAAAGTTAAATGAAGACAGTGTGGCCAGCGGTGCCAATGTTTGGACGGACTATCGCGTATCCAGCGTTCTAAGTAAGGAACAATACTGGGGGAACCTGGTCTACAACCGGAGCACTTCGCGCCTAAAGACTCGGCGAATCATGAATCCTCCCGAGTTATGGTTGCGGAAGGAGGGCGCGTTTGATCAAATTGTACCTCGAGATGAAGGAGCTTTAGCCGATCGCATTCGACGTATGCGCAATGGGGAGGATGTGGAGGCCGTGCTAGAAGCAATCCGTGCGGTAAGTGCAAAGCATGGGATGGTGACACTTCGCCTTCTTTCTTTGATTCCCGGAATGCCGGGTGTACGGCGGCTCAATCGTATGTTTGGGTCATTGGCCAACGCTTATGAGTGTGCCGGCGCATCGGTTTTCTACAGCGTTAGCCATGCCATTACACAAGTGGAACAACGAGAATTGATCGGTAAACTGCGTGAACAGGTACGCATTAAAGTTGCGATGCTAGGAGGACACGCCGAGCCGGTTTTGGGAGCGCGCAATCAGCTACGGATCAATGGTGAGTTGACGCTCCGGCTATCCGTACTTACTTGCCGAAGGCTAAAGAATGGCCAGTTACGCTGGCGCGTTGCAGTTCATTCCGGCCGTAGCTCAGACTTTGTTCTGGCCGGTTTGTTGGACCGGACGAATCAGGAAGTCGAGCGCTATGCATTGATCCCCACAGCGGAAGAGCCTAGAGAAACCATTTATTTTGGTAGCGGCCGATATGCCAAATCTCGTCCGTTGCTTTATCCCACTCTCGAATCGATATTCGGACTTGCAGGATAGGAATAGATGCCGATATGGACGAGAGAAGATCTACTGTATCTCACAGCATTAGCCGTGCGGTTGCCTACGTACGCATGTCAACCCAGCAGCAGAGTCAATCGATTGCGCAGCAGCTCGATTACATAGGTCGATATGCTGCCGCTACGGACTGCATAGTGCTGAAAGTTTATCGGGATGATGGTAAGAGTGGGGTAGATGCGAGCCGGCGCCCTGGCTTGCAGCAATTGATTAGTGACATTGACCGTGACAAGCCAGGTTTTGATCAGGTTTTAGTCTACGACGTCAGCCGCTGGGGAAGGTTTCAAGATCTCGATGAAAGTGCGTACTATGAGTACCTCTGCAGCCGCCGCGGAGTGCGCGTGACCTACTGTGCCGAGCAGTTCTCCAATGATGGTTCACCGCTTTCAAACATCATTAAGAGTGTTAAGAGGACTATGGCGGCGGAATATAGCCGTCAGTTATCGGTCAGAACCTTCGACGCGCACGTCTTCTTGTTGAAGCGTGGATTTAAGCCTGGAGGCATTGCAGGATATGGATTGCGTCGGCTAAGCGTTCGAGCCGATGGAAATATATGCAGAGTGTTGCAGGATGGGGAGCGCAAGTGTCATCGCACCGATCGTGTTGTGCTTGCGCCCGGCCCAGAAAAGGAAGTTAACGTTGTACGAAGCATCTTTCAAATGTACATAGAAGAACAGCTAAGTTATCGAGCTATTGCGCGGATGCTTAACGGGGACGGTACGACATATGGAAATGGCAAAGGCTGGAACGAAACGCGAGTGAGGGCGGTTCTCACGAACGAAAAATATTGCGGAAACCTACTTTATAACAGGACCACTGCGCGGCTCGGCGCGAAGCGGAAGAAGAACCTGAGTGTTCATTGGGAGCGCAACGAGTCGGCCCATAAATCTATTGTTACTCTTGAAGACTTTCGTGCGGTACAACGCCAGTATCAACTGCGAAGAGGGTTGGACGCACAAGGGGTTTTGGATCGATTGCGGGAGATCTACGCGCGGAATGGTGTATTGAATTACAGGTTGATTGATGCCGAGGCTGGCATGCCGCATGTTGCCCTGGTTAAAAAGCTTTTTGGAAGTCTAGAGCGTGCTTATACGTTGTCGGTGGGGGCAACTACCGATGCAATTTGTTTCCGTGCATCGCGAATTGTAGAAGCTCAGCGCCGAATGCTGGGTCAGGTTCGGATGTTAGTTGAAGAGGCAGGGCATCGCCTCACTGTATCATCGTGCCCATTGGTTTTGACTCTGGATGATTGCATTTCTCTTCGTATTGCAATCGCGCTTTGCCGAAACAAGAGGGGGGCACATGGATGGGTTGTTCCTGCGCAAGCATCAGGTACTGACTTCGTACTTTGCGCTTTGATGGATCATCAAGCAAGGACAACCTATTCCTATGTCTTGGGGGTTCCGGCGATGTTGGCCGTGGGGCATAGATGGGTGACCACAAAGAATGCTAAAAAAGAGGGAATGATCTTTTCTACCACCTTGAGGCCCATATTCGGGTTGTCTGATCAGAATGGTTAGGATCGCCTCTGCCGAAGAAGTTAAGCCCCCCCCCAAAAAACGAGAAGTGTAGCTAGCGGGCCAGTTACTGCACCTCGCGTTGGCTACGATGGCGACAGAGTGACGGCCCCGACACAACCCTCGCTCCCTCACGCCTCAAACTCCTCGTTCTGGTTTTGGCAACTCGACTAGCGCCGTACGGCGTAAATCCAGTTCAAAAGCAGATCTAGCTTTAATCATGCACACCTATAGACTGCTTGCGCTCGCCCTGATACTACTCCTGCGCTGAGTGCCACTTTTGGTTTTGTACTCAGCGAGCGAGAGGGCCTTGTGTACGCATGATTTGTAAGCGTGAGCTCAGCGCCGTCTTGAATGCTGTGGCGATCTGATCGATGATGGCGTCACACCGCTGGGAAGCGGCGTGATCTCAAAGGGCTGCTGGCAGATTGCAGTTCCAAGGCAAGAAATCATCAACCCGGTTGACGGGATGATCGGCGATATGCGTCAGCACGTGACGCAACCAAGCTTCGGGGTCGACACCGTTCAGCTTGGCCGTGCCGATCAGCGAGTAGATCGCCGCTGCGCGTTCGCCACCGCTGTCAGCGCCGGCAAACAGGTAGTTGCGGCGTCCGATGGCGACGCCGCGCAAGGCGCGTTCCGCCGCCGAGTTATCAATCTCGATGGCGCCATCGTCGCAGTAGCGCAGCAGCGCGGGCCAAAGCTTGAGTGCGTACAGGATCGCTGCCGCCGTGTCGGACTTGCGGGACAACGTGTCGAGCGTGGCGCGCAGCCAGCGTTCGAGATCATCGACCAAGGGCCGTGCGCGGGCTTGCCGCACCTGCCTACGTTCATCGGGTGGCTTGCCCCGGATCTCGGCCTCGACCACGTACAGTTCGGCGATGCGGCGCAGCGCCTCGGTGGTCAATGCTGTTGGTCGCGCCGCGTGAAGGTCGTAGAACTTGCGGCGTGCGTGCGCCCAGCATGCCGCTTCGCGGATCGTACCGTCCTCGAACAAGGCGTTGAAGCCGGCATAGGCATCGGCTTGCAGTACGCCCTCGAACTTGGCCAGGTGGGTCTGAGGATGGATGCCCTTGCGGTCGGGCGTGTAGGCAAACCATACCGCTGGTGGCGTCGCGTCGCCGGCTGGTCGGTCATCGCGAACATAGGTCCACAGACGTGCGGTCTTGGTCTTGCCGTTGCCGGGCGCCAGCACCGGAATCGGGGTGTCGTCGGCGTGCAGCTTCGAGCCCGCCAGCACATGGCGTTGAACGGCATCGACCAACGGCCGTAACAACGCGCTCGCGGCGCCGACCCAACTCGCCAGCAGGGCGCGATCAAGGTCGATGCCCTCACGGGCGTAGATGACAGCTTGGCGGTACAGCGGTAGATGATCGGCGAACTTCGCCACCAGGACATGCGCCAGCAGGCCAGGGCTGGCGATGCCGCGCTCAATCGGCCGGCTTGGTGCCGGTGCCTGCACAATGGTATCGCAGCAGGCGCATGCCAGCTTGGGACGCACATGGCGGATCACGCGGAAGCTGGCCGGCACGAACTCCAGCTGTTCCGCCACGTCTTCCCCAAGGGGGCGCAGGCCACCACCGCAGGCCGGGCAGGCATCGGCCGTTGGCGCATACACCTTCTCGTCACGCGGCAGGTGCTCTGGCAAAGGCTTGCGTACCGACTTCTTACGTGGCGCCTGGTCGGCGGCCGGCATCTCGCGCGCCGCTTCGGCTTCATCGGCCTGCAGGTCTTCCAGTTGCAGTTCCAACTGCTCGATCTGATGATCCAGTTTTTCCGACTTGCGCCCAAACTGTATGCGCCGCAATTTAGCGATCTGCAGCTTGAGGTGTTCGATTTCGACAGCGCGCGTGTTCAATTGTTCGCGCAAACCTTCCACCACCTCGTTTTGAGCGAGCAGCAGCGCCTTCAAGGCGGCGATGTCGTTGGGTAGGTCGGCTGGGCTGAGCATGGACCAAGTTTACGCGAGGCTTGTTACGTTTACAAGGCCGACGTGGGCTTCCAGGTCCGTTCAGGCCGCCGCCAGTCTATGCCCTCGAGCAGCATCGATAGCTGGGCCTGCGTCAACGCCACCGCGCCGTTGGTGGCCTGCGGCCAGACAAAGCGGCCGCGCTCTAGCCGTTTGGCCAACAGACACAGGCCATCGCCGGTCCACCACAGCAGCTTGATGAGGTCGCCACGCCGGCCACGGAACACAAACACGTGGCCGCTGTACGGATCCTCCTCCAGCGCCGTCTGCACTTTCGCGGCCAGGCCATTGAAGCCGGAACGCATGTCGGTGGTGCCGGCGGCCAGCCACACCTTGGTGCCGGCCGGCAGGCCGATCATCGCAGCACCCGATCCAATACTTGGGTCAGCGTGGCCGCGTTGGGTTGGCCTTCGATGCGGACGCGCACCTCGCCCAGTTCAAGCACGATGGTACCGCCAGCATCGCCACCGGCGTCGGCGGTGTCCGGCGCGGGCGCCGATGGCGCCAGCACCACCGGCAACAAGCCATCATCGCGCATCACCGCTTGCACACCAAGGCGGCCTTGCTGATACAGCCGGCGCCAGCTGAACACCTGGTTGGCGTTGACGCCGTGTTCGCGCGCGATGCGCGCGACCGAGGCGCCCGGCTCGAGCGACAGCGCCACCAAGGCGCGCTTGAACTCCAGCGGATGCTGGCGATAATGGCCGCGTGTGTTCTTCGAAATGACCGGCTGAAAATTTGTGTCCATAATCAGAATTTGTGGGCACAAATGCTGTGCCAAAATTCGATCATGGAGGACGCCGGTCAGGCGGTCCAGACGGCGCTGGGAAGACGCTTACCATGATTTTGACTCGCACGGTTGAGCTCAGGGAACCGCTTGGATTCCATGGAATTTAGAGCTCAGAGAGCGCATTACTTCCAAAGCTGACGTTCTATTTTTTCAACTCCAACTTGTGCTGAATGTTCATCCACAATGAGTCGAATAGATGCCACAGTAAATAGACGCCCATGACGACTTCCATTATTTGGTGGCTCGTTTTCGCCATCCGACAAAATAGCCAGGTCTTTCCCTTCTGAGTCCCTTACGATAAGACGATATCGCCAGCCTTCAGGCTTATGTCCCCATGGAGGAATTCCTCCTGTGTAGCTGCGTTGGTTGTAAACTTTAACTTCAATTGAATTTAATCCAGACTGAAGTTGGATTATTTTCTCTGAACCACCATCCACATTCCAAGACAATACCTCACTTCCGTTTACTAAAAGAATTGCGTCATCATCAACGTCAGCGAATTTCGTAGTAATACGGACAGGGGTTCTCAATACTAATGAGCGTGTCAAAGAAGTATTTTCCCACGGTGTCTGTGTGCCATCAGTTGCTTCAATAACATCTTGCCGGACATTCTTAAATACATCCTCTATCGCCATCCCCGGACGTCGGATAAATTTCAAAAGTGAACGTGTATATGGGGAATGCAGCCCGATTCCATCAACGGCTGTGTTTCCAGGATCAGTAGAAAATGCGACCAATGCCTCTTGCGGCGCGTTAGTTGGTGCCGCCAATCCAGGAACCCACTCCGTTGGTGAATTGGTTCCATAAGGATTGTTTCGACATGCGTCTAAGATAATAATTTTAGAGAGGCTACCGAGTTTTTTTAGATCGTCAAAGAGCCCATCAAGGTTAAATGACTCGGTAGGAATAGTCGAGACGTTCGAAAAACTAGCATCTGTCGGAACGAGGAATGATGTCCCGTTCAGTTGTACCCCATGGCCCGCATAGTAAAAAATTACTGGCACATGAAGTGCGACGGCAGTGTCTACAAATGCTTTGGCTTCAGAGCGAAATTCAGTAGCGCCGAGATTTTTCGCAAAAGAAACTTGAAACCCCAAGTCACGCAACGCGGCTGCTATTTCCATAGCGTCCGCAACAGGTGTATGGAGCTCGCCCTGCAAGTAACTTTCGTTGCCAACCACAAGTGCAATGCCACGAACACCCGGATGTACCTCTTGCGCAAAGATATTAGATGCTCCGCATATCCAAATCAAGGCGCATAGAACCAAATTCTTCGCGAATACCTTCATGGCACTTTGGTCCAAAAAGCGTGAAGAAAATCTGTCCATTTTGTTTCTTGAACGAACTGAACTGGATAATAAGTATTTGCCTTCTCATACCCTCCCTCTGAATATGGATCACCTCTATAGTCATGCTGATTAGCCGGGAAATAGATCGCAATTCCATTGGAACCGTAGGTTCCTTTCCTAGATGATCCCGCGAAGTTCTCAACAATGCTTACAGAAATAATTTTCAATACATCATCTATGTTTGAACGAACAACGCTGTCTTTCGTCCGATTGCGTAGCTCGGTTAGAAATAGTTGAAGATCGATATGATAAAATCCATATCCCGGAGCATATGTCGAAACAGCTGCTCGCGCTTCAATAATTGATTGCAGCTCTACATCGAGCCGCGTCGTCAATGTTTCACTTAGCGCTGAAAGTGCAACGGCCAATTCTTGGTATTTTGACAGATCTACAGCTGAAAGTGTTGTTTCTGGCCCTTCTGCACTGGTGTCTGGATACGCGCCCGCATATGATTTGACAGAAGTAACAGCCATTGATCTCGCGTCCTGTGTAGGATTCGAAATTAGCGAGGCTAGCCAGGTATCGTATCGCCATCCCAACCCGGGCTCTAACTCTTCACTCGCAACAAGATAACTCGCAATATTTCGAAACGCATACCCACTTTCAACCATACCCATAAGGCATGCATCAAATCCTAAGACATCCAGTTTTTCTTGTCCGAGAGCATTTTTTAATGAATCGGCAATCTCTCGGTTGTACAGTACATCGTTATTTGTTTCATCATTTGATGCTGACCGATAGGAACTACCTGGAGCACTGCGGAAAGGTGCTTTTTTCCCGTCTGGAGTAGCTACCCCTTCTGTATTTCGGAGCAAGACAGAAGCTGCCCTCAATGTGGTTGGTGAGAGGTCCAGAGGCATAGCCCTTGATGCTTCAATAACGCGCTTACGCTGCGCGAGATTGGCTGCAAAGGTTCGCCATCCTTGTCCATGATCCCAAATAATGAGCATATATTTCTTCGCGGGAAATTTCATCTTTCCCCAGCGAACGAAATCAGCCAGTACGGCACCGTCGCCCATATTCATTTCTCCCAAATCTTCCATCGCAAATTGAGGCAAAGGCTCAACTCCCTTTTTGATTTGGAATCTCAAAGTTTGCGACCAATCGGGAACGGTGTGTTTGTACTTTGCTATACGATCAAACTGGACAAGAACGTTGACCTGATCAGTACCACCAATCTTCGACAGTTGTGCAAAATTAACGAATGCATCAGGCTCGAGATTATTGTCGGCATTCATATATATAAGGATGGTCCATTCAGCCGCTACCGAGATTCCGGCGTGCAGAAAGGTGCAGAAAAAAAAACTACCGGCGATCAGCAGTTTGCGTAGGATTTTTCGTGTCATAAACACCTCAATTCATCTTATCGGCATCTACATAACCACCGTAGACAGGAACAACACCGGCTGAAGATACGGAACCGGCCGAATCGAAGAGCATGTATGAAAGGACCACACCACCTCCAAACGATAGTTTTGTTCCAAAGATGCTTGTCACCGTCTGTGTATTGCCTCCAGCGGCCACGGCTTTGACTTGTAAGATCGATGCCGAATTGAATTGAGTAGCAAGCAGTTCCGCATTGGAAAGCGTCTCTATCAAAGTAAGCCCAGATTGAGCATCAGCTGTGGTCAGACTGGCTAGAATTTGAGCAATCGTAGTTTGGGCAGATGCTGCTTGTGCCTGAGCAGCGTCAATAGCAGAAATATCACTGTCATAAATGTCCTTGCATTTGACCGCCGCCTTTTCTTTCGCTGCCGAAAGTCGTTTTTTTGCATCCCCCATTTCGCTTGCAAATTGTGCAAGAAGAGGTAGTTTCTGGCTAAGAGCCTGAAACGTTTTCTGTGTCTCAAGCGGCGACGGTGAGCGATTGAGCGCATTAGGGAAAAATGACGGAAGGTATGCAACTCCGATACCCTTTGCCCGAAGTTTTCCCGCCACCAGTGAGTAAATTGCAAATTCATCCGGTGTCACATCAGCCCCGGTTATTGCGCGGTCCTTCTTGAAAATGCCTATCAGTTGAAGAGCTGTGTCAATGACAAGCAACGGCGGAATCTTCGGTTTCGAAGGCGCGACACAGTTAACTGGTAGATTATCGGAAACAAGAATGGGTTTCGTTGTCAATGCAGGGATTCGTGCCATTAAGAGATCGGTCTGCACTTTAAAGGCATTATAAGTGTTAAGCGATGAAAGTTCCTTGGCGCTAAACAGCACAATCTGCTTTATGTTGCCTCCGCCGGCGACGCTGTCTGCGATCAATCCAGAGGCTTTTTCCGCTGCACGGTACGCAAGAATGGTTCCCTCGATGTGAAGCGTAGAGGCTGTCGTTTCCCCTTTGGGTAAGCTGACGCTAAGTTGCCCAAGCTTTGCTTTCGCAGTTGCTAAGTCCGCCTCAGCCGTTGCTTTATCGGCCTCGGCAAGGGCTTGTCTAAGCTGAGCCTGGGCCAACTGAGGGTTAACTGGGTCGGTACTGTCTCCCGCATGAACTTCACCTAGGTTCAATAGAATCACTAGTGCGGCCGACATTTTCAAGAACCCACGAATCCAGATCGGAATGAGCATTTGAAATTCTCCATTCGTAGTGCTGCCCAGACAAATTGTCTGCTTTCCACACCATGGTAAGTCTGCGTGCTCTCCATAAATCGAGACGGGCGTCTCAAGGTAGTGAATAGCACAGCGATAAATATACTCTCTCGTTATTGTTAAATTATCACCAATTATCACTACTTTAAATATGGTTTGTTCGTTACTGAAATGATCCGAACGGAATTGCGGACCTAACATTAGTCTCCACAGACCTAGTTCAGCTTATCCTGTATTGCCAAGGTCTATCGGAGCTAACTTGCTGCTGCCTGAGCTACGTCAAATTTTTTTGTGATGCTATTGAAGTTAGTCATAGCAATTAATTTAGAAAACCTGAACAAGTACTTTCGGAAAGCTTGGAGACCTGAACACAAATATGCTCGTAAAATTTTGGCAATCGAGATGGAAATTTTATTTTTCGTGAATTTTTCACTGAATTTTAATTTTTGCAGCTTTAAACAACATAGGAAAAGATGGGTGAGGGAAAGCAGAAGAGGTCCAGTGAAGTCAATCATCGCTGGAGTTCAAAAAAAAAGCCCCCGACAAGCGGGGGCAACGTGGTTAGCAGATTATGAGAAAAGATTATTTAAGAAGATGTATTAGCACTTAGCGATTGGCTACTCTCATCACAAATTGGTTGAACAATTAGTCTTAGTCCAATAGCATTTAGCACTTTTAGAATTGTGTCAAACCTAGGTTGGCTATCTGATCGAAGTGCTTTGTAAAGTGATTCACGAGCTATGCCCGCCTTACTCGCAACCTCTGTCATGCCTTTAGCTTTGGAAGCGGCTAATATTGCTTCCGCAAGCATTGTAGAGTCACAGTCAGCAAGAAACTCATTTATGAAAGTCACTAAAGATTCTTCTGACTGTAAATAATCAGCCGCTTCATATCTTGAAAGGGACTTTATTTTATTGATATCAAATTGGTCATTAGTAACTAGATTTTCTGCTGTTTTCATACTGTCCTCCTGTGGACTATCACAATCGTGTTTAGCAAGCCAACTCTTTTCAATTTGGTTTTAAACTTGCTTAGCCTTCGCTGGCCTCTGAAACAGCTGGGAGTTTCGGCTCCCAACTGTTTAAATACATCTACTTGTATGTTCTTGCCCGTTCCTTGGCAGCATCGATGTCTCTTTGCTGTCCATGTTTCGTTCCTCCGCCGAGCAAGACGATGATTTGAGTGCCGGCCTTCAGGTAGTAAATACGCCACCCTGGGCCATAATCAATTTTCAATTCTTGCACGCCGTGGCCTACTGGCTCAGACTTCCCCGGATTTCCTAACTGAAGCCTCAGGATACTTGCCGTGATCTTGGCTTTCGTTTTCTCATCCGGGACTTCATTGAAGAACAGGTCGAATTTCGGGTCTTTTAGTACTTCATACATAGTTCTCCTTTCTGCATAACCACGCAACTGCGTTCAGCAAGTGTAGCCTAACGATTACACCGCGTCAAGAAAATGATAACAAGTGATTACAAAATAATTGCATATTAGAAAGTTTTTTTGGTCAAGGAAGGACGTGGCTGCTGGCCAGCGGACGTGCAATGCGGTTGAGCTAATGTCGTTGCCGTATGAAAGGTGCCTTTTATTTCCGTATCGCGGCGGTTGATCTGAGCGAATGGCCACGGGTTCGCTAGATGATCGATAGCTGAACACCGTGCCAAACGGAATTGCTCCACGTTTAAGACACAATCCTGGCAATGACTGAGCGAGGCATCACGCTACTTGCTCAATTGAAGCTTTTTGCCTTTTATCAATTTCAAGGGACGTAGCCTGTATAGAATCGGCGCTTGAGCATGCTTATTTCGCGGCGGAGTTTGATTTGACACCCAAGGCTTTTGGAGGCGACATGACCAAGACAGCAAGGTCGCTGGGAGAGGTACGGGCTGCATCGGAATATCGTATCGATATGAGGTCATCGCTCCAGAAACTGTCCTCTAGCGATCAGCAGCAAGGCGCTATCGCTATAGTGTTTGCACTGATGCTGGTGGTGCTCATTGGATTCATTGGCATGGCGCTGGATCTGGGACGGGTTTATAACCGCAAGATCGAACTTCAGGCGGTCGCCAATATCGCGGCGCTCGCAGCAGCCCGACAACTAAATGGCACGTCGGCCGGTGTGACGAATGCGCTTCTGCAAGCTGCCAGTGCGGTGAGTGCGTTGAGATACCAGTACAACCAGCAATTGATCAGCTGGAATGATGCCGCACTGTCGTTCAGCAGTTCGTCAAACGGAACCTGGGTCGATGCAGGAACTGCGCAGGCCGCACCGGATGGTCTGTTGTTCGTCAAGGTCGACACCAGCAGGTTGGAGGCTTCACTTGCCACTATTAATCTGGTATTTATGCGTGTCCTTTCGGAAGCTCTGGCATCAACCAGCGTCAGTGTGAAAGCGGTAGCAGGCCGCTCTACGATTAACGTCGCGCCGCTAGCGGTATGTGCGCTGTCCGCCAATGCCGTCGCTGCACGCGCCAATCCAGGACCGCCCGCTAATAGCGAATTGATCGAATATGGCTTCAGGCGCGGTGTGGGTTACGATCTTATGCAGCTAAATTCCAATGGTACGGGGGCCGAGAATTTCGTTATCGATCCCTTTGATCCGCCTGGTGTGTTTGGATCGGCTAGTAATACGGTCCCTAGCGTTGTCGGTCCTTACGCTTGCACGGGGAAACTGGCGATACCGAGGATTATCGGCGCGCCGATTACGGTTAGTCGGCCGTTTCCGTTGGCATCGCTCCTCAACCAGCTCAATTCGCGCTTCGATCAATACGTCGGCTCACTTTGCTCCTTTGCTACTGCACCGCCGGATGTGAATATCAGATCTTTTTTCTACGCCAGCGCGATCTCATGGATGAGCGCGGCTCCCGGTGCGCAAGGCGCATTGTCGACGACAACTGGAGGTAAATTGTGGACGGTCGCAGATCCTCTGCCTGCACCTGCGGGTAATACAGCAGCAATGTACGGGCCGTTGTGGGCATACGCGCGGGCCGTACCTTACAGCTCTTATGTTCCTGGAGCGACGGAACCGGCAAGCGGCTACACTCCATTTAACACGAGCTCTTGGAGCACACTATACAAGCCGGGTGCCCCAACAGCTTCCGCCTCCTATCCTCTCGGTGTGTCGACCCCATACATGGCTACGAATGGCAGCAACTTTCTGGCGCCATCCGCTGCGCACAAAGGTATCGCCAGCCGCCGCGTACTGAACGTCGCCTTATTGTCTTGTCCGATTGGTACGGGCACGACCACCACAGCTACTGTGCTCGGCATCGGTAAATTCCTGATGACCGTCCCCGCGACGGCGACAAGTCTTTACGCAGAATTTGGCGGCTTGGCAACCGAGCAATCGCTGGGGGGCGCAGTGGAGTTATATCCATGATCATGATGCGCACTGTCTCCGATGCCAAGCATCGCCAGCGCGGGATCGCCGCGGTCGAGCTGGCGCTGATATTGCCAGTCTTTCTCATATTACTGGTCTTTCCACTTTTCTTCGGCCGGGTGTTCTGGCATTACAGTGTCATTAATCGAGCCGCACAAGATGCTGCGCGGTACCTTTCAACAGTTCCGCTGAGCGAGATAAAAAATTCAGCACGGGCACCCGCCCTCAGCGCCGTAGCCCGAGCAATTGTGGATGCCGAACTGGCTGAACTTGCACCAGGGCCAGATGCGATTGGCGTTACGATTGGTTGCGATTCAGTACAGTGTCTGGGCTTCGTTGCGCCCGCGACTGTCAACGTGGCGATCCAATTACAAATGACGGACATTTTCTTCTCAAATATGACGTCACTGACTTTGCCGTTGACGGTCAACATCACCTATCCATACCTCGGAAAATAGGCACATGTTACGGCAACAAAAAAACAACTTACCGGCCGGCGTGGTTGCAGTTGAGTTCAGCTTGGTGCTGATCTTGTTTCTGACCATCGCCGTTGCTGTGATCGAATTGGCGCGGGCCATGTATATGTACAACACATTGGAGGTGGTGACACAGCGCGCGGCAGTCCTTGCAGCAAACGTGGACTTCCGTGATGCGACTGCCATGAGCGCAGTGCGCCAGAAAGCCATCTTCCGTGAAACCTCCGGCTCGCTGATTCTGGGGGGGCCGATCACGGACGCGCATATTCGCATCGACTACATGGCGCTGACTTATACTGGTACGCCGACGATGACAGTGATCCCAACGGCAGCCTTGCCGGCGTGCCCCGTCAATAATCGAATCACATGTATGAAAGACCCCTATGATGCCAGCTGTATCCGTTTTGTGCGGGTGCGGATATGCGATCCTGCAGTGACGAATACGTGCAACAATGTGCAATACAAGCCCCTCTTTTCTTTGGTGAGCTTGCCGCTGGGTTTGCCAAAGGCGACAGCAATTGCAAGCGCAGAAACGCTCGGGGCTTCTCTCGGCGGCGTGCCGTGTCCCTGATACCTCCCGCCGCAAGTATGCTGTGCGCAGCATTGTTCATACACTGCAGCACTTCATGTCTAAAGCCCCGATCTTGACCCTCCGGGTTAATTTATTTGTTGCCTAAATCTGATACACTATGTGGAACAACTTATCCTCGATACCGGTGTGGCTTGACCATCTGGAGCGAGGGGGGGAAGCCGGCGAAAGCCGGTTTTTTCATTTATCTGGTGCAAAAATGAAAGTGGTGGGGCCTCTGTAGATGTGCGGCGGGGGATGACGGACGCGGCCGTCCTCCGATCGGTCTGGAACGCATGCTGCGCATGTACATTGCACAGCAGTGCTTTGGTTTGTCCGATGAAGGCATCGAAGATGCGATCTACGACAGCCAAGCCATTCGCGGCTTCGTCGGCATTGACCTGACCCATGAATCCGCACCCGACGCGACCACGTAGCTCAAGTTCCGGCGACTGCTGGAACAACATAAACTGACTGAGCGCATTTTCAACGAGATCAACGGCCACCTGGCGAGCAAGGGTTTGATGATGCGCGAAGGGACCATCGTCGATGCGACTTTGATCGCAGCGCCGCCATCGACCAAGAATAAGGATGGCAGGCGCGATTCGGAGATGCATCGGTCGAAGAAGGGCAACGACTGGCACTTCGGAATGAAAGCGCATATCGGCGTCGACGCCACGTCCGGCCTGGTGCATAGCCATGGTGAAACTTCGACGCAACACCAATCCAAGACCATAGCTATCGAACACGCGCCACACGCCACGCTCGATCACCGTATCAGTTGTGAGGTTGTATCCGGGATCGTCTGCGAACGCACCAGCGGGTCAGATCAGTCTAGTGATATACTGTCGTTGTGAGCTTGTGGACTTGCGGGCGAAAGCCTCCCCCATAAGACAAATGATGACCTAAAACGGCCCACTTCGGTAGGCCGTTTTTCATTTTAGTGTCAAAGCGGAGCGGACAAGAAGTGTTACCTGGTACCACCGCAAATCGGCTTTTCGTTTCGTTGCACCTCAAACCCCAGGGGAATAGTGGAAGTCTCTGTGACTTCATGTTCGGCTCTTGTCATCGCCGAGAAATTTCGTCTTGTGGGTGGTTGACGCCGGCTTGGTCGCACTTAGGAAGAGGTTTCTTTAGAAAATATTGTCGGCCTCCATCCACGCTCGGTCCAGAGATGATCTCACATCCACAGGCCACTGCCCAGTGATGCGCTCTTTGTTTGCTCACGCCGTGCCGATGCGCAGCAAGAGCTAATGGCTCTATCTGCTCTGTGAATTGAGTGATCTCTTGCTCAGTCAAGAATCTTGCAGAGCGTCGGCCGATGCGGGCCTTGACTATCTGGACTAGCCCTCGGTTGATCAGATGATAGAGAACCTCTTGTTTGAGTTTGAGTCGTTCTGCGGCATGCGGTATTGAAACGAGTCCATCTACAGAATTGAGGAAAGACCCCATTGCAGCTTTGGTATCTCGCCGACAAACTAGAATTTCTCGAGCGTTGTCTGCGGTGCTGAAAAGGCAGATTCGTCCGCTTTTCAGTGCGGTGAAGAAGGCCGCAGTGTGACATAGCGGAACCGCTGTCCTCAGCAGCTCGTCGAGTGGTATGAAATCTGATGTCGAGCACTCTCTACTGGCCGCACGCGGGATATTTTTGAGCAGCCCAACGCCTGGCCAAAGCGCTTAGTGTCGACGTTACGCAAATCAATAAGAATCTCGGACTCTTGAATGGTAAGGATGCGCGACTTCCCTCCCGTTATTGAGTCGACTGCTGAGGTATCTCAATATACGCCGGTGTAGTTCAGCTAGGGTTGCTAAAGAAGCTTGATACTATGGATGCCTTCGACTGGCATGCGTATCAGGCCATCATCAGCTACATTTCCACTATGCGGATATTGGTAAGGGACTTTTCGCAAAAAATATTGCCGTCCGCCGTCGATGCTCGGTCCAGAGATGATCTCGAGTTTGCAGCTGATTGCCCAACGCAGCGCACTTTGTTTGCTGATGTTATTTCGAGACGCAGCAACACTTAATGGCTCTATTTGTGCGATGAATCTGGCGAGTTCCGACTCGGTAACGAATCTCGCCGGGCGCCGGCCGAGCTGAGCACTAATGACCTTGATCAGACCTTTGTCGACTAAGTGATATAGAACTTCTTGTTTAAGTTTCAGTCGCTCTGCAGCGCGGGGAATCGAGACGAGCTCGTTGACGGGGGCGGAGCAATCTGCCAACGCAGCCTTGGTATCTAGCCGGCACACCAGAATTTCATGGGCATGATTGGGTGTGCCAGCATTGCTGATTTTTCCGTCCAGTAGCGCAGTGAAAAAATCCGCGGTGTGAGGTAATGGAACCGCTGTCCTTAGCAAGCTGTCGAGCGGAATGAGATTGGCGCCTGATTGTTCTTTCACAGGTGTCTGGACAACACCATGTAATAGATCTTCGATTGATTGCTTATCGATCTGGCGGGCGTCGCCGTTGATCAGACCAGTTTTGATTAAACACTGTAAGCGCGCAATGGACAATCCATAGATTTTCGAGGCAGCTCCATGTGACAGTTTGCGAACAGACCCGCATTCAATGGTGTCGATCACCGAAGGTGCCACGGCGAGCATCGTTCGTCCCGCGTTAGTCACGCGTGATGGCACTGAAACCCCGTGCGAAGAGAGCAATTCTAAGACACGCTCAGGACGAATGTGCAGGCGTTTCGCGCACTCAGTGGCGCTGAGGGTGACTCGATTTGCTTTCCATGATATCGCGGCCTCATTGTTGGATTGCTTTAGCAGAAAGGTACGTATCCATCCGAGTATCACCTCTTGCGCGGATTGTGGCAGTTGCCGTCGAATCCTGGTGAGCAGCGCTGGGAATGCATCTCTCATTAACTGTGCACTTGCTGCGGGTGGCGGTGCTATTCGAATTCTGCGGAGCAGATCATGAAATGCTGTCTCGCCGCCAATCATTATGGCGGCGCCCTTGCCGATGAGGATTCGCTGATCTTGGATCGCGTTGGCAGAAGCTTTCTTTAGCGGTTTATTGTTAAGGCCAAAAGTATGGAGTGCTCCTAGTAGGCGAGTGGCTCGCCAGCGATGTTCAACATCAAGATGCGCCCACCAACTAGAAGTGTGTTGATCTGACGGGGACATTAGCTCGATCACATCAGCAGTCAATGGTGTAGTGGTGGTGGTAACTAGTGAGCCGCCGCAACGACAGGAGAGAAAGCGCGCGCTGCGCCAGTTAAGCTGGCGCTGACACTTCTCGCAAGTATCAGCAAGCCAGCACCGATGGATTGGGCAGATCGGGATGGGATCACCCCATTGTTGTAACCAAATGGGGCGCTCTTGATTCAGGCAAAGTGGACACCAGCGTGTAGGGCTGGCGTCTGGTCTGTTGGTGATCGCCAGCCCGGCACAATCATCTAGCCAACCTGGCGATAGCAGACCATTCGCATGCGCCAGCCGCAGTTTATATCCATTGTGTGCCTCACCAAAGCGAAGGCTTGGTCTGACGAGCAGGTGCGAAAAAGCGAGTGGGCTCATGAGGCAGTAGCCGCTTGAGTTACGGTGTCGGATTTGCGTCGAACAACGTGAGTTGCTGGGGCTGTTGATGATGACGACGGCGTGTGCATAGCGATATTTCCTTCGCCCTCACCTCAGCCGCAGCATCCACGTAATATCCAGAAAGACCAGGGCGCTCTGGAACACGAAATAGTTTTATCCGCCCTTCCAATATCTCGTCGAGTATCGTTGTAAAGACAGATGGCGGGATAGATGGGCCGAGCAACCAATCGGCGAAGAGAGGCAAGCGCTGTGTGGGCTGCCCTGTCATTAGACGCGCAGTGCTCTCGAGTTTTATCGTGAGCGCATTGATCTCTTCGATGCGGTGGTAGGCCCAAATTCCTATTTTAAACGGCCGGCAAATCCCGCTGCGATGAAGCGCTCTCCAAATCTTTCTGTTGATATTCCAGTGGTTCATCAATTGCGCTGGTGTCATGCAGTCGCTGAGCCATTTTCTGCACGCTTCGATCTCTGCCTTGTGCACAAAGAAAAACACGTATTTCCCGAAGCGTACTTTTTTCACACGCTCGAAAAAATTAGCGCGCATCAGAAAGTAAACGAAGTTGGTATCCCGTCCTAATAATCGTTCGGCGTAGTTTAGACTTACGTAGCCCTCGGGATGATACTGCATGGGTAGGGCGCCTTGCGCGGATGGGCAGTACATTTCAGGTGCGGTGGCATATAACCGATCAAGTAGTTCTTGGAGTGGAAGAGATCGTAAAAGTGGTGAGCTCTGTTCTGTATCCTTCATCAGTGTCCGAAGGCACCTCGCCGCTGCTCGCCGCTCGGAGAGTTTTTTCAATGAGGTCAAAAAAGTGGCGATCGCGCCGGAGGAGGGGGAAATGGTCAGGCCGGCATCGCTGAGCCATTGTACCCGTTGGCTCAAGCGTGATTGGCCCCGGACTGGTATTTCTGGCCCTTCGCCGTTACTGATCACCGCATCGAGAATGTACTCGGCCACGAGTGCCCAAGCCAGTAGCTCTGATACTTGCTCCGAGTCATCTTCGATTGAAGCGCGCTCGAACGCCTCCCAAATTCCCAACGCATAGGTTTTCGCCGCCGGCATGGGGCAGGTTGCTCCGTCCCATAGTTGACTGTCGGTGATGTCGTTGAGCTGAATAGGGTTAGGGTAGTTCACGGTGACGCATAGTGCCGGCTCCACTAATCCTGTTTTCAAGTGCAGATGATGTTTCGTGCACATTTCCAATCGCGTGAGTCGCCACCGTGTTTTGACAGACCGATCTTCCTGAAAGCAGGCTGGGCAATAACGAATGGGTGACCCCGTCTTTTTCTTTGCCCATATCGGGAGGGTTGATAAGTAACTCTGCGCATTTGGCTCTACCTCCGGCGTAAGTTCAAGCGCGATGTTTTTTAACCGTTCAATGTCGGTGATTGATGGGTAACGCAAACCGTTCTCGCGCGCTACGCGCACTAGGTAGGATTCAATCCACTCATCGATTTTACGAGCTGGGCGGACCGGCACCGATAGCGAGTTAACAGTAATATCCATGATTACTCCTCCCTTGGCGCGAATGGTTCGCTGGGCTTTGTGAGTGGTGTATTTGTGAATTCTTCACAGAACGGATTACGTTCATTTGGAGCCTCAGGATAAATCACTTGCCGAAAGGCTTCGGCTAGCGTTGAAATTCTTATTTTGGTGGAACCTTCTTGAAAGGCGATCTCCACTGCGCGCACTAATAAATGACGAATGTCGCGTAGATAGCCGTTCGTTGCAAACAACATTTGTCGAGGCAACTTACCTTTTGTAAGATCGATCACTTCGATGCCAATCATCATCTTGGTGAACGTAAGCAATGTTGCTTTAAATTTTTCAGTTTCAGTAGGCGTTGCAATCGAAAACGGCTTGATCGTAATACTCTCGCGGAATCTACCCCTATATTGTTCATTTGCGTTCCAAAGCTTGTAAGCCCTTGGGATACCAGCCATAACGATTGGGATGCGGGCCTTTCTACTGAGGGTTTTTAGCCAGTCTGCGGTTTTGTGATGAGTTTTGATTCCGCCTTTATCTACAACATGATTAATCTCGTCGAGAAGAATGATTTTGACTTTGCATTTCTCGAGTAAGCAGACTAATTGGTGTGTTAGCTTGTCGATCCTTCCTCGATCCCAAAACGCTGAACCCAGTTCCAGTAGCATGGCACTTGCCAGTTCAGCTGTACCACCTGTTGCTGGAACAGTGACGTAAAGAACTGGGATCTCGGTGTACTCTTCGTGAGCGATTGGCGCGTGCATGCTTGTAAATTTTTCGAATATTCGAGATTTTCCAACACCCGATTCGCCATAAAAAACCAGATTAGGTGGCTCTGCTTTACGTCGTTCTTGCTGAAATAAATAATCTAGCTTACTCATTAGAGCGTCAACATGAGGAAGTCTGATGAAAGCGTCTTCTATCGTCTGAATAATCATCAAAGGCTTGTCTGGAGTGTTCATTGGGTACTCCCTTTTTCATCGTTCATCATTTCGTAGTCATAACTGCTGGGCTTCTGTGCGGCAATCGATGTCTCGTCTTCGGCAAGCACGTTGCGTGTGAACTCCTCTGGCGCCGGTGCTGACCGATGCATCTCTTTGCTGGTCTGATTGGCTAACTTTGCCCCTTTGCTCCTAGCCCCGTATTTTTTATCTTTCATGGCATCGGCCGCTTTGTCGCGAATGATCCCTTCGGCTGATGCGCGGGTGCGCTGATGGGTATCGCTGGATTTGATCGCCTTCTTCGCCACCTTACTTTGATCTAAGGTGAGGCCGATGTAGTCGACATCGACGTTAGGTACTTCGAAATATCGTTTCTCAAAAGGATTCCAAACATGAATGTGGCCGACGTCATGGCGTGGCCATTTAACATCGACACGCGTTTGCTTTGCCGGGAGCATGCAGCGCAGAGTAGAGAGTTCGCTCGATGCGTAGCGATGGGTATTGAGATCGATGCCATAGTGCTGCACAGACGATACAGATGATTCGGAGAATTCGATCTCCATGTCTTTTGCATTCGCCTTGAGCTGAGGGGGATGCTGAGCGGCGCTTTCACGCCACACTTCGATGGGGGCTCGTCGACCAAGACCAACATGAGGACGAAGATGATAAACGCCCAATATCCATGCATGGATCATGCGATCTAGTTCGGCGAGGGTAATGCATGCGTCCTTCTCGGCCTTGAACCCTATGCGATCGGTGATGCGAGCGAATGTTGTACCGGGTAGTCGATGGATAAAAGAATAGTTAAACGTACGATTAAAACGCTCGATGAACGGTTTGTCGTTCGGCTCCCTAGAGCCTGAGAATTCCGTGGTGACGCCAACGTTGAGTAGCGCCTCGACGACCGAGTTGGAGTGGAATTCTCGGCCATTATCCATGAGTAGGCGCTCCATCCAGCCATAGCATTCCCACGTCATATTCAGATCTGAATAGCGGTCTTTGATATAGGTTTTTGGCAGCATCGCGTGCCGCAGCGCTTCAAAAACGGCCGGAATACCATGTCCGGCGAGTGACAAGTGATACCCGAGCACACAGCGTGAATAACGATCGAAGACAATGGTGATGGTGGGCCTGCCGATAACCACGCCCGTATCGTCAACGACTAGAATGTCCACGGGTGTGTGGTCGATTTCAACTAGTTCGAGTATTCTGAATACACGACGTGAGGCGAGGATAGTGTCATAGCGGCGATCAGCTTCTCGCTGGCCGTAACGCGCTACCGCCACATCGTAACCATACAGACGACTCAACCGACGTTGGATGGTGCGTAGGTTCGGTACTTTGAGCCACTCGCTTTCAACGAGCGTCGTGTTTTTCAGGGTAATGGCCAGGAAAACAGCATTGTGCACTTCCTCAGCCGAGCTTTTTTTTTGCGCTAGAAAAATGCCTTCGATTTTTTCATCGATGATGGCTTCGACTTCGGCGCTTAAGCGTGATTTTCCCTTACCACCACGCGAATCAATTTTTGAGAGCAACGCTCGAATGTCTTCTCGTGCTTGCCGAAATTGCTTGTGCCAGCGATAGATAGTCGTTACATGTGGCGGTGTAGCTTCGTTTCGTTGTCGGCTGACTTCTGCGATGGCGTCAATAAGGTTTTGCTTGGTCCCTTTAAAAGCATATAGGCCTGTCAGCTTCACGATGTAGTCGATCTGGCGCCGGGAGGCTGATTGCGCTGCCGGCGATTTCAACGGCTCTGCATGGAGTCGTACTTGGGTGGGCGGGAACTGGTTCTGGTGCTGAAGATTGAAGGGAGCGATTGTCAACGCACCCTTGGTATATTCCGCCAGTAGTGCATACAGATCGTGTGTTGAGAATTCTCCGGTGCTTGTGTTTTCGAGTTGCACGCCAGTTGCGGTCCTTCGGTCGACGCGATATTCGATGCCGTTGCGGAAGATCGTTTGGTTCTTGATGAATGCAAGCATGTTCCCCTCCATTAGATTTGTTCGAAAAGCGCGTCTGGATCGCGGCGCATCACGCGTTGGAGCAACGCATCGCATTCTTGTTGTGCCGCGTACCATCGGCGAAGCACCTTCGGCGGCGCAGTTTGTGTTTGACGAGGGTCCCATTGAACACTGTTGAGTGTCGGATCGTAGCGCCCGGGGGCCGGGCGCAGTCGGAGGAGCGCTTTTAATTCTTCCTGCAAGCCGGCCGGCCGTAGATCGGTGTCGAGAATGAGCACGAAGGGCGTCTGCGATGCTTGGAAGTGCCGAATGATGCGGCGAAGGCGGGTGGCCATGCGTGGGTTCTTGTTGAAATCGGTGGGTTTAATTTCGACGTAGTAGCTTTGACCGAATATCGCGGCTTTTAGGTCGGGGGTGTAGCGCGAGCTTGGAGCACCGGGAATCTTCAATACGCAGGGCTGCGTTAACATGGAGGTCACAGAACTCGCCACACTGAGCACCCGCAGTGCGTCTTCTTCAATGAGGCTTTCAAATTTCAACAACTTTCCTTTGTAGCTAGGAAAGTGCCCGCGTACCCCCCGACCGCTGACGGTAACGATCTCCCGTACTTTTCTATCGGAGAGAGTCACTCCAACGTTGCTGGACGCGGTAGGGTTCTCTAATTTGCTGAACCGGCCAGGGCGCCGCTTGGTTCGGCGGCCGGCAGGGCAGTTCACACTCATAGCGTGGGACGTGTCTGTCCCTCCTTGATACTTAATCATGGTTGTCCTCGTCAAAGTAATGGACGTGTTTTGTCCAGATCGCAATGAAAAATCACGAATTTGTCGACAAGGGGACTTGACTTGGACAGGCGGGCAGTAGACACTTGATTTACTAGATCCGTATCACTGCATTGCCGAAGGCGCCAGCCCCTTGTGGGTTCGGTGCTTTTTTGGTTTTTAGCTCATGGTTATCCCTCTTTCCGTCGCAGACATTGATTGGTCAGAGCAGCGAGTGCGCACTCTAATGAATTCCATTCCCCTTCGTTAAAATCAGCCACCTGGCGCAATAGCTTGTTTAGACGAGTCAAGGTCAGATCGTCGGCGGCTTGCCCCTCTACTACATCCAGCATGCGATCGATGACGGCGAGACTGCGCAGCTTCGTGCGTAGAGGCTCGTCCGCATTGAGCGTTGGCAATAGCTTGTCTATGACATCGCGATTGGGCGCCTTCCGTCGCCCGCACTCCACACTCGCTAAATAACTTGCGTCGATCCCTGCGAGGCGCGCAATTTCACCCTGACGCTTGTCCATGTGAATGCGCGCCACGTTGAATGCACGACCAAACAACATGCTTGCCATAATTTTTCTTTCCAAAAAATGCTTAGATTTGGATAAAAAATATCACGGACATGTGGTGTTGACAAGAAGATATGATATTCGCAACAGTGAGAAAACTGTTAATAATCAAGTACTTGATGGCGATGGGAGTATCGCCCTCCTCTGCTAAGAGGTAGGTGCGTGACATTTTCCTGCCAGAGAGTTCGTTCCCTCTTGGAAGAAGATGCGGATGTTGTTCGTTGTTTTTAGGGGAATTCGTCGATCAGTTACACAGATCCCATTGGATAGGCGAAGCCCATATCGTCGTGGGGACGAAGCCGCCAGGGCGGAGGCTGGGGTTGCCCTTGAAATGCGCCTCGGCGATACGGATCTGCACCTTGTCATCGGTAAGCTTTTCCACATACCCACCGTAAATAATGCCGCGGCCCGCCTCTTGGCACACGTGCGCGCCCACCTTACGGATCATCGGTAGATCTCGTTGGCGCTGTTCGCTGACCCGCAGACCAGCGTCAGCCGCGGCCGCGAGGTCAGCGTTTCGCATCGCAGTCCATTCTTGTTGACTGACGTATGCATGCTGCGTGGCCAGGTACAGTTCACCCAGGGGAGATTTCTTGAATCGGTCCAGCATCACGATGGTTTGCCCCGGCCCGCGCAGGACGTAAGCCACACCAGGCTGGGCCTCAAACACATACGTGTCCGGTCTGCAGCTTTGCGTGCCGCTGCCATAACACACATTGACCTCAATGGTATGTCGTCCCGGGAGGACGTTGACGCCCGGTCGCGTGCGCACGCCAGTGAGGATATTGCTGCCCTCAGCCGTCATCTGCAGCGCCACACGGTTCGGACCGCGATCGATCTCGGTCACCGCGGCGCCATTCCCCGCGAGGTCCTGCGGAACGAGCAGCGCATAGTTGTGCAGTTGCGCCTCGGGGATGGGGGCGGTGACACATCCCGACATGGCCAGCCCTAGACCGATCATCACACACCGGAAGACAGCGGGGGAATAGGGCATTGACATCTCCATCTTGAAGGTTGATATGCAAAATTTGTGGTTTAACCACATATTGCGATGTTACCAGAATTTCCCCATGGCACCACCATTCATGTGGTTACTCATCATGGAATGTGGAATATGGTCACAGCGCGGCAGGAGGGGCAATTTGCTAAGAGGATCGGCAAGGCATTGGCCAAGCAGCGCATCGCGCGCAATCTGACCCAGGAACAAGTGGCAGCGCAACTAGGCGTCGAGCAGGAAACCATCTCACGTTTTGAGCGCGGCGCTACGCTGCCGCCGTTACTGCGCCTGATCGACCTGGCGGAGATTTTTGACGTGCCGCTCGATGCGCTGGTGCGTGCCGGCTCAACCCGTTCAATTGATCAGGCCATTGATCTTGCGGGTGCCCTCAATACGTTGAGTGAAGAAGACCGCGTCTGGGTGCTCGGCTGGGTTACTGAGATGTGCACTAAACTTGCCGCTACGGCGGACGGCAAGCGGTAAGCGGGCGCATGCCATCCAGTCTTGCGCAACCCAAGCCGATTCCCCACTTCACCGTGGGCGAGGTCTATGATCGTCGACAGCATATTCATGGTCCCTACGGCGGCAGCTTTCAAAGCGGCATCGCGCCATCGAGCGTGGTAGACGCCATCTTCATTTTTACCGGCGACACTGGCAGCCAGTACGGCTATGCTGATGAGGAAGCCGTGGATGCGCAAGGCGTGCGCTCTTATTCGTACACCGGCGAGGGCCAAGTCGGGGATATGGAATTCGTCCGCGGTAATCGCGCCATTCTGGACCATAGCAATGATGGGCGTGCGCTGCACTTGTTTCAGTCCTTAGGAAAGGGCAAAGGGCAGAAGTACTTGGGCGAATTTGTTTACGCGGGTCACCAGTTCATGCCGGGGCCCGATCGCAATGGCGATAGTCGGCGCCTGATCGTGTTTCGCCTGGTTGGTGTGGCCGATGCCCACGCGATTGAAGACGCCGTTGGCGATGACGATGATACGCACACCGCGATCAGCATGACCTTAGTGGATGCGCGCCGCATTGCCTTAGTGGCTGCCGCCGGCGGCGCGGCGCCAACAAAAGAATCAGCGGCACGGACCTTATATGTGCGCAGCAAGGCGGTGCGCGACTACGTGTTGATGCGTGCGGCAGGGCGATGCGAGTCGTGCGATCAGCCGGCGCCCTTTATTCGCAAAAATGGTACGCCTTATCTGGAGCCGCATCACACCACGCGGGTGTCCGATGGTGGTCCCGATCACCCGCGATTTGTCGGGGCCGTTTGTCCTGCATGCCATCGAGAACTGCACTGTGGTGTCGATGGCGAAGCAAAAAACGTGGCGTTACAAGAACGCTTGCGTCATCTCGAGCGCGATTAACGGCGGCGCTTTAGGTCGACCTCGCTTCCAGTGGGCAGGTGATGGACGCCTCTTTGGCGTAGCGGTTCCGATCAAACAATTGCGCACGTTCAGACGATCCCCTGGAGACGCGCATGGGCGGTCGCGGCATGTGCCGCTTTCATGGCGGCGGCCCGGTCGGGGCGTTTCTGCCTGCTCTCACTGTGCGATGCGTACTGTGCGGCGTCGACGGCAAAGTGGGCGATGCCGACGGCGCGCAGATACAGCACCAAGGTATCGAGTTTGCGGAACCGGCGCACCTGGTGGGACCGCTGAGCAGCGAGGATGCGCTCGGTCATGCCATATTGCACCAAGACGGTCCAACCGGCCGGTTGGCCGATGACCTGAACCTGGCGCACCACGCCGGCCTCGGTGAGCTTGATAAAAGTCGCGTGGTCGATGGTGGTGGTGGGCATGGTGATCTCCGCAGTGCTGCGCTGCAGGTGATACGGGGATGATACGCGCCCAATTAAAGCGTGCAAGTGGGGCGATGGTACCGTGCGCGGAAAATTGGACATAAGGCCACTTCCGCGAAACAGCAATCCGGGCGGTTTTGCGTGAGATCCTAATTTCATTAGCGCGCTTCATAGTGTATCGAATGGGATAACTACAAAAAAGTTAGTAACTATAAAAATTTGATACTTGGGTCCTAGATTAGGAATAAAATTGCCTTTCCAGCAGGAAAGCGGCTCTATATGAAATCGTGCCTGCATGCAATGTTTAAGCTTATTGCCAGCGAAGCAGTTGCTCGGTGTCGGCGCGGAAAGGAAACGAGTGGATCAAGCCACAATGAATGACCTCGGTATTGACCAAGGCATATGGGGCGCACTACGCGAATGCCAGAAGAACGCAGTCCGGTGCGGCGTCGGTTATCTCAACAAACCACTAGTTCAACAGAACCACAAAGCCTGCTTGCTTAGCCTTCCCACCGGTGCAGGGAAGTCAGGAGTTATATCGACACTTGCTCATTACGCGCCGCAGCACAAGGTACTTGTTCTTTGCCATAGGCGTTACGTCTGCGATCAGCTAGCCAAGCAGATCGCAGGGGAGTTCTTTAAGAAGGCGGCGCCAGGAACCTTGACCGCACAGCGAAATGTACATCGCTCGATCCAGGACATCGATCAGAATGGCATATATGTGACGACTTTCCAGATGCTTTCCCAGCAGACGCTGGAGCAACTTGCAAACGTCAGGGAGCAATTTGATCTTATCATCATCGATGAAGGTCACTCTGAACCGTCACCGGTGTGGCGCACTCTGGTTCGTGGAACGCATGCCCATCGAATCATAGTCACTGCAACTCCTTATCGTAATGATCTCTTCCAGTTTGACGTAGGCACACAAGCAAGTTACATCTACACTTTTGCGGAGGCTGCCGAGGACGGAGTTTTATACGCTCCGAGTGTGGCGTCAGTGAATGAAAATGAACTCGATGCTGTTATTTCAGCTTTTTTAGCAAAGGATTCAGAGCTGAAATGCATCGTTAAGTGTAAAAACTTTGACGAAGTCCAACATTATTTCGGGAGGTTTTCAAAGCTCGCGCCGACGATTGCGGTGCACGATGCGTATAAGAATGATTCACGTCAAACTGAACGAGTGTCGGTTCCACAAGACATCGCGACTAGTTCGTACCGTATCTTAATTCATCAGCATAAGCTTGATGAGGGCGTTGATATTCCCTGTGCGAAGATGCTAGTCCTAACCTACGTAGTTGGTAGCGGACGAGAACTTGTTCAGACAATAGGTCGCGTGGTTCGCGCGTTTAATGGGAGCGATCCAGTTGTGATCGAATTCGGTGGTAACTCAAACCAGGTCATGTGGGAAAGCTATCGTGACTTCGATGCGTCGCTTAGAACACCGGCCGGAGTATCTAAGTTCCTTACCTCGTTAGACAGTGCAAAGTTGATCGAACTGTACTTGGACGCATTCCCCAAATACAGCTATCACCAGAGCCGGTTCGTCGGGAAATTTGACATTAATAATTTCGACCCAGACAAGGCGCTAGTTATTCCGACCGCATCAATTTGTTTCCTCAATACGTACGACAGTTTCTCAATGGATCAGGCGCTAGACACGCTGTATTGGCGTGCGACAAACTGTGGAGAGTTATGCAAGATTTTTAATTCGAACAGTACTTCGATGCATGTCGTGTTGTCCATTGCGTTCAATAAGTCCAGGTTTTTGGCGAACGAACTTTTCTTCGAGCCCAGCCTCGAAATCACATTGATGCGTAGGCTGAAGAATGGCGTGGTTGCTGTGTTTGACAGCCGAGGCCGATCATTCTCAGGCGATACGGAACTTGGATTGACGCTTCCCCTGCCACAGGAAAAGCTGTTAAAGGTCATGATACGAGATGGCCAGATGCGCCCCAAGGAAACGAGTACACGTGCCATCGGAAAGCCAACTCGCCGGCCGGAATCAATGCACTTAAAGGGGACCAATCTGGACGAGCTGGGAGGACAGCAACAATTTTCCGGTTACCGAATGTCAACATTGAAGTGCGATACCTTGAACAACCAAGGGAAAAAATCTGGAACTTTCTATGTCGGCGTCGACGCTGGGCGAATCTCAGACCACAAAGATCGTCAATTCAGTTTGTCTGACTTGGACGAATGGTTTGAGATGATTGAAGAGTGCCTGGCATCGGACGAGGTGGCGACAAGCCGTGTATTAAGGGCGTTTGCTAAGCCGATTGTTCCTAGTAAACCGCTCGAACTCGAAGCGCTGATGTTTGAGTTTGACGGTGGAGAAAATCCGATTATTGTAGAGACAGACGAAGCGCGAAGCGAATTCGATGATGAGTTTGCTTTCTACCCATGCGTCAACCATTTCGAACTGATCGAAGGAATGCAAGGAACAGTCATCGATGTTAGTGTGAACCTGCAGGAACCTTACTTAACTTTTTCACCGCGGGCAACTATGGAAGTGCACGCTGATGGAGTAGATAACATCAGCGACCTTCTTACTAAGAAATTGAGCAAAGCACTGTTCAAGGATGGGATCACCTATTCTGGAGGCAGATTCTATGAATTATCTTTGCCAACAAAAGGCGGATTTGAAATCGAGAAGTCTGAATTGGGTAATATTATCGTTGGACTTCCGATTCTCTTACAGAGAGGCCTGACAGAGAAGGGGGAGAATACTGAAGCGATAAATGATGAATTTGACTCGTTGTCGGTGTTTCACCAAATCGATAAATTGAAAAACTTCTCGTTGGCGAACCCCTCGCTGCAAGACTTGGGACCCTTCTACGATTATGTCACTCATCCAGATATTTTGTTGTGCTCCGATATGGGAACAGAGCCGGCAGACTTCGTCGTCTCATCAGCAGATAGACTGGTTTATATTCATGTAAAATGTGGATCTTCGAGCAAGCGTCCGGAATCATCTGCCGGTGCAATTGCTGAAGTCGGCTCGCAGGCGGTGAAGAACTTGGAGATGCTCATAACAAGTGACCGCAATTTACTTGCCGCGAACTGGACCGAGTTGCTTAATGACTGGCCGACAAACGGAGTGGCCAATCGCCTCAAAAGTCGTATTCGTATGCTGGATCGCAAGCGTTTCGATGAGTCAACCTCGGATTTGGAATCAGAGATGACGCGCTTGTGGGGAGTGATCGCCGATAGGCGGAGGAATCATGCGGTGAAAAAAGAGGTATGGATCGTTGCAGCAAACAGCTTCTCGAGAAAACATTTCGCCACCCAAATGAATCTCGGTGCAGCAGGGAGTAGTGAATCGCTACAAGCCTATCAGCTAATTCAGGGATGGATTGGTGCTTGCACCAACCTTGATGTTGAGCTTCGCATCTTCGTTGCTCCATAAGGTCACGGTCTGGAAAGGTCAAACCAACCAGATAGGATTCTCACTTGGCATAACGAACACAGGCTACGAGGTCGCGAACATGATTGACTTAGACACATGACGGTAAGAATCATAATTGCGTCAAAAAAAGCTTATCTAAAAGTTGAGAGCTAAATGAATTTAAATGGTGTGTTTGTTGAATCTGAGGAATCTTCCACAGCACTATCGAGTGCACACGGCGCTCCCAATTTTGAGGCCCTCGGATCTTACAATACATTAGACTTCGTCGTTCGCCTCAGACCTGACCTCCATCATCTTCTGGAAGCTCAGGGAGGAAAGATATCTATGCGGGAGTGCGAATCGTGGGATGCGGCTAAAGCGTTCTCGACTTATCTCCACGAAACAATTCACTGGTGGCAGCATGTAGGCACCACTGCCGGACTGATGTTGAGCTTTTTGCAGCCTGCCCATGCGCATTTGAACCGGAAACGGCTGGATGAGGTATTAGCCAGGCATGGCGCGGTGAAGCCATTATTGAGGCTTGCGGAAAAGCTACTTGATGCTGACGCGCAGGATGCATCTCTCAACTTTGTGCTTAACAACTGGCATGACCTAGATTTTTTTCGCAGACTTGTCATAGATCCTGCTGGACAGGTGGCTAGCGTCGCGAACGATCCTTATTTCATGAGTGTTGGCCATTCCTATTACATGGCAATAGGTGCGACTAGTTGGCTTATCAGTGCAACGATAGATCCGAACTACGAAGTATTACCTCATCCTCTAAAGTGGGAGGGAACGGTAGATCAGTTGAGAAGAACCAAGACCACGGGTTTTTATCTTGGATCACCAATAGAAATACCGTCAATCGGATTAAAAGAAATTTTTGAAGGACAAGCTCGGTTTTCTCAGCTGCAGTACCTCTTCGGGGCAAGCGGAGGGCGTCTTTCATGGGAGGAAATTCGCAGGCACGGAATGCTTAAAGGTGTCTACGTTCAAGCTTTTGAAAAATTCTTGAGTTATGTGGAAGAGGAGTGGCCTGCGACAGTTGATGACCCCATTGTCGGGCTTTTTCTTCTAATCTGTGACGTAGCCCTTTCACCATCTGAAGGCATTTTTTTGCCGATGACCGATCCATCTGCCCTGATCTGGTCCACAGATCCTGCCTGGCGGTTTCTCTTTCTTTGTCGAAGCGCAAAACAGGAAGGACCTGACTTCAAACGTTCTATACAGAACTATAGCGCCAAGGAATATTGGAACGTAAGCCAGCGACTGAGCGATTCCATGTTGAGCCCTAGCCCGAAACAGCTTGCACAAGCCATAGTGCAATATGCGGAAGAGCACCCAGCATGGACCACACTGGAAGAAGAGGATAGAACCTTCGAATACGGAGAAGGAAATCTTCCCATCAGGGTAATGCTCGGTCGATTCACGCGAATACAGCGCGATAAGTTGACTGCGCCTCAGTTTTTTTGTTGGCCAGGAATGTGTATGACCAGTTTTCGTCAGGCATTAGACACCCAAAGTGTCGCTTCGTTGTTCAGCGAGCATGAGGCACTTTTCCTCAACCGCGCTGACTTGGACGTTTATCCAAGAATCGTGCCCGGTAGAGATGAAGCGACGCTTCAACGCTTGCTGGACGATTTTTATGTATGGGTTTCCATGTACGAGATGACGAGGCAATGGCTGGTCGACGATGGGCCGTTCGAATATGACTACCAATGGCTGACTAGCAAATTTACAACTGATGAAATTAAGGGTTGGGCCGACAGGAATTTTCAAATAAGCACAGGCATTCCACCAGATTTTTTCTCCATTTTGAGGTGATGCTGCCAGCTAAACCGATCTTCAGTTTTAAGTGCGTCCCTATCGTTGCAGTACTGAAGTCGACACTGTCAGCAAAGGACAAGTACTTCATGATCATCAGATTGCAGTTGTGGTGTATCTCATAGCGAATCCCGCTGAGCAGGCCGTAGGTGGTCTGCTCGGTCTCCCTCCCTGACAAATCGGGCAAACCACCTGCCGATGCAGGCAAATACTGCCCCCTGCCACGGTACTCTTTTGACAACCGGACCTGGTGCGAGCGCTGGGCGCCCAAGATGCGCTCGGTCATTACAGTATGGCGCTCTCCACGTCCGGAGATGTAAGCATCCATCGAGAAATAAAAAGCACTTTTCTTGACCGGAAGGTTGTGTCCCTGGATGGGACGTCGCCATAACGCGCAGGCCGACAGCGTTGGATGATTATCCGCAACTATGATGTGAGCGATGGGTTAAAGAAATTCCATACAAAAACCTTTCTTTATGGAATTATGCCCATACCTTGTATCTTGCCAACTTCGGCAGACTAGATAAACGGGAAATCCATGGACCAAAGCGAAGCCCTCAATGTGACCAGCAGCGCAGCTATTGATCTTGTGCTGCAAGCGGAAATTGACAAGGTAGTGGAAATTACCGAAAGGGCAACATCGACTCCTGTTCCAATTTCATCAACGAATGAAGAGTATGGTGGAAAATGGCGGGCGGTCATTGGCTTTATTGAGACACATAAAAAAAAGGTAACCTGGGCTGCTTTCGCGCTGAGCCTTGCTCTGGTTGCCATGGTGGTCCTTAGAGACTTCCTCCCACGACAGGCGTTGTTCCCGATAGCACTAGTAATCGGCTCGCTCGCAGAATTTTGCGGGTTATCCATTTTGCTATCCGAAATACTAATTGCGGTGCCATTTCTTTACCAACTCAAGAAGAGTCCATTTAAATTCTTCTTCATCCAGCTACGTGCGACTTCTAGGTTGGATTTGAAGATGATCAGTGAACTTGCGTTGTGTGAGCCGGATGCTGTTCGCTACGTTGCAAAACATTACCAATATCATCGCTTGGGATTGGAAAAGCGCGGTGGAACAATCTCAGGCAATATCGATAAGCTTGGATTGTTTCCCACAATCGGTGCAGTGATCTTGCTGTGGAGTCAGCTGTCAGCATCGCCGATAGGAAGTTGGGCAGTTATGCTCGTTCCAATCATTTTGATTTTCCATATCATTAACCTCTATTCCTTCGGACTTCAGCAACGGATGGATAGAGTGATTGCTGGCTTGGAGTTCAGCATCGCTTCTCGTAAGACCTAGTTTGTAGATTTTCGGCGAGATCTGACTTGCGCTGATGGGGTATACTCCCAAGGCCATTCCAGTTTCAGACCTAACAATATAGTCTCGTTGACGCCAATAGGAAAAAGGTTCGAACTGATCCCGGCAGCCTTATTCCACCCATCCACAAAAGATGTGCCGGCGGCAAAGCCGACGATTCCAATAAGCGGAACTGCCAATGCAGCGATTTCGAAGAAGTGGCGACGGATAAAGGCCCATCCAGGAAACATCTTCTTGAAATCATCATTACTCGTGTGATATTCATCGCCACCATAGCACAATGATTTCTTAAACCATTCCCAATGATGGTCGTCGACTTGTATCTCTTGCAGTACAGTCTCAAGACGTTCTACCTCCATCGTTTTCGCGGAGAAGTCGCCCTACGCCCCCGCCCAGCTGAGGGCGAAAGAAGGGAGGCGTGAAAATGCCTGTGGCGGCCAGGGGCAATTAAGGCAACATGTGCACCGCTTGGTAGTCCGTGTGAGTGCTAGCAAGCCCGCTCTGATCGCGTGAGCAATTTCAAAGAGCGCCGTCTGGTTGTATAGCTTGACGTCTGGTGCGCCGCTGATCTGTCAACTAGACGGACCGCCTGAGATTGTGATATTCGTCGAAAGCAGCGCCCAACGACCCCGGCGCAGTTCTTCAGGCCGGAGCCGCCAGGAACACCGCAAGGCATGTAGATCAATCTGATCTAGGAGAACGTGCAGCTTTTGTAAAACTGATCGGACCTTATACCCCGCTGCTCGACCGATTTGACAGTAACGAAGCGTATTCTCTGCCTGCTCGGGCACCGTGCTGTATATAAGTCATGTCATTGCTATGTCTTGGATGAGTTACTGCTTTGGTAGTTAAGAAGTGCTTTTGATACTGCTTTAGTGCGCTCTTCTTTTTTTGCTTGTTGAATTTTTTCCTCAACGATTTCGAAAATCGCTAGCTTGACTAACTCAAAACTCTCTAAGCACTCCTCTTCTGTAAGAGCATGTATATGCTCACTAAGAATTCCATAAAGATTGCGATGTTCAACAAGGAACTTTGGAAGGTAATGTGATAGTCCCCTTACTTTCTGATCCATTCCTTTAAAAGTTTGGTAAGTCGCTTCATCCCAGTTTGGCTGAGAAGATGCTTCGTTATGTGCTTCATTTACCAAGAATTCAAACACGCGTCGTAGATAGACGAACGCTCCTGCTCCAACGCCATGAGCATTCAAGCCGATTCCTTTGTTGAGCTCCTTAAGCAACTCATTTCCCAAAATTTTTTTGAAATCCTGAGTTAGTGGGATGGCAATATCCGCAGCACTGGGGAATTGCCCAATCTTTAGAAAACCATCTCCATTTCTGAGAAAATAACCAATTAACTTATGGCTCGCATTTCTCGAACAAGTCAGTGATTTTTTAAATTCGTAATTAGGCCACTCCGAGACACTTTGAATGAACTCAGTTCTGCTCTTGCCTCTAGCTCCAATCATATAGTCCCATGGAAGTTTGTCTTTGTCGGTCACAAAGGTGGCTGTATCCCTGCAGCCTGGGCAATATTGATCGACACTGCCTTGCATCTCTGTTATTTGCACGATTAATTTCGCCAGCTCGACCTCATTCGCAACCGTCTGTTTCCGATAAAGCGGCATCACAAACAAAGTAGCTAAGTCCGCAACGGCTGTTTGTTCTTGCATTGCTATCCCTTTCTCGCTTTTGTATTTCGACATATATGGCCTTCTGAGGATTCTAACGCACTCTCGATCACTAAATAACTAGGTCGTGCTTTGACTAGAGCGTTGGCGTTCGAGAGATGGCAACTATATTGGCAGAATCGCTCCGAAAGAGGTGTTGCGTGCGTATACTCCTTGGATGGTCATTGGTTCTTACTCCAACACGGCCACTCATTCCTGCGCCGAAGCGGCCAGCGCGCCTTCGCGTTCCAGCTTACGCCAGTTGAACAGCTGGCTAGTGCCGACACCGCGCTTGCGTGCCGCCAGTGACACGCTCATGGCTGGCTCATACGTTTCACGTACTAAGGCCCTTTTCCTCGGCAGACCAGCGCCTGCGGCGCTCCTGGGTTACCGTCACTACCTCAATTGTTTGCTTGTCCCTGGTCATATGCACAGTCCTATTCCTATCTGTAAGAATAACGCATAGGCTGTGTCTGGTGATTCAGGGGGCTATCTCAAGAGTGAGTGGTTGTAGTGATGCGAATACTCACCTTGCGGTCACATGCATGGACGGGGTAGCTCTTAGATGCGTTTTTGAGTGCTTCGAGATTGATTTGTCAATTAGTGCTGGGGAGGCATCACGTTGCTCTCGGATCAGCGCCATTGCCATAGACCACGCCGTTCAAAGTAGGCGTTCGCAACCTTTGGTAGACCGTTGTCGCCGATCTCGAACAACCAGCCCCGTCGCTTGAGCCAGCGGATTTGTGTGGCGGGATGAAGCCGTGCTGTCAGGTCAGAGAGCTCTATAGTGGTAAGTGTACGCATATTTTAGGGTGCTATGTCATAAAAATATGACGAACTAGAGTCATAAATTTATGACATTTTAAGGGAATTGTCATAAATTTATGACAATTAAGAAAAGCTCGAATTGATTTATGATTTGTCCGGCCTACCATAGGAAGCTATGATTCGTGCCATGACATACGAGGACTTCCTGCGCCATCTCGAAAAAGCCGGGCTAAAGTTGCAAGATTTTGCGGCCTTAGTTGGGATGAACCGCGTCTCGATCAGCAACTATGCGAAAACCGGTGAGGTGCCGTCCCATTTGGCAATTATTGCGGTCCTGTTGGCTGAAATGACGAAGAACGGAGTTGATTTCCGAAAGGCAATCGCGCAAGTAGATATCACCGTGAAAAAGCCGCGAGGAGCCGGAGTTGGAAAATTCGGTGGGTACAAACACGAACACGTCTAGCAGTACAAAACATGTACACAACCTACGAGGGGAGCGCAAGACCTTCCCAATCGGATACCAAACAACAGCTTTCTATGACAATTGCGCCCGCCGTCACTCCACAAAAAACGCTCAACTCGTCCGTCTGTCCAATTTTTGCGGCCAGCAAAATACTCGCAATGGATGCCGGGGACGAAGCAAGAGGCGCGGTCTTTACCCGTACAGAAGTCGTCGAGTTCATACTGGATCTTGCGGGCTACACAGAAGACAAACCGCTCTATACGAAACGCATTCTCGAACCGTCATTCGGGGAAGGCGATTTTCTCCTCACAATCATTGGTCGACTGCTGAACTCATGGAAGTCCACTCCAAATGCCGAATCGCGAATTGAAGACCTAGGGAATTCGATCCGCGCAGTCGAACTTCACCACGAGTCTTATCGCAAAACGCATGAAAACGTGATTCGAATGCTCTTGGAAACGGGTCTACCGGAGAGCATAGCTATGGAACTCGCAAATCGATGGCTTGTTCAGGGCGACTATCTGCTCCTGCCTCTAGAAGGCACATTTGACTTCGTGGTCGGCAACCCCCCTTACGTAAGGCAAGAGCTGATCCCGGCTGCGCTATTGGCGGAATACCGATCCCGATACCAGACACTGTACGACCGCGCCGACATTTACGTCCCCTTCATCGAGAGATCTCTTTCGCTACTTCAGCCAGGCGGAACACTCGGCTTTATTTGTGCCGACCGCTGGATGAAGAACCGCTATGGCGGCCCGTTGCGAAAGCTTGTATCCGATCAGTTCCACTTGAAAATCTATGTGGACATGACGGATACCGCAGCATTCCATTCAGAAGTGTCTGCATACCCAGCGATAACCATAATCAGCCGCGAGCAAGCTGGACCGACTCGCATTGCGCATCGACCAAGCATCGACCGTGCAACCCTTGTTGCTCTTGCGGAAGTCCTGAACTTCGCAGCCCTTCCTCAAGCGCAAGAATCAGTACGTGAAATTGCTCGCGTAACAAACGGATCAGAGCCATGGCTGCTCGAATCTGCCGACCAAATGGCTCTAATACGGAGACTAGAGGCTCAATTTCCCAGCTTGGAGGAAGCTGGGTGCAAAGTCGGGATTGGGGTTGCGACCGGAGCTGATAAGGTATTCATCGGCAATTTCGAATCCCTCGATGTCGAACCGGACAGGAAAGTCCCACTAGTGCAGACTCGCGATATAGTCTCTGGAGAAGTCCACTGGCGCGGGGACGGCGTTATTAATCCATACGCCGATGAAGGAGGACTCGTCGATCTCGAGAAATATCCGCGCTTGCGCAAGTACCTGGAAGAGCGGAGAGAAGCAATCGAACGGCGACATTGCGCACAGAAAAACCCAGCGAACTGGTTTAAGACTATTGATCGGATAACGCCTTCGCTCGCAAAAAAGCCGAAGCTGCTCATACCTGATATCAAGGGCGAAGCGCACATAGTGCTCGAACAAGGCGAACTGTATCCGCATCACAATCTCTACCACATCACATCGGACACTTGGGATCTGCGCGCTTTGCAGGCAGTAATGCTGGCGGCTATCACTCGGCTGTTCATCGCGACCTATTCCACAAAAATGCGTGGCGGATTTCTGCGCTTTCAAGCCCAGTACCTACGCCGGATTCGACTGCCACATTGGGACTCGGTTCCTAACGCATTAAGAGAAGAACTGATTGCCGCAGCTACCGCACGCGACATTCAGGCATGTAACCGGGCCACATTCCAACTATATGGCCTCGGTATTGAAGAACAATCCGCTTTAGGAGGTAACTAAACAAATATGGCTCTCGATCTCGTAGACTATGAACGCAAAGCCCAGGAAGCTGTGATGGCATTTTGGGGCAACCGGGCGGTTGCTCGACAAAAGCAAATCGAGTCCGGAAAGGCCGACCAAGGTGAGCGTGGCGGCGTCACCGCTGGCAAGAACATGGATGGCTTCCTAGCATTGGTACTGGATATTGTCCGTGCTAATGGCCTGGAACATGCGCAAATACACGAGACGCGCGCAGTACTCACGCTGCCTGGTTATTTCCGGCCAACCAAACTTTGGGATTTACTGATTACCTACAAAGGGCAACTGATCGCGGCCATCGAATTGAAAAGTCATATCGGCCCCTCCTTCGGCAACAACTACAACAACCGAACCGAGGAAGCCATCGGTACTGCTCACGACCTTTGGACAGCGTACCGTGAGGATGCATTCGGAAAACAGCCCCGCCCATTTGTCGGTTGGCTAATGATGGTCGAAGACGCGCCCAAATCAAGATCGTCAGTCCGAGACAAGTCCCCTCATTTTCCCGTGCTCAAAGAGTTTAAGGGGGCGTCGTATCTCGCGCGCTATGATCTGCTTTGCCAAAAACTGGTACAGGAACAGCTCTATACAAGTGCAGCCGTGATCGCCTCCCCGCGAACAGGCAACAAGACCGGCGAGTATTGCGAGTTGTCGGATATGACAAACCTCAGATCGTTCTTCTCAGCGCTCGCTGGCCATGTCGCTGCAGAAGCAGCTCGACTCGGGTAGTCAGCAGTTTATTAGACACCACCGGACTACACGCAGGTGACCCAAAATTGGAGCGAATATCAAATGACACCGGCCGTCATACTTGAAGATCTGCTTAGACTGCACACCGTTAAAGCGTCAGAAACGAAGCAGCTTTCATCAATGTCCCATGATGATATTTGTCGCGCAATCCAAGACAAGCTCGACCAGCTCTTGAATTTTTTTGAGAAATATCGGCACATTTCATACATGGTACAAGGGCCGCGTGACAACGGCGTAGACGTGCTCTTAAAGGGCTCGGTGAAGGAGGATGAGCCGGAAAAGTACTTCGCCTTGCAAATCAAATCGCATAAGGAAATCGAAGATCGTGATAACGGCCTCAGCCAGAAACTAAAAGCCGGTTTGGTAGATGCGCAGAATTCGTATGGGGACAACTTAGAGCGCTATTACATTCTGCTTTTCGGTGACGCTGTCAGTCACGGGAAAAGGATTTCGGCGATCACCAACGAGTTTGTAAAGACGAAAGGGGTTCGAGTGATCGGACCACGGTATTTGATGGCCTTTCTTAACATGCCGCAGTCGACCTTCGCAGCCGTTGTGGATCGACATTTAAGCGAGGAAGACTACGTTCGTAAGAAAGCCCGCAACGAGGCTGCAGGCTATAGGCCGATGCATCTATTCTTCATCCTGGCTTGCATCTGTTGGGTGCTTGAAAATTCCACCGATTTATTGCCAGAGGATTTCTTTGAAAACGATTACCGAATGCAGGAAATGGGACCACGCTTCGGAGACGGGTCAGTAGCAACTTGTTTAGACCGTTCGAGCGACTCTGATTTTGAGACCTACGCCGAGCCATATTCGAGGAGAGTACGCCTTGAAGATTTCAGCGCCATCAGAGCCCTTTATTTCGATCTAGAAGTGCGCTATGAGGAATCAGACGATGACCTATTCAATCATCTCTACGAATTCCTGAAAGAGGAATCCGACGATGAGGATGAGGTCGGCGAAGATTGATGTGACAATTACGATATTTAATGGGGCCAGTAGGCTTGGTGAGGCGGCAGGAAGTTTTGAGCCATCAGAGTAATGCCTTGACGTGCGCCATCACCTTGCCTGCCAGTTTAAACAAGTCATGTGCAGATATTTGATGCTCTTCTGACAGCGCGAAGATTTCCTCATGCTTATTTATGCCTTTTCGTCCGGGGTCTGGGTAACGGCCTGCCCAATACACAAAATGAGTTAACATCTGGAGCGTAGCCAAGTCCTTGCTGCTAAGGTTCGGGATGAAGCCGGTGAGTTTGTGAAGTTCATGGTGCCGATAGTTGCTTTCGGCTTCAGAGTAAGCATCAACTCCTCCTCGCATGATAATCATTGCCTTCAGACACACCTCTAAGCTGTAACCGACCAGCATTAGTGCAACTGCGCAGTATTGTGTGTCACAGATTCCGCGCATTTGTAGCGGAGAATTTTCAAAAGTTGGTTCATGCTTTACTAGGACGAGGGCCGCTTGAGTCATCGCCTCCGCCTGAGCCAGCCATAAGACAGGATTTTTCAGATCTTCGCTAGTTGGTGCCTTGAATGGATCAATGTTAGCGCCATGAGCTTCAGTAAGCATCGCCCAGCGTATCCAAGCAGAACGGCTATAGCCTCCAGGATCTTGGATGAACGTTTCCCTATTGGGCATAGTCGGATCCGCCATATGGGATGTTGCCTTTCCGATACAGAAATTATTGGTATTCAGCCTTGCAAGTATGCAATACAGATACAACTAGCATCGACGTCCGCAGTTTGTGCATGTCGCTCCACGTAACTTCGATAGAATGGTTTCTGTTTTTTTTATAAGAGTCCATTTCTCCATCTCTTGCATCTCTTGTTCTAGCTCAGTTACATGTGCCCAATATGAATTGAAGTGAGCCTTTTCCGGGGATTCAATCAGATCTTCAACAATGGATGCGAGTTTGTCTAACGCTGCCTTTTTCCGATAAAGTTCGACTACATCCAATGACTCAATTTCATTCGTCATCGAGATATTGGAGGCTGTGTTTTCTCGATTCAGCGCTTTTACCCATTGGCCATGTGCGAGCTTGTTGCGAAGCTGACTTGGATCGAAAATATACTTATCAATATATTCAAGTAGCTTTTGGCGAACATTTGGAAGATGATTACTCTGCCCCGCAGGAACTGATTTTAGGGTGAGTTCAACACATTTTTCCCAGCCAGCTTTGACGCCGCTAGCATTTGTTGCAGACTTTATTTGACTGACGAAACTGAGCTCTAGCCCATATGGGGTATGTATTAGTTTTGAGAATTTTGCTTCGGCGAGTGCGCAATAGTTTAGCGCTAAGAATTTGGTATTGATTTTAACTGCCGGAGTATTCTTCGTGCGAATAGCGTCATTAATCTGGCGGTTCAAGTAGGACCATGCCTTTTCAAGTTCCCGCACATTTTGCGTTTGCGCCTGAAAAACTAAAAGGCGCTGACTATTGTCAATCAATGCACATTCCTCGGATGAGGTAGCTAGAGTGCACTCATAGAATGCACTCTAGCTACCTGGAATCGAACCAGGGTTTCACCTTGCGGCGCGTCTTAGCCAAACTAGACGATAGCTCCACAACTATTCTAGCACGTGCTGGGTTAAGTTTCTTTAGGAAATTCTGCGAACACGGCAGGTACGGGATGAGCAATTGACGGCTAACTTGCCCTGTTTAGTTACTTAAGTATTGCACGAAATAGACCGGAGCCGAGGACTGTGAATCCACCAATGCGAAACGCCGATCTGCATGGATCGGCGTTTCGTGAGGGATGTTCTTAGTGGCCTCGGCGCGGAATCGAACCACCGACACAAGGATTTTCAAAACAAGGCTCTGCTGTTCGCGCCTGCAAGTGAATTGGCCCCTCAGCTAGTTACCGCGACTGGCGGCGATTACTGAACGCGCCAAGGATTTCCTTGGCGCATCGGTTTTGGCTGTTGTCGCTGATAAGTACGCGATGCGGCAGTTTTGGGGCCGCTAGAATGGCGTGATCAGCGCAGTGTTTTTGGACCGGCGAACCGGGGATGGACAGGTGACGCTAGAAACGGAAAAACCGGGGCGTCGCGGACATCGTTCAGGTGGCCGTGTCGCGCTTGATTATTAGACTTGCCCATCTTGGTTACGCGACAGGCGTTGGACAGTCTGCGACCATGTCCGTGCGAATTGGATGAACCCCTCGCTATATGCTTGCATTCTTTGCTAAGCGCGCTTTCACCCGTTCAGTAGTCCACGCAACAAATTTTTCATAGAATACAGTGACTATTTCGGCGGCGGGGCCTGCCGAGGTCAAGCTGAACCCATGCCGCTCCCACTTTGTTGTTAAGCCAGGTCTATATTTATCCCATGAAACCTCATCATATTCCATGAAGGAAAAGAATACCTGAACTGTAGTTTTTGAGATTACAAAAGTAAACCAAGCTGCATATTGTATAAGGTTCGGATGCCTTGGTTTTAGAATCATGCGGTATGCCAAAAAAGGCAATCCTTCAACAGCACTTTCTAACCCAGTGACTATTGGCCGAGTCTTTGTGATCATTTTTGACTCGCCACCTGCAATACGCAAGAAAGCATTTATTCCACCACTTTCGACCTCATACGTCTCCGTACCTATTGTCGGTGAGGCAAAGTACTCCTGTTCTTTATTCGTCTTGACCCAATCCCCTAATGTTTTTGGATTGGGTACCGAATCATAATCATCAAACCATTTTGGAAAAATCTCATAGATTCCGTCAAGTTCGGAAGGTGGCGGTGAAATTTCTAATGCGGTTTTCAATGCAACCACAAATGAGCAGGCTTCATCAAGCGTAACGTAACGCTGAGCGTCTGCTTCTACCAATGCAAGTAGAGATGGTGGTTCGATCACTGCAATTGACGAGCTAATTTCGGGTGAGCCGAGACTGTCCAAAACATCCTCCTCATGGGATGGTCTGATAATGAGCGTATTGATCTTTTCACGCGCCTCTACAGGATAAGTTCCAAAGACTTCAGTGTAATCAGCTTGGCTAACGAAAAGTGGGCGTTGCTGTGCTCGTGTCGAAAATGCGTCGGAGATTGAATCAATAACGTCTTTGTATCTAATTGAGTCTGCGCTTGAGGTTGCTACTGACTTCACAAATTCGTATGTGAAATCGCTAATATTTTCATCCGCATACGACCTCTGATCGCTTTGAGAGCTAAAAAGAAAATAGCAGTTGGAGAAAGTATTGGTACTCTTAATATAATCGTCAAATGACGAGCCGTCCTTAATATAAAGTGTCCCAGAATAACAGGCATCTACTACCTTAATAGTCAAATTTGGAGACAAACTTTTAAGCATTGCGTCAAGTTCAGAATTTGCTAAGCTCGTAGCTGCAACACGTGATTTCGAATAATCGCGTAATAGATAGTTGAAGCCATCGTCGGTGTAGTCACCGTGGCCAGTGAAGTAGAAAAAAAGATCTTGGATATCGTCATGCTGAAATCTCTGCACTGTTTCTGCAAGTTTTGCCTTAAGGGTTTGTGCATCACTAGACGGAATAGTAATGACTTCGGAAAAATGTCCGCCGAGGCGCAGCACCATATCTACCAGTTCGACGTCCGCCTTGCATGCGGGCAAATGAACGGTTGTGTCCACGTAGTCCGTGACACCTAAGATGATCGCTATATTTTTTTGCATGTTCGACCTGACGGAAATTGATAAGCGACCATAGTACAAAAAACGGAACGTCAAACCGGCGCGTTGCGGAAGTCGTTCAGGGGGCGGGACTGCCTTATCTGTCGTGGCGGGATTAGCCGATAGACAGCCGTAGGACAGTCGGGCGATCGATAAGTCTACTTCTCACGCCTCGCTACGAGTTATGCTCCAGCGCCGAATATCTCATCGTAGGTAGATGAATTAATGAACTCATCAGTTACAGGGACTTTATAGTTCGGTAAATTTGAAGCATAGCCATAAAATGTTCCAAATGTTGGATCACGACCGAGTGCGCCAGGCGACGTGACATTTGATTTATAGAGGATAGCCGCGCTGGGATCTATGAATCCTGAAGCGACAAAGCAATCTGCTACAAGCTCAGAGCAGAAATAACTACCTTTCTGGGCCGGTGAAGGAGCAAGATTTCCTGCAAAGAAGGCATGAAGTTGATCGTGTAACGTCAGCTCGTGAACTTCCCGCCTGCTACGAAATTTCACTACATCTCGAAGGTTATATTTTGCTTTCGATGCAATAATTGAATCTATAAAAGTCATCAACGCCTGAATACGCTCTACGGGTCGCCAAGCGTCAGGTTGGCGAAAAATAGCTACGTGATCGTATCGTTGTACAAGGGATTGAAGGCCAGTTTTAGTTACGCCGTCAGAAACCGTTGATTCCGCAGCATTGTCAGAGTCAATGCAGATCGCTGCATGTGTATATTCACTGCCTGTTGCGCGAGTTATGACCATACCTGCAGGATCAAATTTCTCGTCTTTGTAGCAGAGAAGAATATCTCCCGCACGAAGTTTACTGATTGGAACTAGCTTATTCGTGTCATCACTGTTCATGTTAAAATCTTTCGAAGGATCGGTACGTCATCTAAGAGGCGAAGGTATATCAGTTCTTGGCCGCTAGGCCAGAATATGCCGGATATGCCGAATTTTATTGATAGGAAGACCCAGCCGATCGTCGGCTCGTCCGAAAGGCTTACGTGATGGCGATGCTAAATTTGTCGTAATCGAAATTAATAGTCCTATGGTTCGAAATAAAATTCTCCCAGAAGGGACGACTTTCACCTGCTATTTCAATAAGGAGTTCTTTTACGTTGTGTTCTTTTAAAATATCAATTGTCTTATTGGTCAAGGCCGTGCCAACTCCTTTTCGCTTGTGATTCGGTGCTACGTAGAGTTTGTAAAGCTCCGACGCATCATCGCCCCAAATTATTGTGGCAACGCCGAGAATTGAACCAGCCTCTTCTGCCACGATGGATGAAGAGTTAAACGAAGCCTTTATATCTACAATGCCCGGCTCCGGATTTTTGTCAAGGATCAGTTGGATTTTGCTTAGCTGCTCTTCGGAAGCTGGGTAGATAAACTTCATTTTTTTGTGATTGGATGGTTGGGTTCCTACGAGTGTAGCAGACAGCGGCACCATTAATCGTTGGCCTTTGGGATTTTTGATTTGTGGATCAGGACTTGTTGACGAGGTTCGATACCAGCTGCGAGGTATTGCGAAGCGTGCTGGACGCGAGATGGGCATAGCGCTGCGTGGTCACACTGGAGGCATGCCCTAAAAGCAACTGTACCTGATACAGCGATGCACCTTCATTGACCAGCATGCTGGCGAATGCATGGCGGCAGTCGTGCAGTCTGCATCGTTCCACCTTGGCTGCGGCGAGGATGCGGCGCCACGCCTTGGTCGGGTTATTGAGCGGCTTCATCGGGTCTTTGCCGGGGAATATCCACGGAGAGTCGTCCAGACGCGGCGCGCTCTTGAATACCTCAATGGCGGCATCATTGAGGACAACGTGACGGGAGCGACCGCTCTTGGTCTTGGGCAGGAACAGCGATCCCTTTTCCAGGTCCAGGTGCTCATGGCGGCTTTGTAGGATTTCTTCCCGGCGCAGGCCGGTCAGAATCAAGGCTGAAATCGCGCTTGCCGCCACCGGGTTCATGTCCAGCGGGGCCACTGCCAATATGCGGCGTATATCTCCCCGTTGCTGCCCCTGAGTGGCCACGAACAAGGCCGTGGGCGGTAATGTTCAGATAGCCCTTTTTTAGGTTATGTTGCAGCCCATTCGCGTCTCTGAATGAACTATTTCGTTTCCCCTCAGACTTCACATCAAAATGGAAGCCATCAGGTAGCTGATAAGAATATTTCCATCCATCAGGGAACTCTGGGTCTCCGTGGCGAGGGCTGTCGTCGTCCCAAATCCAGCGGCCTGTGGACGCTGATGCGATTTGTGATTGGCTGAGCCTCAAGGCTCCGAAAATGAACCGGAGCCGAGGACTACGAATCCACGAATGCAAAACGCCGATCTGCATGGATCGGCGTTTCGTGAGGTATGTTCTTGGTGGCCCGGGGCGGAATCGAACCACCGACACAAGGATTTTCAATCCTCGTGCCACCAGTTATTTCCACGCCTGGCATGGCTTTCATGTCCCTGGTTAGCGTAAGGAGTAGGGCAGTCGCATTAACTAGCGGTTTTTAGTCGCAGAATTGTGGCGCTAGTTGCAATTACTTTGGCGCCCTACGCGTGTCACTCAACAGCTTACACGTCGATGTTGCCTGCACGCAGAGCATTGTTCTCGATGAACGCCCGACGTGGTTCAACATCGTCCCCCATTAGCGTAGTAAAGATCTGATCCGCAGCAATCGCATCCTCAATCTGCACCTTCAGCAAACGGCGCACGGTCGGGTCCATGGTGGTTTCCCACAGCTGATCCGGATTCATCTCACCCAGACCTTTGTAGCGCTGCTTGGACACCACACGTTCCGCCTCGTCACGCAGCCACTGCATCGCCTGGTGGAAATCGACCACGGCCGATTCCTTGGTGCGCTCGCCTTCGCCGCGGCGCACGTAGGCGCCTTCGCCGATCAGGCCCTTGAACGTGGCTGCCGCGCTGGCCAGCACGTTGTAGTCCGCGCCCTGCACGAAGTCCGCATCGATCGAGCTGACCTTGATGTTACCGTGATGCATACGCTCGATGCGCAGCGCGTGCTTCTCGGACAGTTCATCCGAAATCACCGTCACTTTGACCGCGATATCGTTGATCTCCGCCACCAGCGCGCGGGCCGATGCATCGGCCAGCTCCTGCGTGCTCAGATCCAAGGTCACACCGGTCATGATGGCGGTCAGCGCCGCACGGTCGATCACGCGCGTCAGGCGCGTCATGATGACGTTGGCCAGGTTGAACTGACGCACCAGCTCGCCCAGCGGTTCGCCGACGATAGGATCGGCGCCTTCGCGCGGCACCAGCGCGGCGGTGTTCAGCGCCACGTTCATCATGTAGCTCGCTTCTTCCGCGTCATCCTTCAGATAGCGCTCGTCGCGGCCGGCCTTGACCTTGTACAGCGGCGGTTGCGCGATGTAGATGTGGCCGCGCTCGACCAGCTGCGGCATCTGGCGATAGAACAGGGTCAGCAGCAGCGTGCGGATGTGGGCGCCGTCGACGTCCGCATCGGTCATGATGATGATGCGGTGATAGCGCAGCTTCTCGACGTTGAATTCGTCCGGGCCGATCGACGTGCCCAGCGTGGCGATCAGCGTGGTGATCTGTTCCGACGACAGCATCTTTTCGAAGCGCGCCTTCTCCACGTTCAGCACCTTGCCTCGCAGCGGCAGAATCGCCTGGAACTTGCGGTCGCGGCCCTGCTTGGCGGAACCGCCTGCGGAGTCACCCTCGACGATGTACAGTTCGCACAGCGCCGGATCTTTTTCCTGGCAGTCGGCCAGCTTGGCCGACAGGCCCAGGCCGTCCATGATGCCTTTGCGGCGGGTCAGGTCGCGGGCCTTGCGGGCCGCTTCGCGCGCGCGCGCCGCTTCGACGATCTTGCCGCAGATGATCTTGGCGTCGTTCGGTTTTTCCTGCAGGTAGTCCGACAGCGTCTTGGCGACGATCTCTTCGACCGGGCCGCGCACTTCGGACGACACCAGCTTGTCCTTGGTCTGCGACGAGAACTTCGGCTCGGGCACCTTGACCGACAGCACGCAGGTCAGGCCTTCGCGCATGTCGTCGCCGGAGATTTCCACCTTGGCCTTCTTGGCGAATTCCTGCTCTTCGATGTACTTGTTGATGACGCGGGTCATCGCGGCGCGCAGGCCGGTCAGGTGGGTGCCGCCGTCGCGCTGCGGGATGTTGTTGGTGAAGCACAGCACCTGTTCGTTGTAGGCGTCGTTCCACTGCATCGACACGTCCACCGAGATGTTGGTGCCCTGGTCCGACATGCGTTCGCCGGTGGCCTGGAACACGGTCGGGTGCAGCACGGTCTTGGCTTTGTTGATGTACTCGACGAAGCCGCGGGTGCCGCCTTCGAACGCGAAGATCTCTTCCTTGCCGTTGCGCTGGTCGGTCAGCTTGATGTTGACGCCGTTATTCAGGAACGACAGTTCGCGGATACGCTTGGCCAGGATCTCGTAGTGGAATTCGACGTGGTTGAAGATTTCCTCGTCGGCCCAGAAGTGCACGTCGGTGCCGCGCTTGTCGGTGTCGCCGATGACCTTGATCGGCGAGACGGCGAAGCCGTCCTTCTCCGCCAGTTCGCGGTTCTGCGGCACGCCACGGACGAACTCCATGTAGTGCACCTTGCCGTCGCGGCGGATGGTCAGCTTGAGCAGCTTCGACAGCGCGTTCACGCACGATACGCCCACGCCGTGCAGGCCGCCCGACACCTTGTACGAGTTCTGGTCGAACTTGCCGCCGGCGTGCAGTTCGGTCATGACGATCTCGGCGGCGGAGCGCTTCGGATCGTGCTTGTCGTCCATCTTCAGGCCGGTCGGCACGCCGCGGCCGTTGTCGGTGATCGAGATCGAGTTGTCCGAGTGGATGGTGACGTGGATTTCCGTGCAGTGGCCGGCCAGCGATTCGTCGATCGAGTTGTCCAGCACTTCGAACACCAGGTGGTGCAGGCCGGTGCCGTCCGAGGTGTCGCCGATGTACATGCCGGGTCGTTTGCGGACTGCTTCCAGACCTTCGAGGATCTGGATCGATGAGGCGCCGTATTCTTCGGTGTTGACCGGTACTGGTACTGGATTCTCTTCTGGGATGGCGGACATGTGCTGCTTTCTCTGTTATCGATTACTTACGTTCTTACGGCTGCTGCAAAAGGCTAAGCTTCAATGCGTTATATGCGCATCGGCATGACGACGTACTTGAAGTCGGCATTGTCCGGGATCGAGATCAGCGCGGACGAGTTCGAATCGCCCAGCGCGACGTTGACCTGGTCGCACTTCAGGTTGTTCAACACGTCCAGCAGATAGGTCACGTTGAAGCCGATGTCGACGCTGTCGCCGCCGTAGTCGATTTCCAGTTCTTCCACGGCCTCTTCCTGGTCCGCGTTGGTCGAGCTGATCTTCATGCTGCCCGGCGTGATGATGCAGCGCACGCCCTTGAACTTGTCACTGGTCATGATGGCGGCGCGTTGCAGCGAACGCAGCAGCTCATCGCGGCCGATCGTGAATTCGTTCTTGTAGCCCTTCGGGATCACCCGCGTGTAGTCGGGGAACTTGCCCTCGACCAGCTTGGAGATCAGTTCGATGTCGGCAAAGGTCAGCTTGACCTGGTTGGCGGCGATGTCCAGCTGCACGGTCTCGTCGTTCTCTTCCAGCAGGCGCTGCAGTTCGATGATGGTCTTGCGCGGGATGATCACTTCCTGGCGCTCGAACGATTGCTCGGTCTCGACCTGGCAGAACGCCAGGCGGTGGCCGTCGGTGGCCACGGCGATCACGTTCTTGCCGTCCAGGACCAGCAGCAGGCCGTTCAGGTAGTAGCGGATGTCCTGCTGGGCCATCGAGAAGTGCACCATGTTGAACAGGTGCTTCAGCGTTTTCTGCGGCAGCGTGACGGAGGCGCTGTAGCTGTCGGCCTGCTGCACGGTCGGGAATTCCTCGGCGGCCAGCGTCTGCAGCGCGAAGCGCGATTTGCCGGTCTGCACCGTCAGGCGCTTGTTCAGCAGGGTCATCGTCACGTCGCCCGATTCAGGCAGCGCGCGCAGGATGTCGAGCAGCTTGCGCGCGGCCACGGTGGTGCCGGTCACTTCGCTGCCGGAACCGATCTCGGCGTTGGTGGTGATCTGGACTTCGGTGTCGGTCGACAGGAAGGATACGCTCTCGCCCTCTTTGCGGATGAGGATATTGGCCAGAATCGGCATAGTGTGCCGACGCTCGACAATACCGCTCACGATCTGCAGTGGCCGGAGAAGGGTATCTCGGGTGGTTTTGACCAATTGCATAGTTATCCTCAATAGTAAAGATTAAACGATATTTTTATAACAATGTTGCCTTGTGAGCAGACGTGCTTTTTTGCCTAGATCATAAAGCCAAACCTACTGTCCGGCTAGCCTTTCAGCGTTTGCTCCAGCACGTGCAGCTCGTGGTTGCATTCCGGGTTCTTGGTGCGGTCCAGCGCGATCTTGCGCACCGCGTGCAGCACGGTCGTGTGGTCGCGGCCGCCGAACAGTTCGCCGATCTCCGGCAAGCTCTTTTGCGTCAGCTCCTTGGCCAGGTACATCGCGATCTGGCGTGGCCGCGCGATGTTGGCCGGGCGACGCTTGGAGTACATGTCGGCCACCTTGATGTTGAAGAAGTCCGCCACCGTCTTCTGGATGTTCTCCACCGAGATCTGGCGGTTCTGCACCGACAGCAAATCCTTCAGCGCTTCTTTCACGATGTCGATCGTGATGTCCTTGCCGTGGAAGCGCGAGTACGCCAGGATCTTGCGCAGCGCGCCTTCCAGCTCGCGCACGTTCGAACGCAGGTGCTTGGCCACGAAGAAGGCGACGTCGTCCGAGAAGGTGACCCCTTCCTGCTTGGCTTTTTTCAAAAGAATCGCCACGCGCATTTCCAGCTCCGGCGGCTCGATCGCCACCGTCAGGCCGGAATCGAAGCGCGAGATCAGGCGGTCGTCCATGCCGGTGATTTCCTTCGGATAGGTATCCGAGGTGATGATGATCTGCTTCTTGGCAGCGATCAGCGCTTCGAACGCATAGAAGAACTCTTCCTGCGTGCGGCTCTTGCCGCCGAAGAATTGAATATCATCGATCAGCAGCATGTCGAGCGAGTGATAGTAATGCTTGAAGTCGTCGAAGCCCTTGCGCTGGTAAGCCGTCACCACGTCGCGCACGTACTGCTCGGCGTGGATGTAGCGGATCTTGGCGCCCGGCTGGTCGGCCATCACCTGGTTGCCGATCGCGTGGATCAAGTGGGTCTTACCCAGGCCGACGCCGCCGTAGAAGAACAGCGGGTTGTACGACACGCCCGGGTTGTTGGCCACCTGGATCGCGGCGGCGCGCGCCAGCTGGTTGGCCTTACCGGTGACGAAGCTGTCGAAGGTCAGGTCGGTGTTGATGCGGCTCTGTTCGCGGCGCGGCGCGGCCGAAGCCGGCAACTCCGGCACCGACGGCACCGGATCGGCCATGCGCGCGTTGCCGCTCGGGACGCCACCGTTGTAGTCGGGTACGGGCGCCACGGTCGCGGCCTTTTTCGGCATAGCCAAGCGCGGATCGAGCACGAACTGCACCTCGGTAGGCGCTTCCCAATACTGGCAGGCCAGGGCCGTGATGCGGTTGGCGAACTGGCTCTTGACCCAGTCCAGCTTGAACCGGTTGGGGGCGGCCACACGCAACTTGCCCGCCTCGTAGTCGAGGGGGATGAGCGGTTTTATCCACGCGCTGAATTGTTGCGGCGTCAGCTCCAGCTCCAGCTGGGCGGAGCAGGTCTGCCAGAAATTTTCCATGAATCTTTATCTATTCTTTACTGCTGATAAGGGTGTCGGTGAACCCGGGTTCGCCACACGTAACGCGCTATTCTACTCTCGCCGGCCCAAGTTATCCACAGGCACGACGCTTATTTTCGCACTTTGGCCGGCCCCCGAATGGCGGGTCGAGACCATCAGTTGTTGACAAGCGGGACCGAAATGCTGATAATTCAGGGTTCCCCGCCCGTATTCCTAGTTTATTCACATGAACGTCAATATGGAGTAAGCGTGGATTTAGCGGGCGATGAGATGGACCCAGCTTGTGCCGGTAGCGTTGGCATGGGTGCGCGAAGTGTCATTGGCACCAAAAACTGACGGGGCCACAACCCGATTTTGCATTTTTTTCTGCTTTTAGCGAGACCAACATGAAACGTACTTACCAACCTTCCGTTGTACGCCGTAAGCGTACCCACGGCTTCCGCGCACGTATGGCTACCCGTGGCGGCCGCCAAGTGCTTAACGCACGTCGCGCCAAAGGCCGCAAGCGTCTGGCTGTATAAGCCATCGCTTGTTAGCTGATCGCGTGGAAAGCTGTATTTCAAGCGGCTCGACAGGCGAAGGTTCACACGACTTCGCGCGCGTTCGGCGTATCGTTAAAACGGATGAATTTTCATCCGTTTTTCGTTTGCGCCCTACCCAAAAAAGCGCGCACTTCGTGCTCTACACCCGTCTGAATGAATTGCCGCATGCGCGGCTGGGCGTCGTTGTGGCCAAGCGGTTTGCGCCGCGCGCCGTCACGCGCAACACGATCAAGCGCGTGACCCGCGAATTGTTCCGCCAGACCAGCCTGCCGGCGATCGATTGCCTGATCCGCCTGGCCAAGCCGGTCAACAGCAAGGACGGGCCGGCCACCACCGCCAAGCTGAAAGCGGCTTTGCGGGTGGAACTGGCGCGTCTGTTCGCGCAGGCCAAGGCGGCCAAGCTGCCGAAACCGGCCTTGCCTTCGACGCCGCCGCCTCCACCTGTGGCATCATGAAAAAACTGCTCCGCTTCCTGCTGCGTTTTTACCAGCTGGCCATCAGCCCGATGATGGCGCCGCGCTGCCGGTTTTATCCGAGCTGCTCGAACTATGCGCTGGAAGCGTTGCAGGTGCACGGCGCCGCCAAGGGCAGCCTGCTGGCGGTCAAGCGCGTGTGCCGCTGCAATCCCTGGAATTATGGCGGGCACGATCCTGTGCCGCCCGCCGACGGCAAAACGCATTCCTCTTCTACGACCGCTCGCGGTTGCAACCACTCCTGACAAATAGCCTAATGGATATCAATAAACGTACCATCCTGTGGATCGTGTTTGCCCTGTCGCTGGTAGTTCTTTGGAACAACTGGATGGTCTCGACAGGCAAACCTTCCATGTTTGCTCCCGCCCCGGCGCAGACCGCCAAGGCCGCGGAAGCGAAGAAATCCGAACTGCCGGCCGCCACCGCCGCCGCCGCGGCAGGCGCTTCGGCACTGCCGGGCGCGCCCGCAGCGGCCGAGCCGTTCAAGAGTGAGCGCATCACCGTCACCACCGATCTGTTCCGTGTCGACGTCGACACCCTGGGCGGCACCATCAAGCGCCTGGAACTGCTGAAGTTCAAGGACGGCGTGGACACCAGCAAGAACCAGGTGCTGTTCGACGTCGACGCCGGCACCGGCAAGACCTATCTGGCCCAAACCGGCCTGATCGGCGCCGCCGGCCTGCCAAACCACCAGACCGGCTTCGTCGCCAAGCCTGGCCCGCGCATGCTGGGCGATGCCAACCAGGTGCAACTGGTGCTGGAAGCGGAATCGGGCGGCGTCAAGCTGACCAAGACCTACACCTTCAAGCGCGGCGACTACACGATCGACGTGCGCCACGACGTGGCCAACGTCGGCGCCGCGCCGGTCAAGCCTGAGCTGTACCTGCAACTGGTCCACGACGGCAACAAGCCGGCCGGCGACTCCTACTTCAACAGCAGCTACACCGGCCCGACGCTGTACACCGCCGAAGACCACTACAAGAAGCTGAAGTTCGAATCGCTGGAAAAAGAAGCGGCCGAAGCCGCCAAGACCGGCAAGGACGCCGTGCAGGATCACCCGACCAAGGCCGACAACGGCTGGTTCGCGATCTCACAGCACTTCTTCGTCTCGGCCTTCGTTCCGCAGGACAAACTGGCGCGCACCATCTTCACCAAGAAAGTGACGACCAACCAGTACGCGATCGGCACCATCCAGCAACTGGGCACGCTGGCGCCGGGCGCCACCGTGAGCAACGAGGCCAAGCTGTACTCCGGCCCGCAGCAAGCGAAGCTGCTGGAACAGGTCAGCCCTGGCCTGGACCTGGTCAAGGACTATGGCTGGCTGACCATCATCGCCAAGCCTATCTTCTGGGTCATGGACCACATCCACCAGGTGCTGGGCAACTGGGGCTGGACCATCATCGCCTTCACCATCCTGATCAAGCTGGCGTTTTTCCCGCTGTCGGCCGCCGGTTACCGCAGCATGGCCAAGGTCAAGCTGGTCACGCCGAAGATGCAGGCGATCCGCGAGCGCTACAAAGGCGACCCGGCCAAGATGAACCAGGCCACCATGGAGCTGTACAAGACCGAGAAGATCAACCCGCTGGGCAGCTGCCTGCCTATCCTGGTGCAGATGCCGGTCTTCATCGCCCTGTACTGGGTGCTGCAGGCGTCGGTGGAGATTCGCGGCGCGCCGTGGATCGGCTGGATCACCAACCTGGCCGCGCCAGACCCTTGGTACATCCTGCCAGTGCTGTACGCGATCTCGATGTACATCACCACCAAGCTGAACCCGGCGCCTGCCGATCCGATGCAAGCGAAGATGATGTTGTTCATGCCGCTGGCGTTCTCGGTCATGTTCTTCTTCTTCCCGTCCGGCCTGGTGCTGTACTGGGTGGTGAACAACGTGCTGTCGATCGCTCAGCAGTACGTCATCTCCAAGAAGTTTGCGCCGGCAACGGCCGCCAACTCCTGATCGCAAGCTTGTTGCAGAAAAGCCCGTGTTAATCGCGGGCTTTTTTTTACTTTACAATTCCCCTATGAATATCGACTCTTCCCCCATCGCCGCCATCGCCACCGCACCAGGACGCGGCGGCATCGGCGTGGTACGCGCCTCCGGCAAGAACCTGCAAGCGCTGATCACCGCGCTGTTCGGCACCACCGCCCTGCAGCCGCGCCACGCCACCTACATCCCGTTCAAGCAGGCCGACGGCGCGCTGATCGACCAGGGCATCGCCATCTGGTTCAAGGGGCCGCATTCCTACACCGGGGAAGACGTGCTGGAACTGCAGGGCCACGGCGGCCCCATCGTGCTGCAGCTGTTGCTGGCGCGCGTGCTGGAAGCGGGCGCCGAGCTGGGCCTGCGGCTGGCCGAGCCGGGCGAGTTCACCCGCCGCGCCTACCTCAACGACAAGCTCGACCTGGCGCAGGCCGAGGCCGTGGCCGACCTGATCGACGCCTCCACCGAGGCGGCGGCCAAGTCGGCGTCGCAATCGCTGTCGGGCGCGTTCTCGAAGACGGTCAACGCGCTGGTGGACGGCGTGACCGGCCTGCGCATGCTGGTCGAAGCCACGCTGGACTTCCCGGAAGAGGAAATCGACTTCCTGGAAAAATCCGACGCGCGCGGCCAGCTGGCCGGCATCGTCAGCGCGCTGGAGCTGGTGTTCAAGCAGGCGTCGCAGGGCGCGCTGCTGCGCGAGGGCTTGAACGTGGTGCTGGTCGGCCAGCCCAACGTCGGCAAGTCGTCGCTGCTGAACGCGCTGGCGGGCACGGACGTGGCCATCGTCACGCCGATCGCCGGCACCACGCGCGACAAGGTCACCGAGACCATCCAGATTGAAGGTATACCTCTAAACATCATCGACACCGCCGGCATCCGCGCGATCGACGACGGCGTCGACGTGGTCGAGCGCATCGGCATCGAGCGCACCTGGGGCGAGGTCGGCAAGGCCGACGTCATCCTGCACCTGCTGGACGCCGACCACGGCCCGTCGCGCGCGGACGAGGGCATCGTCGCCGCCTTCCCGCTCGGCGTGCCGGTGCTGCGGATCTGGAACAAGATCGACCTGTCGGGCCACAAGCCGGGCGTCGATCCGATGGACGATGCCACGCATGTGTACCTGTCGGCGCACGAGCACATCGGCATCGACCTGCTGCGCGCCGAGTTGCTGCGCATCGCCGGCTGGCAGCAGACCGGCGAATCGCTGTACCTGGCGCGCGAACGCCATCTGATCGCGCTGAAGAACGCCGGCGCCCATCTGGAACGGGCCGGCGAACACGCGGCGCAGAACGACCAGTCGCTGGACCTGTTCGCGGAAGAGCTGCGGCTGGCGCAGGTGCAGCTGTCGAGCATCACCGGCGCGTTTTCGTCGGATGATCTGCTGGGTGTGATCTTCTCGCGTTTCTGTATCGGAAAATAAGCAGCTTGCAGTTCAGGCCGCCAAAGGGGCGGGCTGAACCTGCATCGGAGTTTCCAGGAAGCGTTGTGCAGCTTGCCAAACATCGTAGGCACTTTGCTCTGCCAGCCACAGGCGAGCCTCACCGCCGCGCTCTACGCCCAGCCAGGCCTCAATACGCAACGCCATTTCAGGCGAAATCGCAGCGCGGCCGTTGAGGACGCGGGACAACGTGACGCGGTTGACATCCAGTTGCTGCGCCGCTTCGGTAACCGTCAGGCCCAGCGCGGGTAGAACGTCATCGCGTAAGGTCAGTCCCGGGTGTGGTGGATTAAACATGCGTGCCATGATATTTCTTCCTTAATGATAGTCCTGATAGTCCACAAGGATGGCGTCAGTACCCTCGAACTTAAATGTCAGGCGCCAGTTGCCACTTACCGACACGGAAAAATGTCCCCTAAGTGCTTTGCCTTTTAATGGGTGCAGGCCCCAACCGGGCAGGTTCATTCCTTGGGGAGATGTGGCCTCGTTCAGGCGGCGCAGCATGGCGCCTAGTCTGGGCGCATGGGCTGCCTGAATGCCGGCCATGCTCCCAGTCTCGAAAAAAACTCTCAACCCCTTGTGCTGGAATGTTTTTATCATGAGTCATTGTAGCGCGTAACGTTACGCGCACCAATGTCAATTCATGTTGCCCTCGGCGTAAATTTCGGTCAATGATAAAATTTGCAATGGTCACTGGCTTTAATAAATAGGTTCTCATGATCCTCTACCACAGCATCGCCGCACGTTCCTTCCGTCCATTGTGGATGATGGAGGAATTGGGGCTGACATATGAGTTGCGCATGATGGCTTTCCCGCCGCGCGTGCATGACAAGTCCTACCTTGACATCAATCCCTGCGGCACGGTGCCGGCCTTCTTCGACGGCGACATGTGGATGACGGAATCGGCGGCAATCTGCCAGTACCTGGCCGAGCGTCATCCGTCGGCCAGGCTGAACGTCGCGCTGAACGAGGTGGACTACGGCGCGTGGTTGAACTTCCTGCACTTCGGCGAAGCCACGCTGACCTTCCCGCAAACGCTGGTGCTGCGCTACAGCCGCTTCGAATCACCGGAGCGTTTGCAGCCGCAGGTGGTGGAGGACTATTCGCGCTGGTTTTTATCGCGCTTGAAAACGCTGACGCCGCGCCTGGAGCAGAACGAGTTCCTGTGTGCCGGCCGCTTCACGGCAGCGGATGTCTCGGTCGGCTACGCGCTGCTGCTGGCCGAGCAGCTGGGCTTGCACACGTCCTTCACACCGGCAGTCGCCGCCTACTGGCAGCGGCTGCGCCAGCGTCCCGCCTTCCTGCGCGCGCAGGCCGCCGAGCAGGCTGCCGCGCTGGCGCAGGGCGTTTCATCGCGACCGGCGACAGAACTGCCGGCGTAGCGGCGCGAGAGCTAGCGGTCTGCCTCCTGCTCCCGCGCCTCGTCGCGCAGAAAATCCGAGAACCACGTCAACGCCTCCTGCTCGGTGCGGGTAGGGCGCCAGCACATGTAGTAGGCGCCTTGCGTGGACAGCGTCTGGCTGAACGGGCTGACCAGGGTGCCGCGCCGCAGGTCGTCGCGGATCAGCGCCATGCGGCCCAGCGCGATGCCCTGGCCGTTCAACGCCGCCTGCATCAGCGCGTTGCTGTCGTCGATCAGCGGCCCGCGCAGCGCCAGCGACGGCGCCAAACCCGCCTGCTCGAACCAGCGCTCCCAGTCGTCGCAGCTGTCCTCGTGCAGCAGCGTGTAATGCGCCAGATCGCACGGCTCTAGCAACGGCGGGCCGTCCTTCAACATCGCCGGTGAACACACCGGCAGCAGCTCGGTGCCGAACAGGCGTTCGCACTCCACGCCCGGCCACTTGCCATCGCCCCAGCGTATCGCCAGGTCGATGCTGTCGCGTCCCAGGTCGGTGTGCATCACCGTATGCACCAGCCGCACCTCCAGCTGGCTATGCGCCGCCAGAAAACGGTCCAGTCTATGCACCAGCCAGCGCGAGCTGAAGGCTGGCGTCACCGCCACCGTCAGCCGCTTGCGCGCGCGTCCCTCACCCTGCGCCAACTGCGCCAGCACACGGTCGATGCGGCCGAAGGCGTCGACCAGGCTGCGTTGCAAAATCGCCCCCTCGCCGGTCAGCGTGATGGCCCGCGTCATGCGCTTGAACAGCTTGATCTGCAGCGCGTCTTCCAGCGTCTTGATCTGGTGGCTGACCGCCGCCTGCGAGATGCACAACTCATCGGCGGCACGGGTAAAACTCATGTGCCGCGCCGTGACTTCAAACGTTTTCAACTGCCGCAACAGACTGGAAGAATGAACCAAGGCGCTCTCCATGCATGAATTTTTCTAATGTATCGCATGCATACTGATCATTTGTCAATGTTATTTCGCTCCTACAAGATGGGGTATCCCACCTCGATCAACAGGAAACGACATGGCACCTGGAAAACCCTTTATCCACCCCTACATCCCCAACTCGGTGCCCGCCGTGCGCGACGCCATGTTGCGCGCCGTGGGGGCCACCAGCACCGAAGACTTCTTCGCCGACATCCCCGCCGCCCTGCGCATGCAGGCGCCGCTGGCGATCGCCGCGCCGCACCTGTCGGAGGCGCGTCTCAAGCGCCACGTGGACGGCCTGCTGCGCAAGAACAGCCACTGCGCCGGGCAGCTCAGCTTCCTGGGCGGCGGCTGCTACCAGCACCACGTGCCGGCCGTCTGCGACGAGATCAACGGCCGCAGCGAGTTCGCCACCGCCTACGCCGGCGAGCCGTATGACGATCATGGCCGCTTCCAGTCGTTGTTCGAATACTGCAGCATGATGGGCGCGCTGCTGGAGATGGACGTGGTCAACGTGCCGGTGTACGACGGCATGCAGGCCGCCGCCACTGCCGTGCGCATGGCGGGCCGCCACACCGGCCGCCGCCGCGTCGTCGTGGCCGGCCACGTCAACCCGGACAAGCTGTCGATGATGAACACCTACGGCCGCGCCGATCTCGATTTCATCACCGCGCCCTTCGATCCGAAAACCGGCCTGCTCGACCTGGCCACCGTGAAGCAGCTGCTCGACCACGACACCGCCGCGCTTTACGTCGACATCCCGTCCTTCCTCGGCACCATCGATGACGGCGCCGCGCTGGCCGCCGCCGCGCATGCGGTGGGCGCGCTGTTCGTGGTCGGCGTCGATCCGGTGTCGCTGGGCGTGCTGGCGCCGCCGTCCAACTACGGCGCCGACATCGTCTGCGGCGACATTCAGCCGCTCGGTATGCACATGAACTACGGCGGCGGCCAGGGCGGCTTCATCGCCAGCCACGACGATCCCGCCATCGTCATGCAGTATCCATCGCGGCTGTTCGGCATTGTGCCGACCAGCGTGCCGGGCGAGTACGGCTTCGGCGACGTCGCCTACAGCCGCACCTCGTTCGACAAGCGCGAGAACGGCAATGAATTCGTCGGCACCGCCGCCGCGCTGTGGGGCATCACGGCCGGCGTCTACCTCGCGCTGATGGGCCCACAAGGCATGACAGAACTGGCCACCGGCGTCGCCCAGCGCACCGCCTACGCCAGGCAGCGCATGGCGCGCCTGCCCGGCGTGCGCGTCACGCACGCGGGCAGCTGCCACTTCCGCGAGTTCGTCGTCAACTTCGACGACACCGGCCTGCCGGTTGCCGCCATCAACGCCGCCTTGCTGCAACAGGGCGTCTTCGGTGGCCATGACCTGAGCGCCGCCTTCCCCGCGCTGGGCCAGTCGGCCCTGTACGCCTTTTCCGAAGTCCACACGCAGGAAGATATCGACCTGCTGTGCGCAACGCTAGAGAAAGTCCTCAACCAATGAACGTCATGGATAACATCGCCCACCACCGCAAACAGCAGATGCGCCGCTACCATCAGGCGCGCTGGGACGAACCCGTCATCTTTGAACTGAGCCAACCCGGCGAACGCGGCATCCTGGTGCCGGAAGTGGAGCCGGACATCGTGCGCGCCGCAGGCCAGCCGCTGGCCGGCCTGCCCGCCGCCATGCTGCGCCAGACCGCGCCGGCGCTGCCGGAGATGTCGCAGAACCGCGTGCTGCGCCACTACCTGCGCCTGTCGCAGGAGACGCTGGGCGCCGATCTGAATGTCGACGTCGGGCAGGGCACCTGCACCATGAAGTACAACCCCAAGATCAACGACCAGCTGGCGCGCCAGCCCGGCATGGCGGAGCTGCATCCGCGCCAGGCCGACAGCACCGTGCAAGGCATGCTGGAGGTAATGGACAAGCTGGAAGGCGTGCTGCGCGAAGTGTCCGGCATGGATGCCGTATCGTTGCAGGCGCGCGGCGGATCGCAAGCCATCTTCGCCAACATGGCGATGGTGCGCGCCTGGCACGAGAGCCGTGGCGAAGCAGGCCGGCGCGATGAAGTCATTACCACCATTTTTTCGCATCCGTCGGACGCGGCCTGCGCCAAGCTGGCCGGGTACAAGGTCATCACGCTCTACCCGGACGCCAACGGCTACCCGGACCTGGCCGCCCTGAAAGCGGCAGTGTCGCCGCGCACTGCCGCACTGGTCATCACCAACCCGGAGGACACCGGTATCTTCAACGGCCGTATCCGCGAATTCGTCGACGTGGTGCATGCGGCCGGCGGCTTGTGCGTGTACGACCAGGCCAACGCCAACGGCCTGCTGGGCATCGCCCGCGCGCGTGAAGCCGGTTTCGACCTGTGCCACTTCAACCTGCACAAGACCTTCGCCACGCCGCACGCCTGCGGTGGCCCTGCGGTCGGCGCGGTGTGCTGCACGGCGGCGCTGGCGCCGTTCCTGCCTGGCCCGCTGGTGCGCCACGAGGATGGCCGCTACACCCTGGTGGATGGCGCGGCGCAATCGATCGGCAAGATCAGCAGCTTCACCGGCACCGCCTCCATCATGCTGCGCGCCTATGCGTGGATCATGAACCTGGGCGCCGAAGGTTTGCGCACCGTGTCCGAGATCGCGGTCCTCAACAACAACTACATGATGCACGAGCTGCTGAAGATCGACGGCATGTCCGCGCCCTACGCGGCAGGCAAGCGCCGTATCGAGCAGGTGCGCTACAGCTGGGCGGGCCTGACCGAGGCCACCGGCGTGACGTCGGAAGAAATCGGCCTGCGCGCCGCCGACTTTGGCGTGCATTACTGGACCAGCCATCATCCCTACGTGGTGCCGGAGCCGGCCACCATCGAGCCGACCGAATCCTACTCCCGCGCCGATCTCGATGAATTCATCGGCGTGATGCGCCACATCGCCGGCGAGGCGCACAGCGATCCGGATCTGGTCAAGACCGCGCCGCACAACTGTCCGGTGCACCGCGTGCAGGGCGAGATGCTGGACGATCCGGAGCGCTGGTCCATCACCTGGCGCGCCTATCAACGCAAGCTGGGCGAGCGCGGACTGGCATGAAGATCGGGCTGGTGGTCAATCCCTGGGCCGGCATCGGCGGCCCCGCCGGCCTCAAAGGCTCGGACGGCGCCCACAGCGTGCAGGCCGCGCTGGGGTCCGGCGTCCTGCCTCAGGTGGGCGCACGCCTTGCCGTCATGTTCGGGGTCTGCGGCAGCGCGGCGCACGCCGTCAACTGGTACACGGCCGATGGCGACATGGGCTTGCACGCTTTGCACGCGGCGGGCTTGCAGGCCAGCGCCGTGGTGCCGGTTGCGTCGCCATCGCAGGCTGCGGATACGCGCCGCGCCAGCTGCATCCTGGCTGGCATGGGGATAGACCTGCTGCTGTTCGCCGGCGGCGACGGCACCGCGCGCGATGTGCTGGATGGCCTGCGCGATGCCGGTGCGATGGCCACCTTGCCGGTGCTGGGCGTGCCGGCCGGCGTGAAGATGCAGTCGGCGGTATTCGCCAACCATCCAACCGCCGCCGGGCTGTTGCTGCGCCAGTTGCAGCAAAACGGCCTGGCCATCTGCAGTGACGCCGAAGTGATGGACCTCGACGAGGACGCACTTCGGCGCGACCAGATCGTGCCGCGCCTGTACGGCTACCTGCAACTGCCGCTGGCGCCTTCGCTGACGCAGGGCGGCAAGTCACGCCATGCGAGCGGCAGCGGCGCGCAGCGCATGGCCATCGCCCGCAGCTTTGCGGAAGGGATGGAAGCGCGCTCGCTGTACCTGATCGGCCCCGGCTCGACCACGCAAGCCTTGCTGTCGCTGCTGGGCGTGGACGGCACCTTGCTGGGCGTGGATGCGGTGCTGGGCGACGGCACGCTGCTGGCGCGCGACGCCTCGCGCCGCGAGCTGGAAGACCTGGTCGGCAACTGGCAATCGCCCCCGCATCTGGTGCTGTCGCCGATCGGTGGACAGGGGCTGGTGCTGGGACGCGGCAACCAGCAGATTTCACCGCGCCTGCTGCGCGCGGCCGGCAGGCGCGGGCTGCATGTGCTGGCGCCGCAGGACAAGCTGATGTCGCTGTACGGCGGCGTGCTGCGCATCGACAGCGGCGACGCGGAACTCGATGCGCAATTCAATGGGTATTTGCCGGTGACGACCGGCTACCGGGAGCAGACCATGTGGCCGGTCTCGGTGTAGCGGCAGCAAAGCAAGGCAACAACATAACGATAACTATCTGGAGATTCCAAATGAGACAAAGAACCGGGTTGACCCTTTCGGTCGCCACCCTGGCCCAGCTGGCGGCCATGCACGGCGCCCAGGCGCAAACAGCGCCCGAACCCATACAGGAGGTGGTCGTCACCGGCACCACTGCCAAAAACCGCACCAAGCTGGAATCCTCGGTCGCCATTACGACCGTGGACCTGGCCAAGCTGGAGAAGCTCGCGCCGCATAGTCTGGCCGATTCGCTGCAACAGGTGCCAGGCCTGTGGGTCGAGGCATCCGGTGGCGAGGTGTCGAACAACGTTTCGCCACGCGGCTTGAGCGGCGGCGCCGCCTTCCAGTTCATCAGCCTCCAGGAAGACGGCCTGCCGGTGATCTACGACGGCGAACTGGTGGACGTGTTGATGCGCGAGGACGTCACCATCAAGCGCTTTGAAGCGATCCGCGGCGGCACCTCGGCCATCCTGTCCACCAACGGCCCGGCGGCCATCGTCAACTTCATCAGCCAGAAGGGCACGCAAACGCCGCAGGGCGAGGCCAAGGTCACTATCGGCGACTACGGCATGGTGCGCACCGAAGGCGTGTATTCGGGCCCGATCAACGATGACTGGACCTACGCGGCCGGCGGCTACTATCGCGAAGGCAAGGGCGTGCGCCCGATCGGCATCACCGCCGATCATGGCGGCCAACTGCGCGTGAACCTGACGCGCAAGCTTGAACGCGGGGAGCTGACGCTGTCGGCCAAGTACGTCAACGACCATAACACCTTCTACCTGCCTATCCCGCTGACCAATCCCGGCAACCCGACCGGCGTGCCGGGCGTGAATCCGCATTACGGCTCGCTGGACGGCCCGGACCTGGCGCGCATCACCAACCAGACCACCAACGGCCCCGTGACCACCGACCTCCATACCGGCTTCCACGTGCTGGCCAAGGTGATCGGCGCGGACCTGCAGCATGAACTGGGCGGCGACTGGTCGTTCCGCAACAACGCCCGCTACACCCGCTACGACGTGTCGCCGCAGTCGGTGTTCAATGGCCCGAACAGCTATCTGGTCCGCGCCAGCAATCGGCTCGATCCGGCGCAATCGAGCGACGTCGCCGCGCTGCTCAAGCGCTTCGGCGGCACCGCCAAACTGGCGTACGCCGGCACCGGTCAGCTGATCAACGATCCGTCCACCCTGAACGGCAACGGTTTCACCACCGACGCCGTGGCCGAGACGCGTTTCCGCTCCCTGGGCCACTTCATCGACAAGCTGTCGGTGACGAAGGAGAACGACAAGAACAGCTTCACCGCCGGCATCCTGTTCGCCGCGCAAAAGCTGTATGACGATTCCGACTACGGCGCCCGCATCATCACCGACGTGCGCGACCAACCGAGCCGGCTCGATATCGTCGCCGTCGATGCCAACAACAAGATCCTCGGCTACCTGTCGGACAAGGGCGTGCTGCGCAACGGCTACTTCTACGAACGCCACCAAGGCGATATGAAGTCGATGTCGTACTTCGTCAACGACGAATGGAAGGTCAGTAACAAGCTGCGCCTCGACGCCGGCGTGCGCTACGAAGTGGCCCGCTACGACGTGCAGGACGAAGGCGTGCTGGCGGCCGGCGATGATCTGCCGGGCGACAACCTGACCGAAGGCGCCATCATCCCCGGCGCCTTCAATGCGGACGGCACCGACAAGGACAACATCATCGCCAACAACTACATGCGCCGCGCCGGCACCGGCGTGTGGACGCGCAAGCAGAAGACGATCAAGGAAGCCTCGTACACGGCGGGCTTCAACTACGCCTTCAACGACCACGTGGCCACGTATGGCCGCTACGCCAGCGGCACCAACATGCCGACCCTGTACAGCGCCGACAGCTTCGTCGACGGTGCCAGCCGGCTCAGTTTCACCGAGGCGGGCGTACGCTACATCTCGCCGTTCTGGACCACGTCGGCCACGGTGTTCCACACCAAGTTCGACAATCTGTCTTTCGGCGAAACCAACCAGGCCACGGGCGACTTCCGCCAGGTGTTCGTCAAGACGCTGTCGACCGGGATTGAGCTGGAGGGCATTATCAATCCGTTCAAGCAGTTCTCGCTGGAGTACGTGGCCACCTTGCAGAAGGCCACTATCAACGGCATCGATCCGAACGCGGAAGAGGCCAAGCAAAACGGCAACCAGGTGATGCGCACGCCGAACACGCAGGTGCGCCTGATCCCGACGGTGCATTTCGGCTTCGGCGATGTGTTCCTGGTCTACAGCCATATCGGCAAACGCTTCGCCGACTTCGAGAACGCGCTGGCGCTGCCTGCCTATCACGTGATCGACATGGGCGCGGAGATCAAGATCGACAAGAAGTGGAAGCTGAACCTGAAAGTGAACAACGTGACCAACTCGATCGGCCTGACCGAGGGCAATCCACGCAGCGGCTTTAACCAAAGTTCGAACGGTAGTCTGTTCTACGCTCGACCTATCCTGGGGCGCAACGCCACGGCCTCGCTGTCGTATCGCTTCTGATGCACCAGGGCCGGGCGCCATAAACGCCCGGCCTCATCGTGTTACCCTTCCTGACAACTCGTTTTCATTCCCGCCTATGTCCTCATCTGTTCGCAACCTGCTGCTGATTGCGGCATGCACCGCCGCCTGGGCCGCGCATGCGCAGCCTTCCATCAATCGATACGGAACCCCGACCGCCGCGCGCGATTTCGATGCCGAGCAAAACCAGCGCTTCAATCCCATGTTCGACGCCGGCAGCTGGCACGGTTACCTGCTGCCCGATGTGCCGGCGCTGGCCGGCACCTTCAGCGGCCCGCTGGTGATCGCCGAGGAGTACAGCCTGTACATCGCCTCCGCGCTGGAGCGGCTGGACCTGGGCGATCGCCGCACGGGCCGCAGCTTCCGGCCGGAGCAAGCCCGCTGGACCAGCGCCGCACGACCCGGCGTGTTGAGTCAGCGGTTGGTGTGGCCGGGATTGCAGTTGGACGTGGATCTGCATTTTGTCAGTGCCAGCAGCGCGCTGGTGCGCTACCGCTTGCGCAATACGTCCGGCAAGGCGCTCTCGCTGAAGGCGCACTGGCAGGGCGACCTGATGGCGCAGTGGGGCAAGGACGGCACGGTGGCCGAGCGCCAGCCCGCTTGGAAGCCGCAGCTGGTGCAGGATGCTGGCGGCGTCAGTGTCACCTTCGGCAAGGTGCGCGATGCCGGCAACGTGATGACCAGCGGCCGCTCGCGTTACCGCATCGAGCGCAGCGTGCGCGCGCGGGACAGCGTGGGTAGCCAGCACTACGACAGCAGCGCCGACTTGCCGCTGCTGGGCGCCGGCCGACAGCAAACGATCTACAGCGCCTACAGTTATCAACTGGACGACACGGATGCTGCCTCGGCACGTGCGGCCTCGCTGCTGTCCAGCCCCGCGCGCGTCGAGCAGGCGATTGCGGCAAACGAGCGCCGTTGGGCCGCGTGGCAGACCAAGCTTCCAGCATCCACCCTCGGCACCAAGGCGCTGGAAACCCTGATCGGCAACTGGCGCGCGCCGCGCGGCGCCTTCCGTCATGACGCGATGGTGCCGTCCACCACGGCGCGCTGGTTCAACGGCGCCTGGACCTGGGACACGTGGAAGCAGGCCTACGCGCTGGCGGCCATCGATCCCGCGTTGGCCGCCAACACGGTGCGCTCGCTGTTCGATTACCAGATACAGGCCAGCGACGCGGTGCGGCCTCAAGACGAGGGCATGGTGCCCGACAACGTCTTCTACAACATGGACGCCGCACGTGGCGGCGATGGCGACAACTGGAACGAGCGCGATACCAAGCCGCCGCTGGCCGCGTGGACCGTATGGGAAATCTACCGCCAGTCCCACAATCGCGCGTGGCTGCAAGAGATGCTGCCCAAGCTGGAGGCCTATCATCGCTGGTGGTATCGCAACCGCGACCACGATCACAACGGCCTGGCCGAATACGGCGCAACCGTACACCCGCTGCACAACGACGACGCGGGCCAGTTGCGCTTCCGCGTCAAGCCGTTGTCGCCGGCGCCGCTCGACGGCTGCGGGGCGGAGCAGGGCGGCATGCGCGATTGTCTCGGCCTCGCCGCCTACAGCCGCATCGTCGATGCCGGCCAGTACGCGGCCATTGAACTGCCGGTGCAGCAAGCGGCAGGCTACGAATCGGGCATGGACAATGCGGCGCGCTTCGGCTTCATCGAACCCGCCGCCCTGCAGCGCTATGCGGACAAGGTCCACGGCGGCGACCTGGCCGCCGCGCGACGCGACTGGCAAGTGCGCGTCGTCGAGAACCGCGACAACCAAGGCAAGCTGCTGGGCTACTCCATCGACCAGGAGTCGGTGGACCTGAACGCCTTCCTCTATCGCGAAAAGCTGATCCTGGCGGACATCGCGCAGGCATTGGGCGACCAAACCGCAGTACGCGCCTGGCGCGAACAGGCGGCGCATCTTCGTGAGCAGATCAACGCCAGCTTCTTCGATCCCGCCAGCGGCTTTTACTACGACCGCAAACTGGGCGGAACACTGCTGACCATGCGCGGACGCGGCCCCGAAGGCTGGACCGCGCTATGGGCTGGCGCCGCCGAACAGCGGCAGGCAGACGCAGTGATCGCGAAGATGCTGGACCCGGCCGAATTCGGCACCCCCGTCCCGATGCCGACGGCCGCCGTCTCCAATCCATCCTACGATCCAGAAATCTACTGGCGCGGCAGGGTGTGGCTGGACCAGGTCTACTTCGGCGCGGCCGGCCTGCGCAACTACGGTCACGCTGCGGAAGCCGACGCCATCGCCAAACGCTTCACGACCGGTGCGGAAGGCCTGCAAGGCGACGCGCCGATACGGGAGAATTACCACCCCATCACCGGCCGCATGCAGGGCGCGACGAACTTCAGCTGGAGCGCCGCGCACCTGCTGATGCTGGCGCGGGATGCGGAACCTCGGAAGTGACAACAAGGCCGCGCTCATACAGGCGGTACTTCCACAACGCCCATCCCAGGAACAGCACCACGCCGCCCACGTTGTAGCCCAGCGTGAGCAGCAGGTTCTGGCCGGCCGGGAAAATGGCGGCGATGAAGGCGATGCCAAAGAACGCCAGCAGCACACTGGTAATCGCCAAACCGACGACGCGCGATCCCATGCGGAAGTCGCGCGGAAGATGGTCCAGTTTCAGGCGCAGGTGGAAGTAGGCCGCCATGATGATCAGCGGCGGCAGCAACGCGGTGGCCGCCGTCATGTTGATCACCACGTTGAGCAGCTGGTTCACATTGGACGACCCCAGCGCCGGTATCACCAGCAGCGGCACCACCACGCAAAACTGTATCCACGCGGCGCGCTCCGGCATGTCATGACGGTTCAAGGCGATGGCGCGCTCGCCGAAGATGCCTTTCGGGATCTCCGAGAACAGCGCCTTGACCGGCGCGGCGGTCCACACCATCAAGGTGCCGAAGGAACCGAGCAGCATCACCGCGCCGACCAAACGGTTCAGCAGCATCGGCGACACCTGGTGGTGCGTGCCCAACGCGCCGAACACCTGGAACACGCCGGAGGTGTAGCTCAACCTGGAAGCGGGCACATACAGGTTCAACACCAGCGCCGACACCGAATACAGCACGCCGATCAACAGGCCTGCAAAAACGATGGTGCGCACAAAAGTCCTGGCGCCGCCCCGCACATCGTTCAAGAACACGCCCACCGACTCGGCGCCGCCGGCGGCAAACAGTATCCAGGCCATGACGCCCATGAAGCCCCAGCTGAACGTCGGCGTCATCGCGGCGGCGGTGATGGGCGTGGCGGGGGCCACGCCACCCATCCAGTCGGCCAGGCTCAATCCTACGAAGCCGAACGCCATCAACAGCACCAGCGAACTGCCGATGGATGTCACGCGGCCCACCCATGTCGCGCCTTTGGTGGAGACCCAGGTGGCAAAGGCAAACAGCATGATCGACAGCAGCACCGTCACCAGCGACGAGAACTGGTATTCATAGCCCAGCCACGCATACGACGAATACACCAGGATATTGGGCAGCACCGACGTGAAGTAGAACAGGTTCACGAACCAGTAGCAGTAGGCGCCGACGAAGGCCCACTTGTCTCCCATCGACGAGCGTATCCACTGGTAGATGCCGGACTTGGCGTCCTTGTTCAAGCTGACGAATTCCGCGATGATCAGCACGTAGGGTATGAAGAAGGTCGCCGTCGCGAACAGGAAGGACGGCACCGCCACCATGCCGATGGCGATATTGCTGTTGACGACATTGCGGATGTTGAAGATCGCCGCCACCGCCATCGACAGCAGCATGAAGCGGCCGATTTGCGCGTTACTCGAAATAGCCATGTCAGCTCACTTGTTGTGGAAAGTCGCACCTTCTATCGTCACCATCAGCACCATTTTGCGCAGATGATCGGAGCCCAGCGGCCGGTAGGCGTAGTCGTTGTCGAAGATCAGCAGCTGGCCCGCGCTGGCGGTGTGGCGATGGGCGTCATCGCCGCTGAAGGTCTCGCGGTCGGTTTCGTCGCTGTAGGCCGCAAGGCGGGCCAGTGACGGCTTGGCCGCATACGCAATGGTCTCGCTGCCGGACAGGTAGTAGTGCATCTCGACGTAGCGGCGGTTGCCGGTGAAGCTGGACGCCGCGGCGGCCGGGCCGTCCACCAGACGGTAGACCAGCGAGTCGCCGATGGAGTGGCACACGCCGGGCTTCAGCCTTGGCAGGTTGGCGATGGCCTCGATGCAGCGCTGCCACTTGCGTGCGGAGTGGTAGCGCTGGCGGAATTCGTCCACGCTGTTCAGGATAATCACAGGCGGTCCTCCCCGTTCAGCGGCGATAAATCCACGCTGTAGCTGAACGCCTCCAGGTAGACCCGGTACGAATCGAGCACCTCGGAGCCCCAGGAATTGGAACCGAGCCCGCTCATCCTGTGATCGAGGTTGACGGTCCAGAAGTCTTCTTCTCGCAATTCGTTGTCGTGTCGCGTGGCGGCGATCTGCGCGGCGCTGTAAGGCCATACGCTGAAGTGGATGCCTTGCGGCGCCTGGATCAGCAGGCCCTTGCCATGGCGGTCGCGCATCGAAGCCCACGTCACGTCCTGGCGGTTGCCGTTGTCCTGCGGCTTGGGATAGTACTCGAACATGTCGGCCGCGCTGCTGCGGTAACGGTCGACGATGCTGCAGGCCTTGCTGTCCGGGTAGTTTTCGCCCGGGCCGCGGCCGAAGTATTCGACCTGGTCCAATTGGCGGTTCAAGCCCAGCGTCATGCCGATCTTGGGGATCATGTCGCGGAAGCCGCCGTAGGGCGTGCCGGATACGGTTAGCCGCAGCTTGCCGGCGCCATCGATGTGGTAGTGGTAGCGGCAGCGCATGCCGTAGCCGACTACCGGCGGCGCGATCTGGCAATCGACGATGATCTCCACCGCCGCGTCGCTGCGCCTGATCTCCATGCCGCGCAGGTGTTCCTGCATGATGTCCAGGTGCTGCGGCAGCCACAGGGCCTCGTTCTCCTGCTTGTGGTTGTCGATGCAGGGTTTGTAGAACGTCAGCTGCGGCGGGCGCGCGAGCAGTGGCGTCCCATGCGCCACCCATTCCTGGAGCTTCCCTGTGAGCTTGCAGAACACCATGTGGAAGTCATGGCCGTCGATGCGGTATTCAAGGCGATGTTCGGTGAGTTTTGGCGCGGGTGAAGTGGCGGGCAGTGTGGTAGGCGAGGGCGTGGACGGCAGCGCGAACTGGTACACCGCCAGCTCGTGCTGCGGCGCGCTGTAGGCGGTGGCCTGGTCGCAGACCACGCGCACGTTCAGATAACGCTGGCCGCTGCCCGACGGTGGCTCGGGGATGCGAATCTCCTGTTTCTGGCCGGGCGGCAGCGGCGACAGCGGCACGCGCTGCAAACGGAGCGACTCGCCATCGGCCTTGGTTTCGATCAGCAGCGTGAGGCAATCGAGGCTGCTGAACCAGTGGCGGTTCTCCACTTCCAGCCTGCCGGCGGCGGCGTCAATGGCACGCACCTTCACCGGCGCGATCACCTGCTTGTATTCGCGCAGGCCGGGGCCGGGGCGCTGGTCCGGGTAGATCAGGCCATCGCAGCAGAAGTTGCCGCTGTTCGGATAGTCGCCGTAGTCGCCGCCGAAGGCGTAGAACGGCCGTCCCGCCACCTCCGGTTGCAGGATGGCGTGGTCGCACCATTCCCACAGGTAGTGGCCTTGCAGGTGCGGATGGCGGTCCATCACGGCCTGGTATTCGCTCAGGCCTCCCGGCCCGTTGCCCATCGCGTGCGCGTACTCGCACAGGATGCGCGGCTTGTCCATCGGGTACTCGCCGAAGGCATTCATCATCTGCACGCGCGAATACATGGTGCTGACCACGTCGCACACTTCGGCGTCGCGGTCTTCCTCGTAATGGATCAGGCGTGTCGGATCGATCTGGCGGCAGCGCGCGGCCATCGCGCGGATATTGCAGCCGTAGCCGGACTCGTTCCCCAGCGACCAGATGATGATGGACGGATGATTCTTCTGCGCGTGCACATGGCGCTCGATGCGGTCGACGAAGGCAGCTTCCCATGCCGGATCGTCGGTGATCTGACTGAGGTTGCCGACGTTGACGAAGCCGTGCGTTTCCAGGTCCGTCTCGGCCATGACGAACAGGCCGTACTGGTCGCACAGTTCGTAGAAACGCGGATCGTTGGGATAGTGGGCCGTACGCACCGAATTGATGTTGTGCTGCTTCATCAGCACGATGTCCTGCTCGACGCGCGCCATCGTCACGGCGCGGCCGCGCAGGTGGTCGTTGTCGTGGCGGTTCACGCCATGCAGCTTCAGATAGCGGCCGTTCACGTACATCAGGCCATCCTGCACGCTCACTTCGCGGAAGCCGACGCGCAGCGGCACCACTTCCAGCAGTTCGTCGCCGGCGTCGTACAGGCTGATTTCAAGGCGGTACAGGTAGGGATCTTCGGCGTTCCACTGGCGCGGGGCCGGCACGTCCACTTCCCAGTCCAGCGCCCGGCCGCCGCCTTGCTGCAACGGGCGCATGCCGTCGTACAGCGCCCAATCGATCCGGTAGCCATCCTGCGCCGACACCGTCAGCGCGCAGGACAGGCGCGCGTCGCGGCAGGCATCATCGAAGCGGGTCTGCACGCAGACGTCCTGCACGTGGAGGGCGCCTTTGCCTATCAGGTAGACATCGCGAAAAATGCCGGCGGTCCACCACATGTCCTGGTCTTCGAGATAGCTGGAATCGGCCCATTGCAGCACGCGCACGCTGAGCAGGTTCTCGCCATCCACCAGCAGCGCGGTGATGTCGAATTCCGCCGCCAGCCGGCTGCCCTTGCTCATGCCGGCGTAGCGGCCGTTGACGTGGATTTCGAAATAGGTTTCGACGCCGTCGAAGCGCAGGATCACGTCCTGGTCGCGCCACTCCGGGCCCAGCGTCCAGCGGCACTGGTAGGCGCCGGTGGGATTGGCCGATGGGACGTAGGGCGGATCGACCGGGAAGGGCATGCCGTCGTCGGTGTACTGCAACTTGCCGTGGCCTTGCAGCTGCCACATGCCGGGCACGTCGATGCTGCCCCAGTGCGCCATGTATTCGCTGTAGAACTGCGTCGGCACCTGCAGCGGGTGGCCGAAGAAGGCGAAGCGCCACTGCCCGCTCAGCGACAGGAAGCGGCGGCTGCGTTCACGCTCGAACGTGCGCGCCGCTTCGGCGTCGTCGTAGGCAAAGAAGTAGGCGTGCGGAGGCAGCCGGTGTTCCTCCAGCAGCTGGGGGTTCTCCCACTTGTTCACGGTTTATGCCGATCCGGCCAGGCCACCGCCGTCCACCACCAGCGCGTCGCCGGTGACAAAGGAAGCGCGATCCGATGCGAGGAACAGCACCGCGTGCGCGATCTCGCGCGGCTGGCCCACGCGCATCAGCGGCCGTCCCGCGCCCGCCGTCACCAACGCGGTTTCCTCAAGCCCCAGCTGCTGCGCTTCGTTGCGCAGCATGGGCGTATCGGTGTCGCCGGGGCAGACGCAGTTGACGCGGATGTTCTGCGGGCCGTGGTCCACCGCCATTGCCTTGGTCAGTATCACCACCGCGCCCTTGGAGGCGCAGTAGGACACGGCGTCCTTGCCGCCCACCAGGCCCCAGCCGGAAGCGGTGTTGATGATGCTGCCGCCGCCCTGCTGCTGCATCACCGGCACCGCGTGTTTGCACATCAGGAAAATCGACTTGACGTTGACCGCCATGACCTGGTCCCATTCCTGCTCGGTGGTGTCGATGACGTTGGCGCGGCGGGTGATGCCGGCGTTGTTGAACAGGACGTCGAGCCGGCCGTAGCGCGCCACCGCCGCCGCCACCGCCGCCGCGCAATCGGCCGCCACGGCGACGTCGGTGCGGATGAAGGAGGCGCGCGCGCCGGCCTCGATCAGCGCCGCCGCCGTCAGCTCGCCGGCCACGCCGTCGCGGTCGGCGATCAGCACGGTGGCGCCTTCGCGCGCAAACAATTCCGCCGTGGCGCGGCCGATGCCGGACGCGCCTCCCGTGATCAACGCCACCTTGCCTGCCAGTTCGCCTTGCTGATGCATGTGCTGTCTCCAATTTTATGGGTTATGCACTATGTTGCCCGCTTTTTGCCCAGGTTGACAAATGAATACTCTGCATGGCATGCATAAGCCCAGCTAATGCATGAAAGCCCACGGCGCGGAGCGGCAGGCATGCATGCAGTTGATGGATAGTCAGGCGGCGTTTTGGCCCGGACGGTCGACGATCACGCAGTCGCGGCCGGCGCGCTTGGCGGCGTACAGGCAGCTGTCGGCGGCGGCCAGCATGGTGGCCGCGTCACACAGGCGGTCCTTGTCGTAGGTGGCCACGCCGATGCTCATCGTCACGTGCGGGCGGTTGGCGGCCGGCGCGTGGGTGATCTCCAGCGCGGCGATGCGGGCGCGGATCGCTTCGGCGTGCTGGGCCGCCTGTTCCGGGCCGGTGTCCGGCAGCACGGCGGCGAACTCCTCGCCGCCGTAGCGCGCGGCCAGGTCGGCCGGGCGCTGCAGCATGGCGGCGAAGGCTTCCGCCACCAGGGTCAGGCAGGCGTCGCCCTGCTGGTGGCCGAAGTGGTCGTTATAGGCCTTGAAGGAATCGATGTCCATCAGCAGTAGCGACAGCTGGCCGTTGTTGCGCTGCGCCCGGCGCAGTTCGCGGTCCAGCGCGACGTCGAAGTGGCGGCGGTTGGCGATGCCGGTCAGGCCGTCCACATACGATTGCGCGCGCAGCGCCTCGGCCTGGCCGCGCAGCTGGCGCTCGCGGCCGACGGTGGTGCTGATGTCGCTCACCTCGATCAGGCAATAGCGTTCCTTGCCCTCGGTGAAAGGCGTGACCGACACCGCCTGTTCGACCCGTTCGCCGCCCCAGGTGCCGGTCGGGTACAGCGGGAAGGGCGAGCGGTTCAGCGCCGGCGACAGTTGTTGCGGCAGGTTGCTCTGCATCGCGCTCTGCACCGCCTGCTCCAGCCGCTGGCCGCGCAGCTCGGGGAACTGCTCGAACAGCTCGCTGCCCTGCACGCGGTGGGCGGACAGGCCGGAATGGCTGGCCAGCCACTGGTTCCACATGACGATGCGGCCGCTGGCGTCGAGCACCATCAGCCCCAGGTTGGCCAGCCCGAGCACGCGCCCGGACAGGTGGGCGTGGCTGCCGGCGGCAGGCGGGGTGACGGTGGTGTTTGCTTGCATGCGCTGTTTTCCTGGCGTGACGGGTAGTGACCTCGCGATTATAAGCGCAGTGGTGGCGGCGTCGCCCTTTCTAGGCCTCGGCCATGCGGTGGCTGACCGGCAGCGTCACGCGGAAGGTGCTGCCGCGGCCCGGCGTGCTCTGCACGTCGATGCGGCCGTAGTGGTTTTGCACGATGCCATACGACAGCGACAGCCCCAGTCCCGTGCCCTTGCCGATCGGCCGGGTGGTGTAGAAGGGGTCGAAGATGCGCGGCAGCGCCTCGGCGGCGATGCCGGCGCCGTTGTCGCCGATCTCGACCCACACCTCGGAGCCTTCGCTGCCGCAGCGCACGCTGACGCGGCCGCGCTCGGGGCCGATGGACTGGGTGGCGTTTTGCAGCAGATGCAGGAACACCTGGTTCAGCTGCGACGGCACGCATTCGATTTCCAGCATCGGGCCGAACTCGGTCTGGAGGTCGGCCACCGCGTCCAGCTCGCCGCCGATCAGGTTGAGCGTCGATTGCAGGCCGAGGCGCAGGTCGGCCCATTCCCATTCCTGGGTGGACTCCACGCGCGAAAACTGTTTCAGGTCCTGCACGATCTTGCCGACCCGTTCCATGCCATCGCGCGATTCGGCCACCAGCGCCGGGATGTCTTCCTTCAGGTAGGCCAGGTCGACCCGGTTGCGGGTGCGCGCCACCGCCTCGCGCGCGGCGCCGCCGGGTTCGGCTTCCTCGTAGGCCTTGAGCAACGCGAACAGCTTGTCCAGGTAATCTTCCAGCGTGCCGAAGTTGGACGCCAGGAAGGCCAGCGGGTTGTTGATCTCGTGCGCCACGCCGGCCGCCAGCTGGCCGATCGAGGCCAGCTTTTCCGACTGCACCAGCCGGCTTTGCAGGGCTTTGCGCTCGGCCATCTCCTGCTGCAGGCGCTGGTTCGCTTGCAGCAGCTCGGCGGTGCGTTCCTGCACCCGGCCTTCGAGGTGGTCGTTGGCGGTCTTCAGTTCGGCGTTGACGCGCTGGACCGTGGCGTGGCTGCGCAGCAGCCGCAGCGCGGTGTAGGCCAGCAGCCCGACCAGCAGCGCGGACAGCAGCAGCAGGCCGTAGCGGTAGGCGTGCAGGCGTTGCATGGCCTGTTGCTGTTGTTGGCCCAGCAGGGCGCTGATGGCGTCGAGGGTGTCGTCGGTGGGGGCCGCCGCGATCCCGGCCAGCAGCCGGTCGACCGCGTCCTGTTCGGCCAGCACGGTGCGCGCGTGGGCGCGCATGATGTCGATCCGCGCTATCAGCTCGGCGGACCGGCCGGCGCGGGAGCCCGCCAGGCCGGCCAGTTCCCGCTCGACCTCGGCGCGGCTGCCGTCGGACGGGTTGTCGGCGTAGATCAGCGTGGTCAGCAGCAGGCGGTTGGCGCCCGCCTCCGCATGGCCCATCGCCTCCAGCCGGTGGCCGCGGTGCTGGTTGGCCAGGGCGCCGATGTCCTCGGCGGCGGTGGGCAGGAAGTCCAGCGAGTTGTGCAGCACCGCGTTGTGCGACTTGAACGCCTCCATCAGCGCCGCCTTCGCGGCCAGGGTCTCCTGGTAGGCGTCGAGCGCGGCGGCCAGCGGCGGCGAGGACGCCTCGATCTGCAAGGGCAGCTGGTGCAAGGCCGCCAGCGGACTGGCCAGCGCGTCGTAGTTCGGGTTCTGGCCGAGGCGCGCCTTGACCGCATCGAGCTCCCATTGCGCGTCGAGCTGGCCCACTTGCCGCAGCAGCGCGACGTTGGCGAAGTAGTCGTGGCTGTCGTAGCCGAGGCTGCGCGCGTAGATCGCGCCCAGCAGCACGGCCAGCAGCAGGCAGGCCAGCGGCAGCGAACGCAGGCGTTGCCGCAGCCACAGCAGCGGCGCGCTCACGGCTGCCCCGCCGGCGTGCTGTTGAGCGTGTTGAGGAACTGGATGATGTCGGCCTTGTCCTGCGCGCTGCCGGTGCGGCCCAGCTGGAACTTGAACATGACGTCGATCGCCTGCTCCAGCGTGGCGGCCGAGCCGTCGTGGAAGTAGGGGGCGCTGCGCGTCACGTTGCGCAGGCTGGGCACCTTGAACACGTGCAGGTCGTCGGGATTGCGGGTGACGGCGTAGCGGCCGCGGTCGGCGTCGTTGGCGCCGCCGCGCTGGGCGAAGTAGTCGCCCATGACGCCGAATTTCTGGAACATATTGCCGCCGACGTTGACGCCCTGGTGGCAGGCCACGCAGCCGAACCGCTTGAACTTGGCGTAGCCGGTCTTTTCCGCCGCCGTGATGGCGTTGGCGTCGCCGCGCAGGTACTGGTCGAAGCGGGCGTTGGGGGTGATCAGCGTGCGCTCGTAGCTGACGATGGCGTGGCGCAGGTTGGCGATGCTCAGGCCGTCGCGGTAGGCCGCCGCGAAGCCCTCGCGGTAGGCGGCGTCGCCGGCCAGCTTGGCCAGCACGGCCTCCCACGACGAGCCCATCTCGACCGGATTGCGGATCACCATGTCGAGCTGGGCCTCCAGCGTGTCGGCGCGGCCGTCCCAGAATTGCTTGAAGTTGAGCGCGGCGTTGAGCACGGTGGGGGCGTTGACGGCGCCCGGCTGGCCCAGGAAGCCCAGCGATTTGGCGCGCCGGTCGGCGCCGCCGCGCGCGACGTTGTGGCAGCTGGCGCAGGAGACGCTGCTGTTGCCCGACAGCCGGACGTCGTTGAACAGGCGCCGGCCCAGCGCGGCCTGGGCCGGGTCCTGGTGCAAGCTCAGCGGCACCGGCGTGATCGGTTCGCCGGCCGGCGCGGCCGGGGCGGCGGCCAGGCCGGTGGCCAGGCACAGCAGGATCAGGCGGCGCGCGGTGGCAAGGGGATGCATGAGGATGCTCCTGGGCCGCTCAGGCCGTTTGCCGCTGCGGCAGCACCACGCGGAAGGTGCTGCCCTTGCCGAGCTCGGTGGTGACGTCGATGCGGCCGCCGTGCTGGTGCACGATGTCCTGCGCCAGCGACAGGCCGAGGCCGGTGCCCTGGCCGACCGGCTTGGTGGTGAAGCTGGGGTCGAACAGGCGCGGCACATGGTCGGGCGCGATGCCGCCGCCGGTGTCGCTGACGGCGAACCAGACTTCGCCGTCCTGGGCGCCGGTGCGCAGGGTGATGCGGCCGGGTTGCGGGCCCAGCGCCTGGGCGGCGTTGACCACCAGGTTCATCACCACCTGGTTCAGCTGCGAGGGCAGGCACTGCAGCGGCGGCAGCACGCCATAGTCGCGCACGATCTCGGCCCGGTCCTTGAGCTGCTTGCGCAGCATATTGAGGGTGGCGTCCATGCCGCGGTGCAGGTCGGCCCACTCCCACTGCCGGGGCTGCTGGCCGGCGTGCGCATAGGTTTTCAGGTCCAGCACGATCTGGCGCACCCGCTGCATGCCGTCGCACGACTCCTGCACCAGCAGCGGCAGGTCGTGGCACAGCAGGGGCAGGTCGACGGCGGCGCGCAAGGCGGCCTGCGCCGCCGCGTGCGGGCAGGCGCAGGGCTGCTGGGCGCAGGCTTGCAGCAGCGCCAGCAGGGGCGCCAGGCTCTCTTGCAGCATTTCCAGGTTGGCGCTGACATAGGCCAACGGGTTGTTGATCTCGTGGGCGATGCCGGCGGCGACCTGGCCCAGGCTGGCCATCTTGCCGGCCTGGGCCAGCTGGCGGCGCAGCACCCGCAGCTGTTCGTCGTACGCTTCGTAGCTGGCGTCGACGGCGGCGCTGAAGGCGGCCGGCGGGGCCTGCGGCGCGCCGGGATCGAGCAGGCTGAACTGACTGGACAGCAGCGGATGCATGTCAGCCTCCGGCGCTCGTGGCCAGCTGCGCAGCCGGTTCCTGCAGGCCGTGCAGCTGCCAGTAGTGGCGGAAGGCGGCCTCGATGTTGCTGCGCAAGGTGCGGTTGTCCCAGGGCTTGGTGTAGAAGCGGTACAGGGCGCCGCGGTTGATCGATTCCATGATGGTGTTCAGGTCGGTGTAGCCGGACAGGATGATGCGGAAGGTGGCCGGGTACATCTGCCTGATCTTGTCGAGCAGGTCGGTGCCGCTCATCTCCTCCATGCGCTGGTCGCACAGCACCAGCTGCACCGGGTATTGCGCCAGCAGCGCGAAGGCCTGGGCCGCGCCGTTGGCGGTCAGCACCCGGTAGCCGTCCTGGCGCAGCAGGCGCTGCAGGGAGGTCAGCATGTGCGGCTCGTCGTCGATGATCAGCAAGGTGCGCTCGGGGGCGTCGCCGGCCGCCGCCGGCAGGCGCAGGCGGACGTCGTCGTGCAGCAGTTGTTCCAGCTGTGCCGCCGGCAGCGGCCGGCTGAAAAAATAGCCCTGGATCTGGTCGCAGCGGTGGCGCCCCAGGTAGGCCAGCTGGGCCGCCGTCTCCACGCCTTCGGCCACCACTTCCAGTTTCAGGCTGTGGGCCATGGCGATGATGGCGTCCACCACGGCGGCGTCGTCGGGACTGCTGGTCACTTCGCGGATGAAGGCGATGTCGATCTTCAGCGTGTCGACCGGGAAGCGCTTCAGGTAGGCCAGGCTGGAATAGCCGGTGCCGAAGTCGTCGATGGCGATGTGCACCCCCATCGCGCGCAGCGCGCTCAGGGTGGCGGCGGTGCGGCCGATGTCGTCCATCATCGCGCTCTCGGTCACCTCCAGCGACAGCAGGCCGGGATCGATGCCGTGGCGGGCGATGGCCTCGGCCACGGTCTGCTCCAGCCTGGTGTCGGCGAACTGGCGGCTGGCGACATTGACGGCGACCGGCAGCGGGCCGTTGGCGTGCGGCGCCCAGGCGGCGATCTGGCGGCAGGCCTGGTCGATGGCCCAGGCGCCGACCGGCACGATCAGGCCGCTGCGCTCGAGCGGCGGGATGAACTCGGCCGGCGACACCAGGCCGTGGCCGGGGCGGTGCCAGCGCAGCAGCGCCTCGGCGCCGACCATGCGGCCGGTGCCGAGCTGCACCTTGGGCTGGTAGTACAGCTCGAATTCGCCGCGTTCGCTGGCCAGGCGCAGCGCGTGCTCCAGCTGGTAGCGCGCCTGCGCCTGCAGGTCCATGGCGTCGGTGAAGTAGCAGCAGTGGTCGCGCCCTTCCTGCTTGGCCTGGTGCAGGGCGAGGTCGGCGTAGCGCAGCAGCGTGCCGACGTCGTCGATGTCGGCCGGGCAGGCGGCGATGCCGATGCTGACCGTCATCGCGGTCGGACCGCCGGGCAGCTCGAACGGCTGCTGCAGCGCCGCGCGGATCTGCTCGGCGACCGCGCCGGCCTGTTGCAGCTGGGCCGGCAGCAGCAGCGCGAATTCGTCGTTGCCCAGGCGGGCGAGGATGGCGGGCGGCGGCGCCAGCTGGCCCAGCCGTTTGGCGAACTGGCACAGCAGGGCGTCGCCGGCGGCGTGGCCCTGGCTGTCGTTGATGGCGGTGAAGCCGTCCAGGTCGACCAGCAGCAGGGCGCTGGCGCGCGGCCAGGCCGCCGCCAGCTGCGGCACCATGGTCTGCGCGAACAGCTGGCGGTTGGGCAGGCCGGTCAGGTGGTCGTGGCCGGCCATGCGCAGCCCGTAGTTGCGGCTGCCGGTGTAGAGCAGCCGCACTTCCAGCATATTGCGGATGCGCGACAGCAGTTCGTCCAAATCATAGGGCTTGCAGATGAAATCCTTGGCGCCGGCCGTGAGCGCGCGCAGCTTGTAGTCCGGCTCGGCGGACACCACCAGCACCGGCAGGTATTGCTCGACCTCGATCTGGCGCAGGCTGTCGAGCACCTGGAAGCCGTCCATGCCCGGCATGTTCAAGTCCAGCACGATCAGGTCGTAGCGGTGCAGGCGGTGCATGGCGGCCACCGCCGGCGCGTCGCTGGTGCTGCTGACGTTGGTGTAGCCGGCGCCGGCCAGCAAGTGTTCGAGCAAGGTCAGATTGAGCGGCTGGTCGTCGACCAGCAGGATCTTGGCGGCGTGCAGTGGGGTGGTCGCGTTCATGGCCGTGGGCCTCCGTTGCAGGGCGCCGCCGCCGGGCGGCAGGCCAGGCTGAGGGTGTCCAGTAGTAATTGATCGTTGACGGGTTTGCTCAGGTAGGCCAGCGGCCGGTGTTGTTGCGCCTGCGCCTGCTCGGCCGGGGTCGGGTGGCCGGTGAGGATGATGACGCCGACCTCGGGCGCCAGCGCGGCCAGCCGCGCCTGCACTTCCAGCCCGGACAGGCCCGGCATGTGCACGTCCAGCACCACGCTGCAGGGATGGCCGCCGTCCAGCGCGGCGAGGAACTCGGCGCCGCCGGCGTAGGCCCGGGCGGCGATGCCGCTGGCGCGCAGCAGGCGCAGCAGCGCGCGCCGTACCGCCTCGTCGTCGTCCACCACAGCCACCCAGGGAAGTGAGGTATCCATGACTGCACAATAGCCCGGCGGCAACTGCGCCGCTATTGGACCTTGGGCCTATGGACTCTTGCGCCGGCTAGCCGCGGCGCGCGCGGTCGACCAGGCGCACCAGTGCGGTCACCGAACGCACTTGCATTTTCGCCATGACGCGCGCGCGGTGCACCTTGACGGTCTTCTCCACCGTGCCCAGCGCGGCCGCGACCTGCTTGTTGAGCAAGCCTTCGACGACCAGGTGCAGCACCTCGGTCTCGCGCGGGGTCAGGGTGGCCAGCCGCTGGCGGATCTCGTCCAGTTCGGCGCCCGCGCTGCGCGCCGCGCGCTGCCGGGCCAGCGCCGCGTGGATGGCGCCGATCAGCCGTTCCTCGTCGACCGGCTTGGTCAGGAAGTCGGCCGCGCCCAGTTTCATGGCCAGCACGCCGCTGTCGATATCGCCGTGGCCGGTCAGGAAGATGATCGGCAGGGTGCAGGCGCGCGCGACCAGCGCCTGTTGCAGCGCCAGCCCGCCCATCTCCGGCATCGCCAGGTCCAGCACCAGGCAGCCGTCGGCGCCGTCGGCCGCCTGCGCGTCGAGGAAGGCGCGGGCGCTGGCATAGGGCTGCACCGCGAAGCCGGCCGCGCCCAGCAGCCGCGCCAGCGCCTTCAGCACGGCCGGCTGGTCGTCGACCAGGAACACCCGCTGCGCGCCGCTCATGGCGCGGCCCCGGCCAGCGGCAGGCGCAGGTGGAAGCTGGCGCCGCCGTCCGGGTTGTTGTGCGCCCACAGCGTGCCGTGGTGGGCGCCGGCGATGCTGCGGCAGATCGACAGCCCCAGCCCCATGCCGCGCGCCTTGGTGGTGAAGAAGGGATCGAAGATGCGCGGCAGCAGCTCCGGCGCGATGCCGGGGCCGCGGTCGATCACGCTGAACTGCACGGCGTCGCCGTCGCGCCCGCAGCGCAGCACGATCACACCGTCCGCCAGTGGCGGCGCGGCCTGGGCGTCGCAGGCGTTCATCAGCAGGTTGATCAGCACCTGCTGCAGCTGCACCGGATCGGCGTTGAGCGTCAGCGCTTCCTCGCCCAGCTCGGTGCGCACGGCCAGGCCGTGGTGGATCAGGTCGTTGCGCACCAGGCGGATCACGCCGTCCACCAGCTCGGCGGCGGCCAGCCGCTGGCGCGGCAGGTCCTGCTTGCCGAACATGCGCCGCAGGCGCTGGATGATGTCGCCGGCGCGCTTGTCCTCGTCGACGATGTCGTCCAGGATCTCGGCCACTTCGGCCAGGTCGGGCGCCGGCTGGGCCAGGAAGCGGCGGGCCGCCTGGGCGTTGCTGAGGATGGCCGTGAGCGGCTGGTTCAGTTCGTGCGCCAGCGCGCCCGACAGCTCGCCCAGCATGGCCACCCGCGCCAGGTGGGTGACTTCCTTCTGCTTTTGCTGCACCTCCAGCTCGGCCTGCTTGCGCAGGGTGATGTCGAGCGAGACGCCGCGCACCCGCAGCGGCTGGCCCTGTTCATCGTGCTCGATGCTGCCGTGCGAGCCTATCCAGCGCTGCGCGCCGCCGGCCAGCAGCAGCCGGTATTCCATGTCGTAGCGCAGCGCGCCGTGGCGGCTGAGGCTGAGGGTGTCCTGGACGGCGGCGCGGTCGTCCGGGTGGACCTTGGCCAGCAGGTCGGCCAGGCTCAGCTGTTGTTCCGGGGCGAAGCCGAACAGCGCGCGCCACTGCTCCGAGCACCAGATGCGCTGGTCGCTCAGCTCGCGGGTCCAGATGCCCAGGTGGGCGGCGTTGGCCGCCAGCGCCAGGCGCTGCTCGCTTTCGCGCATGTCGGCGCGGGCATGCCGCACGCTGAGTGCGGCCTCGCGCAAGGCATGGCCCAGCTCATTGGCTTCGCGGAAGTGCAGCGGCGGGATCGCCAGGCTGGCGCCGGCGCCGACCGCGCGCGCCGGCGCCACCAGCGCCTGCACCGAATCGGCGATGCGCCCGCCCAGCAGCCAGGCCAGCGCCATGCCGGCGCCCAGCGCGGCCACCGTCGCCGACACCAGCCAGGCCAGCGTGCTGTACAGCCGGGCGGTCAGCTCCGCGCTCGGGATGCCCAGCACGGCGCTCCAGCCGGTGCGGGTCGAGCGGCTGTAGACCACGTAGACGTCCTGCCCGTCCAGCGTGCGCGTGGCCAGGCCGGACTCGCTGGCGCTGGCCAGCTGCCGGCGCAGCGCGGCGCTGACCTGGCGGCCGGCGTAGCTGTCCTGGTCGTGGGAGCGGGTGACCACCCGGCCCTCGGTGTCGAGCACGCTGACGCGCCAGTTGGCCGCCAGCTTTTGCTCGCTCAGCAGGTGTTGCATGCGTTGTGGCGTGAAGACGGCGTTGAGCGTCATGACGATGGCGCCGGCGCGCACCACCGGCACGCCGACCACGAAGATGGGCCGCCCGTACAGCGGGCCGATGAACATGTCGGACACGCCCGGCCGGCCGCTGGCCAGGATGCGTTGCAGCAGCGGCGCCCGCCCCAGCCTGGCCAGCGGCGCGCCGTAGGGGCGGCGGGTCGACAGCAGCAGGGCGCCGTCGGTATCGATCAGGACGATGCTGTCGGCGCCCAGCTGGTCCACCAGGCCGGTGGCGCGCTGGTGGAAGCCGCGCAAGTCCTGCTGGAGCAGCATGTTCGAGGTGCTCAGCGTTTGCAGCGCCAGCTGGGTGCTGGCGATGTCGCGGTCGGTGGCGGTGATGATGGAGCGGGCGCGGCTGACGGTGTGGTCGATCAGCTGGGCCCGTTCCCGCTGGTAGAAATGCACGATCAGGTAGGCCGTCACGGCGGCGACTGGCAGGATGCAAGCGACGACCAGGAGCGCAAGACTGGCGCGCACGCCGGGAGCGTGGTGCCGGGTCGGGGCGGGCGCGGAGCTCATGGATCGCTGGGGGCTTTATCGGCGGCGTCGGGACGGCGGGAGTGCCGGGCGATGGTGGTCGAGTTTGCCCCGAGACGGCCGGCAAGTCACGACAAATCGCGGCCTGATGTTGCCTCTCGGACTCACTATCATGGTTGACTTTTCCATTAATAAATTTTTCTTCATTCTACAGCGCTGGCGCTGCGGCTGGGCCGCCACGTTTTTGGGCTTTTGGCGCATGGGGCCGCTACGCCGAACCTGCTATCATGATTTGGTTGAGAATTCTCATACATCGGATATTCCGCTGAAGTAATCTTGCAAACGTGGACCTGAGCACTGCCTGGAAAGGAGGCGATCGTGGAACCGACACAAGAGAGCGTACCGGATGATGGCGCCGGCGTTGCGCCGTCCGCCACGGCGCCGCCCGCGCCCGCGCGCACCCGGCAGACGCTGCCGCCCAAGGGCGCCTGCTGGTACTGCGACAAACCGTTGGACAATGTGCGCCGCTTCTGCGACAAGGAGTGCGCCGACGCCTTCGACGAGGAAAAGGAATATACCCGCTGAGTTCAGGCCGCGTGCTTAGCCCGGGGCGGCGCGCAGCTCGGCCAGCGCCGTCTCGAAATCGAACTGGTGGGCCGCGCTGGCCACTTGCGCGTAGCGCGCCACGCCCAGCGCGCCGGCCAGCACCGTGGCCGACTGTTCCAGCACATCGAGCGCCGCCCCATCGCCTTCCTCCAGCAGCCGCGCCAAGTGCCGCAGCAGCATGCGCGCGTCCGGCGCCGCGGCCGGCACGGCCGGGCTGTCGGCCGCCGGCGCGGCCGCCAGCAGCGTGGCGATCGCCTGCATCAGCTGCGCCAGCGCCTGCTCCAGCGGCGCCAGCGGCGCGGCGCCGCCCGCCGCCTCCAGCGCCGCCGCCAGCTGCTGCACCTGGCGCGCCCCTATCATGCCGGCCGCGCCCTTGATGGTGTGGGCGATGCGCACCGCGCCGGCGCGGTCGCCGGCCGCCAGCGCCGCGCCCACCTCGGCCGCCGCCGCGTGATAGCGCTGCTGGAAGCGCCGCAGGATGTTCAGGTACAGCGCGTAGTCGCCCATCAGCTGTTGCAGCCCGCTGGCCACGTGCAGCACGGCGTCGGCGGGCGCGTTCATCGGGTGGTGAAGGACCAGTTGCGGGTCACCGGCACGCCGGCCACCGCGCCGCTGAAGCTGACGTCGTAGACGGTGGCGCTCTTGAGCGGCGCCAGCGGCACGATGGCGGCCGCCGTCTCCGGCGTCAGGGCGTCGGCCGCGTGGCTGAGCAGGCGCACCTCCAGCGCGGCGCCGCCGCGCGGCGCCACCGTGAAGCTTTGCACCGTGACGCCGACGCCGGTGCGCACGGTGTCGGCATGGACGCTGATCGGATAGCCGACCTCGTTGCGTCCCGGCACCGGGTCGGGCGATTCGCTGTCGCTGAAGAAGTTGACCGGCACCCCGCTCTGGTTGGCGGCCGGGTAGTTGACGATGCGGCCGGCGCCCAGGCCGGCGCCGTAGCCGCCGACGGCGCTCAGGTCGGCGGTGAAATAGGTGTAGCTGGCGCTGGTGGTGGCGGCGCCGGTGCCGATTTCCTTGAACACCGGCTCGAACATCACGAAGCGGTGGTAGATCGCGGTGATCAGTTCCTCCGCCTGGTAAAAGCCGGACGGGTTGCTGGTGGCGGAAATCACTTCGCCGATCGCATACGGCGGCGTCACCTGGTAGCCGGCGCTGGTCAGGCGGTTGAGCAGGGTGACGCCGGTGTAGCCGGGCAGGCCGGGCGTCTGCTCGTGGGTGACGGTGTTGTTCAGGCGCTGGTAGTCGGAATGGCTCTGGGCGGCGGCGTCGATGCGGGCGTTGCGCGCCAGGACGGACAGGCCCAGCAGCGCGCGCCGGTAGTTGATCCAGTTGTAGCCGTCGAGCGCGGTGTTGCCGGTGTAGGCTGGCGCGCCCGGCGCCTGGGTCAGGTCGGGCGGCGCGACGCCGGTGCTGCCGGCGGAGGCGGCGCCGCCGCCACCGCCGCCGCAGGCGGACAAAAGCAGGGTCAACAGCAGAGCCGGCAGCAAGGCGGACAGCGCGGAGGCGCGGCGACGGTGGGTCATCATGGGAACTCCTGTGCAGTGTGCCGCCGGGCCGTGGCCGGCTGTTGCAATTTTATGCCAGATTTCAGTCTGGCAGCACCCGGTATGAACAAGGTGGCCAGCGGGTTAAAATGGTAAGCTTGCCGTTTGCTGTGCAGCGCGGCGTTTTTTTGATTGCCCCCAATTTGAAGCCATTACACCATGCGCGCGTGCAGCGCGCCAAGTTCGCCTTGCCCAGCCTGGTCACCCTGATGTCGATCGCCTGCGGCTTCGGCAGCATCGTCATCTCGGTCGACAACGCCCTGGTCGGGTCCGCCCATGACTACCGGCTGGCCGCCGTGCTGCTGGTGCTGGCCGGCGTGTTCGACGCGCTCGACGGCCTGGTCGCGCGCGCCACCAACACCGCCTCCGCCTTCGGCATGCAGCTCGACTCGCTGGCCGACATGATGAACTTCGGCTGCGCGCCGGCCTTGCTGTTGTATTGTTACGGCTTCGTGCAGCTGGGCGTCGACCATCCGACCCTGCTGCGCCTGGGCGGCATCGCCAGTTTCTTTTTTGTCGCCTGCGGCGCGCTGCGGCTGGCGCGTTTCAATGTGAACGTCGGCCGCACCGATCCGCGCTATTTCGTCGGCATGCCGAGCACGGCGGGCGCGGCCTGCGTGGCCTCGGTGGTGGTGGCGTGGCCGGACCCGGCGGCCTCGGTGCTGCATGGCGGCCTGATCGTCGCGCTGCTGTTCGTGGTGGGCGCGCTGATGGTGACCACGGTGCGCTTCCCCAGCTCCAAGCAAAAGAAAAGCCAGGCCGCGCTGGTGCTGCTGCTGGTCAACCTGGGCTTGCTGGCCTGGTTGCAGGCCATGTATTTCGCGTTGTTCTTCGCCGTCTACATCGCCGGCACGCTGGCGCTGAACCTGGCGTGGCGGCAGGGCTGGCGCGGCATCGCGCCGCCCTTGGTCTACCAAGACTAAGTTCTCACGCCACTTCGTGGCCGCGCGCCGCGCGCAGGATGGCGAACCACTGGCTGCGGCTCAGGCTGAACTGGGTCGCCTCCACCGCCTCGGCCACCGCCTGGATGCGGCCCGAGCCGGTCAGCGGCAGCGGCCGGCTCGGCAGCTGCATAATCCACGCAAACACCACGCTGCCGAACGGCCGCTGCAACTCGTCGGCCACCTGCTGGATCGCGGCGCGCACGCGGCTGCCGTCGGCGTCGTCGCGGCTGAACAGGCGGCCGCCGGCCAGCGGCGACCAGATCATCGGCGCCACGCCCAGGTCTTGCAGGCCGTCGAAGGTCTGGTCGAACAGCGGCGCCACGCACAGCGGCGAGAACTCGACCTGGTTGGTCGCCAGCGGAATGCGGCGGTTCAGGCATTCGAACTGGTGGCGGCTGAAGTTGGACACGCCGAAGTGGCTGACCTTGCCGGCCTGGCGCAGCTGCCCGAAGGCGCCGGCGATCTCGTCGAAATCCATCAGCGGGTCGGGGCGGTGGATCAGCAGCAGGTCCAGGTGGTCGGTGCCCAGCTGGCGCAACGAGTTTTCCGCCGAGGCGATGATGTGGCTGGCGCTGGTGTCATAGTGCTGGATGGTGTGGTCCGGCCGCGCCTCGTTGACCAGCTTGATGCCGCACTTGCTCACCAGTTGCATGCGCGCGCGCAGCGACGGCTGCAGCGCCAGCGCTTCGCCGAACAGCGCCTCGACGCCGTAGCCGCCGTAAATGTCGGCATGGTCGAAACTGGTGACGCCCATCGCCAGGCAGCGCTCGATGAAAGCGACGCGTTGTTGCGGCGTCAGCTGCCACTCATTCATGCGCCACATGCCGGCCACCACGCGCGACAGGGTCGGCCCGCCTTTGCTGGTGACGATGGCGGGGCAGGTCAGGTCGGTCGGCGGGGCGTAGCTCATGGTCGCGCTTTCTGGGGTGAGGGGAGTGACGCAGATTATAGCGGCAAGCTTGTACTTTAGTTACGCAGGCCTATGTTTGTCTGGCAATGAATTTTTCGGCGGCGGGCGTTTTCCAGCCGGTTTTTCATTGTATGATCGAAATTAATATTCGGTGATGGAGGGTAAGCAAGTGGGCTTCTTATCGTTTCTGAAAACCAAACCGGAACCCGCGCCTGCGCCGGCCGTCGCGCCCGCCAAGGCAGCGCCGGCGCCTGCCCCCGCCCCCGAACATGAAGGCGATCCCGAGGCGATCGTGGTGCGCGCCGAGATCGTCGACGAGCGCCACCGCCTGTGCGGCTACCGTTTTTCCGTGCCGTTCGGCGGCAACCGCGCGCCGCTGCCGGAGCCGGTGTTCGTCGAGACCCTGGTCGCGGCCCGCCTGCCGCAGTTTGCCCAGAACCGCATCGCGCTGGTGTTGCTGAGCATGGACGCGGTGATCTTCAACCGCCATGCGCCGCTGGTGGCGCCGCACACCGTGTTCATGCTCGACCGCAAGGGCGTCGGCCTGCCGGTGGAGCAGATCGCCGGCCGCATGACGGCGCTGCGCGAGACCGGCTGCAAGGTGGCGCTGCGCGGCGTGTCGCTGGACCCGGCCGAGGCGCCGCTGCTGGCGGTGTGCGACGTCGCCATGCTGTCGCTGGGCGATCATACGCTGGCCGATTTCCAGTCCCTGATCAAGCAGTTGCGCATGCGCTATCCCGACATGAAGCTGGCGGTCGACGGCGTCGAAACCTGGGACGAACAGCGCATGTGCATGTCGTGGGGCTGCAATTACTTCATGGGCCACTTCCTGACCACCAGCGACAAGGTGGACCCGGACGCCAAGGTCGACCAGAGCCGCATGACCTCGATCGAACTGCTCAACCTGCTGCGCACCGACGCCGAGCTGCCGGCCATGATCGAGGTGGCCAAGCGCGATCCCGGCATGACCTACCAGGTGCTGCAGTGGGCCAACGCGCCGAGCAACGGCCAGACCACCAAGGTGACCAGCTTGCAGCAGGCGTTCATGGTACTGGGGCGCAATCAGCTGTACCGGGGCTTGACGGTGTCGATGTTCCGCCTGGGCGGCGGCGCCAACCAGGCGCGCGATGAATCGCTGCTGGAAGTGGCGCTGACGCGCGCGCGTTTCCTCGAGACGTGCAGCAAGCTGCCGCAGGCCCAGCGCGACGAGTTGTTCCTGGTGGGTTTGCTGTCGCTGTTCGACGTCCTGCTGGGCGTGCCGATGGCCAACCTGGTCGACAAGATGCATCTGTCGGACGATATCCGCGACGTGTTGCTGAACAGTGATGGGGTCTATGGGCCGTATCTGACGATCGTGCTGCTGCTTGAGCGCGACAAGGTCGACCGGGCGCTGGAGATCGCCGAGAAGGAAGGGTTGGATATGGACGGCCTGGGCATGGTCGGCCAGGAGGCCTTCAGGTGGGCGCAGGAATCGATGCTGCACACCCACGCCAACGACGATTAACAACTGGGGTCAAGTCTGACATTCGGACACGGGCTCTGCCGTAACCTGCGCTACGGCAGAGCCCGTGTCCGAATGTCAGACTTGACCCCCGGGTTTTATTTCAGCCAGAGGCGGATCGAGTCCCAGGCGCGGCCGAAGATCGAGGCTTGATCGACGGTTTCCAGCGCCACCACCGGCAATTCCAGCAGCGGCTTGCCGTCCACCATCATCTTCAGCGAGCCGACGCGGCTGTTCTCGGCCAGCGGCGCGACCAGCGGGTCCTTGCGCTCGAGCAGCGGCTTCATCTTGGCGGCCACGCCCTTCGGCACCGTCACCAGCACGTCGTTGGCGAAGCCGATCTTGACCACGTTCTTGGAACCCTTCCAGATCTCCGGCGTGGCGATGGCCTGGCCCTTGGAGTACAGCTTGACCGTGTCGAAGTTCTGGAAGCCCCAGTTCAGCAGCTTCTGGCTTTCCTGCGTGCGCGACTGGTCGGACGAGGTGCCCAGCACCACCGACACCAGGCGGCGCTCGCCGGCGCCGTTCGGACGGTGGGCCGAGGCGATCATGCAGTAGCCGGCCGCTTCGGTGTGGCCGGTCTTCATGCCGTCGACGGTCGGATCGAGCCACAGCAGGCGGTTGCGGTTGGGCTGGGTGATCTTGTTGTAGGTGAAGCTCTTGACCGAATCGATCTTGTAGAACTCCGGGAAGTCCAGGATCACGCGCTTGGCCAGCACCGACAGGTCTTGCGCGGTCGAATAGTTCTCCGCGCTCGGCAGGCCGTGTGGGTTGGCGAAATGGGTGTTGGCCAGGCCCATGCGCTGGGCTTCCTTGTTCATCATCACCACGAAGGCGGATTCGTCGCCGGCGACCGCCTCGGCCAGGGCCACGGCGGCGTCGTTGCCCGACTGCACCATCAAGCCGTACAGCAGGTCGTTGATGCTGACCGGGGTGGCCGGGTCGATGAACATCTTGGAGCTGCTCGAATCGACCTTCCACGCCTTGGTGGAGACGTTGACCATCTGTTTCAGGTCGATTTTCTTGTCGCGCAGCGCGCCGAAGGTGACGTAGGCCGTCATGATCTTGGTCAGCGAGGCCGGTTCGATGCGGGCGTTCGGGTCTTGCGAGGCGATGATCTGGCCGCTGGTGGCGTCCAGCAACAGCCAGGATTTGGCGGCGATGGTCGGCGGCGGCAGGGTTTGGGCAACGGCGGCGGACATCAACATCACACTGGTGGCCAGTGCCGCGATAATTTTTTTCATGGGGTGCTTTATTCGGTAAAAAGTTAAAGGCGCAGCGATTATAGGACCTTAGTCGACCGCTGCGGTGTCCGTTTCCATCTCGGCAACGTCGCTGCCGCGCTGCCACAGCTGCGTCACCCAGCTCTTGATGTGCTGGAGTTTGCGGTGGAAGAAGTGGTCGGCGCCGGGGATCACGATGACCGGTATGTCCTGCGGGCGCAGCCAGTCCAGCACGTCGCTCAGCGGAATGGTGTCGTCGTTTTCGCCGTGGATCAGGATGGTGTCGGCCGGGATCGCGGCCATGTCCCACTTCTTGGCGGCGGCGCCGACCAGCACCAGGCGCTCGGCCGGCGTGCCGGCGGCGGCCAGGCGCGGCGCCAGCTGCGACTGCACGAAGGTGCCGAACGAGAAGCCCGCCAGCGCCACCGGCAGGCCCGGATATTTGGCCGTCATCCAGGCGTGCAGCACGGCCATGTCGTCGGTCTCGCCGAGGCCGTGGTCATGCACGCCCTCCGAGGCGCCGACGCCGCGGAAGTTGATGCGCGCCACCACGTAGCCCAGGTTGACGAAGGTGCGCGCCAGGGTGACGGCGACCTTGTTGTCCATGGTGCCGCCGTACAGCGGATGCGGATGGGCGACCAGCGCGACGCCGCGCGGCGCATGCTTCGGGTGGTCGAGGACGCCTTCCATTTGGCCGGCGCCGCCGGCCAGGGTGAATTTTTCGTTCTTGTTCATGGCTCTTTAGATTTTGAGACGGTCGACAACCTTGCCCTGCACCAGATGGGTGTCGATGATTTCATCGATGTCGCTGGTGTCGACGTAGGTGTACCAGGTGCCTTCGGGATAGACCACCAGCACCGGGCCTTCTTCGCAACGGTCCAGGCAGCCCGCCTGGTTGATGCGGACCTGGCCCTGGCCGTTGATGTTGAGTTCCTTGCAGCGCTTCTTGGCGTGCTTTTGCGCGCTTTCCGCGCCGTGGTCGCCGCAGCTGTTGCGGCCGTCGTCACGCTGGTTCATGCAGAAGAAGACGTGGTGTTTGAAATAGGGTGTATCGCTCATCGCTGTGTCTCGGGGAAAGTGGTAGCCGCTATGATACCCGCTCAGGGCTTATTGAGCTTGTGTGAGGGCAGCCACAGGAACCAGACCGCGAACAAGGGCCACAGCAAGGTCAGGAACTGCGCCGCGCCGTTGAAGTTGAGGAACTTGCCCTGCACCCAGGTCTGCAGGGTGGCGACGAAATATGGATTGGCCGGCGTGGTGTTGACGATCACCAGGCTCAGCAGCAACGTCGTCACCGCCAGCCGCCGCTGCGCCACATGCGGCGCGAACGCCAGGCCGGCCAGCATGATGGCGCCGATCAAAAAGCCGCCCTCGGCGCCCGGCGTGACCCAGACGAAGGCGTTCTCCGGCGAGAACAGCAGCGCCGTCGCCAGCGCCTTGACGACGATGGCGGCGCCTATCATGGCGGCCACCAGCAGGCCGCGCGGGGCCGGCTTGCGCAGCAGGCACAGCAGCGTGAGCGCCGCGCCCACCATGCCGCAGGCGGTGATGATGGTTTCGGACAGCCAGTATTGCTCTACCGTCAGGATGGCGTCCGGCCGCACATAGCTGGCCAGGTCGATCTCGGTGTCGAGCAGCTGCGACAGCCATTCCGAAAAGATCGGCAGCAGCTGGCCCAGGCCGAACAGAAAACTTTGCGGGTACATCTGCGCCAGCGGCCACAACGCCAGCAGCACCAGGCCCTGGCTGGCGTGCGGCGCGAACCAGGCCTGGCGCAGGCGCTGCAATTGGCTGCGGTCCAGCAGGCGGCGCACCGTCAGCACGCCGATCAGGGCGCCCAGCGCGCAGCCGGCGGCGTTGGTGTAGAAGTCCAGGTTGGAGGAGACCCGGCTGGGCAGGTAGGTCTGCACGCCTTCCATCAGGCCCGAGATCAGTACGCCGCTGGCGGCCGCCATCAGCCAGGCCACGACGCCCTTGAAGCGCGGGTACAGCGCGTAGACGATCAGCATCCCCAGCGGCATGTAGCCGACCACGTTGGTGATGGCGTCGAACTTGGTCCAGTAGCGCGGCATGCTGGTGTGTTCCAGGAAGATCAGCGGCGACAAGCCCTGGTTGTGCCAGCCCGAGAACGGGAACCAGCTGGCGTAGACGATCAACAGCACATAGGCCAGCAGCGCCGCCCGCGTGAACGGTGACGGCTTGCTGGCCGGCTCCGGCGCTGGCGGAGCCGGCGTGACGCTGGTGGTCTCCGTCATGCCTACTGCGACGGCAGCGCCGTCAGCCATGCCAGCACATCGGCGGTGACGGCGTCGGTGGCGGCGGCCAGCGCCTGGGCGCCGCCGGCGGCGTCCTGGCTCGGGGCCGGGCTGCTGCGGTTGAAGGTCTTCTGGTCCACCAGCTTGTGGTTGCGGAACAGCGAGGCGCGCAGGCTGACGACGCCGGCGCTGTTGGTGGCGCTGTCGAAGTTCTGCGCGAAGTCGTTGACCTCCATGCGCAGCACGGTGGGGCTGGCGGCGGCGTCGGTGGTCGACAGCACCTTGACGCCGGCCTGCGCGATGCGCGCCTTCATGCGCTGGGTCATCAGCTGGAACGGCGTGGCGGTCCACTGGTTGTAGGCGTAGGGGCGCGACTGGCGCGCGTCCGCGTACAGCAGGCGGTATTGCATGCGTTCCGTGTCCAGCGCGGCGGGGCCGACGATATCGGCCACGATGACGGCGCCGATGGTGGCCGGGGCTTGCGCCTGCGCCTGCGGCAGCGGGCCGAAATCGTATTGCGCGGTCGGCTGGCCCTTGCTGGCGCAGGCGCCCAGCAGCACGCCGATGGCGGCGACGAGGACGGCGTTGCGGATGGCGGTAGTCATCTCAGTGATCCTTATTTGGACGAGGCGGTGAAGCCTTCTTCGCCGGGGCCCGGCGGCGTGCCGGGCGAACCGAAGATCAGGCTTTGCGGACGGTCGTTGATCTTGTTCATGGTCTTGCGCAGCGCGCGCATCGAGGCCTTGGTGTCGTCGGACAGCGAATTCACTTGCGGCAGCGTGTCGAGTTCTATGCCGCCGGCCACCGCCTCCACCGAGCCGCCGATGCGGTCGGCGGTGGCGGCGATGCGGGCGATCGGGCCGTCCGGCGCCTGCAGGGTTTTGACCAGGCGGTCGGAATCGGTGGCCAGCGTGTTGAAGGAGCTCAGCGTGCGCTGCGTTTGTTCGGTCAGGGCCGGCAGCTTGGCGATGGTCGGTTCCAGCTTGGCCGGCAGTTCGCGGTAGGCGTTGGCGGTGGCGCTGACGTCGGAGAAGGCGCCAAGGATGGTCTTCTGGTTTTCAGGGCTGAGCAGATTATTGAGTCTGCGCGTGACTTCTTCGGACTGCGTCAGGATTTCCTTGCCGCGCTTTTCCAGCTGGTCGAAGAAGCCGGCGCGCAGCGGTATGCGGGCCGGGTTGTCGCCGCTGGTGGCCAGCAGCGGCGAGCCGACCTGGTCGTCGTCCAATTGGATGAAGGCGATGCCGGTCACGCCCTGGTAGCCCAGCGTGGCGAAGGTGGTCTTGGTGATCGGCGCGTCGGTGTTGATGTTGAGGGTGACCAGGATCTGGCCGGCCATCTTGGGATCGAAGGCGATGTTGGCGACCTTGCCCACTTCGAGCCCGCGGTAGCGCACCGGCGCCTGCGGGTTCAGGCCCGGCACCGATTGCGCGGTGGCGATGACGTAGGGCGCGCGTTCGACGCGGTCGCGGTTGAACCACAGGCCGAACAGGACCGCTGCGATCAGCAGCGTGATCGTGAAGAAGCCGGTGGTGAGTGCGTGGGATCTGTTTTCCATCAGTGGGACTCCGTATTGGTTTTTTCGTCCAGCGCTTCCAGCGCGCGGCGGCCGCGGTCACCGAGGAAGAACTCCTTGATGAAGGGGTGGTCGACTGTCAGCACCTCTTTCAGCGGCCCCAGCGCGATCACGTGTTTTTCGGCCAGCACGGCGATGCGGGTCGACAGGGCGAACAGCGTATCGAGATCGTGGGTGACCATCACCACCGTCAGCCCCAGTTCGCGGTGCAGCGATTTGATCAGCGAGACGAAGGCTTCGGACAGGTCGGGATCGAGGCCGGCGGTCGGCTCGTCGAGAAACAGCAGCTTGGGTTCGAGCGCCAGCGCGCGCGCCAGCGCCACGCGCTTGACCATGCCGCCCGACAGGTCGGATGGCATCTTGTTCGCTTGTTCTGGCCCCAGGCCCACCATGTTCATCTTCAGCAGCACGGCGTCGAGGATCAGGTCTTCGGGCAGGGTGTGCAGCTCGCGCATCGGCTGGGCGATGTTGTCGAACACCGTCAGCGCGGAATACAGCGCGCCCTGCTGGAACAGCATGCCCCAGTGGTTGCGCAGCTGCTGCAACTGCTCGGAGTCGACCTCGCTGATGTCCTCTCCGAACACGCGTACACAGCCGCGCGCCGGCTTCTCCAGCCCGAGCATCTGGCGCAGCAGCGTGGTCTTGCCGGTGCCGGAACCGCCGACGATGGACAGGATCTCGCCCTGTTCGATCTCCAGGTTCAAATCCTGGTGGACCACGGTGCGGCCGTACTTGGTCCACAGGCCGGTGATCTCGACGATGGGCACGCTGCCGTCCAGCGTCAGTTCGCCGGTGCCGGGGCCGCAGGCTTTTTCGGGAACGAGTGCTTGATTGCCCATCAGAACCCCACGCCGCTGAAGACGATCGCGAATACGGCGTCGGCCAGGATCACCGCGGTGATCGCCGTGACCACCGAGGTGGTGGTGCCGCGTCCCAGGCTTTCCGTGTTGGGCTTGATGCGCAGGCCGAAGTGGCAGGACACCAGCGCGATCAGGATGCCGAACACCACGCCTTTGCCCAGGCCTATCATGTAGTTCGCCAGCGGCACCGCGTCCGGCAGCTTGAGGATGAAGTACTGCGGCGACAGATTCAGTTCGACCTTGGCCGACACCATGCCGCCCAGCAGCGCGATGGTGTCGGTCCAGATCACCAGCAGCGGCATGGCGATCGCCAGGGCCAGCACCTTGGGCATGATCAGGCGAAAGCCGTGCGAGATGCCCATCACCAGCATGGCGTCGAGCTCCTCGGTCACGCGCATCACGCCCAGCTGCGCGGTGATGGAGGAACCGGAGCGGCCGGCCACCAGGATCGCCGCCAACAGCGGGCCCAGTTCGCGGATGATGCTCATGCCGAGCAGGTTGACCAGGAAGATGTCGCCGCCGAAGTTGCGCAGCTGTTGCGCCGACAGGTACGAGAACACCACGCCGATCAGGAAGCCGACCAGCGCCGTGATGCCCAGCGCCTGGAAGCCGGCATGGAAAATATTGGCGGAGATTTCCTTCCACGGCCCGCGCATCGGCGCGCGCAGGAAGCGCCAGAACTCCTGCACCACCTGGCCGATCAGCGCGGTCAGCGCGATCAGGTGCTCGAAGAACAGCAGCATTGCGAAGCCGAGTTTCATCACCCACGTCAGGCGTTGCGCGCGGGCGCGCGGCAGTTCGAGCTTGCCGGCGGTTTCGAGCCGGCTGAAGAATTCTTCCTGGCCGGGCGCCAGTTGCAGGTTGGCGGGGCGGGCCTTGCCCCAGGCGTTCCACAGCAGTTGGGCGCCGATGTGGTCCATGCTGTCGATTGCCGTCAAATCCCATTTGACGTTGTCGGCCTTGAGGGTCTTGATCAACGCCGTGATGGTGGCCATGGAGCGGCCCTGCGCCAGCGCGTGCACTTGCCAGGTGCCGCCTGCGGCGACCGAAGGCCCCTTGGCGGCACCGGGATTGAGAGTGAGTGTGGGCTCTTTGGCAATAGGCATTTCGTCAGTTTAAGGGAGTTTCGCCCCGGCGGCTACCAATGGATGTGCAGCGGGGTGGGCTGCCCTGTTCAGGCGGCCAGCCTGCGGGCCTGTCGCTTGGGCGCTGGCGTCTCGACCGGTTTCGGCTTGGCGCCCGCATAATCGCTGGCCAGCAGCGCTTCGGCGGCGTCCTTGTCCATGCCCTGGCTTTGCAGGTATTTGCACACCATCGCCACCAGGCGCTCCAGCGCGATGCGGTGGGTGGCGTCGGTATTGGCGTACAACCAGTCGGCAAACGCCATGAAGCGGCCGAAGGCGTCGTCGCCCAGCAGCACCGGCAGCGTGTGGCCGAAGCGGCCGGAGTTGGCCACCAGGTCCCAGTAGCGGGCGAAGCGCACCAGGCGTTGCATGGTCGGGAAGTCGATGTCGCGGTTGGCCAAGATGGTGTATGGCGCATACGGTTCGAACACCAGCCCGAATTCCTGCGTGTGGCGGATGATGGGCGTGCCGCGCAGGCGTTTGAGGATGCCGAACTGGATCTCGTGCGGATTCAAGGCCCACAGCTTGTTGAAGCCTGCGGCGAAGCTTTCCACCGTTTCGCCGGGCAGGCCGGCGATCAGGTCCACGTGCATGTGGGCGTTGGAGTGGTCGGTCAGCCAGCGGATGTTGTCGGCGGCTTTCTGGTTGTCCTGCTTGCGGCTGACCAGCGTCTGCACCGCCGGGTTGAAGCTCTGGATGCCGATTTCAAATTGCAGCGCGCCGTGCGGGAATTTGCTGATGCCCTCTTTCAGTGCGTCCGGCAGGTGGTCCGGCACCAGCTCGAAGTGGGCGTAGACCGGGTCGTCCGGGTTCGCTTCCAGCTTATCGAGGAAGAACTGCATGATCTTCAGGCTGGTCTTGATATTCAGGTTGAAGGTGCGGTCGACGAACTTGAACAGCCGCGCGCCGCGCGCATGCAGCGACTCCATCTCCGCCAGGAAGTTATCCAGGGCGAAGGGCCACGCCGTCTTGTCCAGCGCAGACAGGCAGAACTCGCACTTGAACGGGCAGCCGCGTGAGGCTTCCACATAGATGGTGCGGTTTTTGATGTCGTCGTCGGTATAGAGCGAGTAGGGCAGCTTGATCTCGGCCATTGGCGGCTGCACGCCGGCGTGGACTTTCATCAGCGGCTTGGGGCCGTGAATGATCTCGCCGCACAGCTTGGGGAAGGTGACGTCGCCCCAGCCGGTAATCAGGTAATCGGCCAGCCTCACGATCTCCTGCTCGTTCGATTCGTAGGACACTTCCGGTCCGCCCAGAACCACCACCACATGCGGCGCCACGCGCTTGAGCATGGCGACGACTTTGGTGGTTTCTTCGACGTTCCATATATAGATGCCGAAACCGACGATCTGCGGCGCATGCGCCAGGATGCGTTCGACGATCTCGGTGGTCTTCGCGCCGATGACGAATTCCTGCAAGCGGGTCTGCTCCTGCAGCGCTCCCATATTCGCTAATAGATAGCGCAGTCCCAGCGAGGCGTGGGTGTAGCGGGCGTTGAGGGTAGTGAGCAGAATGGACATGACGTGCTTATGTTTCGGTGAAACCGCTATTTTACCCTTGCCAGCGTGGATGCCCTTTGCTATAGTTCGCCTCCCCGCAAAACGCAGCATGCAAATGCAGCGAAGAGCGGAGAAAAAGAAGGTTGACGAAATGCTGAAAACGCCTCATAATCTTCCTTCTTCGCAACTGACAAACACAACGCTTTGTCAACGGTTGCAAGCAGTACCGAATTGAAGTTCTTTAAAAATTTACAGTCGATAAGTGTGGACGTTTGATGAAAGTGCACAGCAGGCTAGTCCTGCTGATACTTAAAATATCAAATGTTCACAAGAAGTAATGAAATAGGCGCTACGCAAGTAGTGGCCTGTCAGTATTTTGAGTGAGCGACCCGTCAGCAATGACGGTGGCACGAAAGTGTCAAATAAACAGAGATTAAACTGAAGAGTTTGATCCTGGCTCAGATTGAACGCTGGCGGCATGCCTTACACA